>NZ_JPWT01000081.1:0-50155 GCF_000773065.1 Burkholderia sp. ABCPW 111 | reverse complement strand
GGAGGATCACCGGCACGACGACGATCAGCATCGCCCACGTCGACGTGGCGATCAACGCCTTCTCCGCGGCGCCGATCGCGCCCTTCGGATCGAGCACGTGCAGCTCGCTGCATCCGGAAAGACCCGCGACGAGTCCTAATCGCAGGATCGCGGACGCTCTACTCGTTATTCTTCGGACCATTGAATTTGCCTAAGTTTGTGATGAAGCAGGCCTAGCGAGACGCCGAAACGCATTCGTCGCACTCGATGCGACAACCAGTCGCTTTGGCGGCGGAATGTAGCGGAATTTCGCGGGTTGCATGTTGACGATTCGCAAACAACGCATGGGGCGAGATCTTGATGCATGTTCAGACGAGCCCGATGCACGGCCCAAAATGGGTTGGAAAGACAGTGGCGGAAAAATGAAAGCCGACACGCCGCGCGCCGGCTTTGCGCGCATGGGCGAGGCCGTATGCTCCGAAAAGCTTGTGTTGAATCAACGTGAACGAAGATCGGCGAGCGAAGGGCGAGGGCGGCATGTACCTTCGAAGACGCGATCCGTCAGGTCGCCTATCGAATCACGAACTACACCGCCTTTCCGATGCAAGATCCTTCACCCAACCTGAAGCCCGAGCTGAAGCTCGACGATCCGTTCGTCGATGCCGTTCACACGGAATTCGTCCAGTTGCTCGACGCAGCCGCACGCGCGGACGACGCGCACTTCCTGCAGGCGTTCGACGTCTGGATCGATCACTGCCGTCAGCACTTCGAACGAGAAGAGCGCTGGATGGCGAGCACGAAGTTCGGGCCGCAGTATTGCCATGCGGCCGATCACGACGAAGTGCTGAAAGTGGCGGCGTCCGTGCGCGACAAGATCGCGCGCGACGCGCAGTTCGAACTGGGCCGCCGGCTGCTGGCGGAAGTATCGGATTGGTTCGATCATCACGTCCGGACGATGGACTCGATGATGGTCGCCCACCTGAAGATGCTCAACTTCGCGATGCTCGACGAGCGGACCGAAGTCTGACGCGGCTTCGCCGCTGTCGGCCGGGCGCCGGCGGCGGCGCGGTAGCGACTGCGGAAGAGGGCGCGGCCGATTCAGCCGCGCGACGATCGACTGCCGCATTCGTGAGAAGCGGGCGCGCGGCGGCGCCCGTTCGCGTTCGAACGCGAACCCGTCATCGCGTTCGCGCGGTCGCTTTCGCCGGCATCGCGATCGCGAATTCGTGCATCTTCTCGGCCGCGCTCAATCCATTCTTCGGTGGCGGGCCGACGAGATCCGCGAGCGTCGCGCCGTCCAGTTCCTTGAAATATGCGCGCAAGGCGCGGTCGAGCAGCCGCTCGAGCCGGCACTTCGCCGCGAGCATGCACGTATTCGTGTTCCGGTCGAAGCACTCGACGAGCCGAAAGTCCGTTTCGGATGCGCGAATCACGTCGCCGATGCCGATACGCTCGGGCGGTAGCGCGAGACGCACGCCGCCGCCCCGGCCGCGCGTCGTCTCGAGCGTGCCTTGGCGCGCGAGGCTGTTGACGATCTTCGTCAGGTGATTCTTCGACACGTGGTGGCGCTCGGCGAGCTCCGCGATCGTGATGAGGCGATCCGGATTCGACGCGCAATACATCAGCACGCGCAGCGTGTAGTCCGTGTATTCAGAGAGTCGCATACGTGGCAAAAAGATGCGTATTCAATGTTGCTATCGAGGGTGGCGCGCTATAAGATGCGCAATACATGCACTTTATATAGCTAACGGCTGCATGTTGCAAGCCGGGCAATCGCCGACGGCACTTCCCGGCGGGTGGCGGGCGTTCCACACGGGTCGCGCGCCGCGTCTTTCTCCTTTTCAAGGGCTATGCCATGAGCGAGCAGTACGCATCCATCATCGACGTTCGTAGGATTCCTCATCACAAGCGCCATGCACTGATCTTCGGCACCTTCGACGCGTTGCCCGGCGGCGAAGCGCTGCAACTGATCAACGATCACGATCCGAAGCCGCTCTATTACCAGTTGGAGCAACTCGCGGCCGATTCGTTCGAATGGACGTACCTGGAGGCGGGACCGTCGCAGTGGCGCGTGCAGATCGCGAAGCGCGACGGCGCGCTCGGGCACGATGCGGGCGACAGCTGCTGCTCGGGCGGCGGCTGCGGCGGTTGAATCGCACGGCTTGACGCGACGCGACGCAACATGGCGCGGTGTCCGCGCTTGGCGTCGCGTCGCTCCGCATGAACGGCGGCGGGCGGGAATGCGCGGCGGGCGTCGTTCGCCGGATGTCCGCACGGATGTTCGCACGGATGTTCGGCGCGTCGCGTCATGTCGCGCCGCGTTACGTCGGCGCGGACAGCGTCCGCGAAAGGAAACGCCCGCAAGCGCGGGCGTCACGGTGCTTTCGGCCGGCTTTGACGGCTCATGCTTCGCCGCGTCGCAGCGCCGTTTCTTCAAAGACCGAGCGCGAGCATCGCCGTCTCCGACATCCGCGACCGATCCCACGGCGGATCGAACACCATGTCCACGTTGACCTCGCCGACGAACGGCAGCGCGAGCACCTTGTCGGCGACTTCGTCGGCGAGCGCTTCTCCCATTCCGCAGCCGGGCGCGGTCAGTGTCATCCTGATCGATACCTTCAAGCGATCGTGCTCGGCGGGCTCGATCATGCAGGCGTAGATGAGGCCGAGCTCGACGATGTCGACTGGAATCTCCGGGTCGTAACAGGTCTTCAGGGTCCGCCAGACGAACGCTTGCGCCTCGTCGTGCGAGACGGGGCCGTCCGGCGCTTCGATCTCGTCGGGCGGTGGCCGGCCGATCGCGTCCGCATCCGCGCCGCGCAGCCGCACCATTTGGCCGCCGACGACGAGCGTGAAGTTCGTGCCGAGCGCCTGCGTGACGTCGGCGACCGTGCCCGCGGGCAGGTCGAGCGGCGCGCCGGACGGCACGCATTCGACGGCAACCGGCCGTTGCAGGACGACCGTTTCTTTCGGACGTCTCATGATGCGTGCGCCTCGTGTTCGGACGCATCGGTCGCGCGCGTGTCGAGCGCGTGCGCGAGCGCGTGCCAACCGAGCAGCGCGCATTTGATCCGGCTCGGATAGCGCTGCACGGCGACGAGGCTCGCGAGCTTGCCGAGATGGGCCTCGTCGTGCCCGGCCTGGCCGGTGAGCACCGCGCGGAATCGCTGCTGGAGCTGCCGCGCGGCTTCGACGTCGCGGCCGATCACGGCCTCGGTCATCATCGACGCGGACGCGATGCAGATCGCGCAGCCGTGGCCTTCGAAGCGGATGTCGCCGATCCGGCCGCCTTCGATGCGCAACTGCACCTTCAGATCGTCGCCGCATTGCGGATTGTGCCCACGCGCCTCGTGCGTCGGATCGGCGAGCTTGCCGAAGTGACGCGGCGCGCGCTTGTGCTCGACCACGAGCTCCTGATAGAGCGTGTTTCGCGCGTCGGCGGGCGCAGTGAGGGAGAGTGTCGAATTCATCGCAATACCTCGAGTGCATGCGCGACGCCGGCCACGAGTCGTTCGACCTCGTCGTGCGTGTTGTACAGCGCAAACGATGCGCGTGTCGTCGGCCCGCAGCCGAGCCGCTCGAGGAGCGGCTGCGCGCAGTGATAGCCCGTGCGCAACGCGACGCCGCGCTCGTCGAGCAACGTGCCGATGTCGTGCGGATGCGCGCCGTCGGCGACGAACGACACGATCGCCGACGACGTGCGCGCGGCGAGCACGGTCACGCCGTCGAGCGCCGCGAGGCCCGCTGCCGCGTGGTCGCGCAGCGCGCGCACGTGAGCGTCGATCGCCTCTCGGCCGATTTCGTCGATATAGTCGGCGGCGGCCGCCATTCCGATCGCGCCCGCGACGTTCGGCGTGCCGCCTTCGAGCCTCGCGGGCAATGCGTCGAACGTCGCGTCGGTTTCGCCGACCCAGCTCACCATATCGCCGCCGAAGCGCAGCGGCACGAGCCGATCGAGCGCCTCCCGGCGGCCGACGAGCGCGCCGGTGCCCATCGGCCCGTACATCTTGTGGCCGGAAAATGCGGCGAAGTCGCACGCGAGCGTCGACAGGTCCGGCACTTCGTGACTCATTGCCTGCGCGGCGTCGAGCACCGTCAGCGCGCCTGCCGCGTGCGCGGCGGCGAGCAGCGCTTCGTAGGGCGGCCGCTCGCCGGTCGCGTTCGAGCAGGCCGTGACCGAGAACACGCGCGTGCGCGGCGTCAGCAATCGTTCGAGATCCTTCACGTGCAGGCGGCCCTCAGGGTCCGGGGGCAGGATTCGCAGCCGCGCGCCGCAGCGGCGCGCGGCCATCTGCCACGGCACGAGATTCGCATGATGCTCGAGAGCGCTGACGACGATCTCGTCGCCTTCCTGCAGCACGGCCCGCGTATGGCCCGCGAGCGACAGGCCGTGCGCGACGAGATTCAGCGCGTCGGTCGCGCCCGACGTGAAGACGAGCAGATGATCGGCGCGCCCGCCGACGAAACGCGTCAGCGTGTCGCGCGCCCGCTCGTAGGCGTCGGTCGCGCGCTGGCTCAGCGTGTGGACGCCGCGGTGAATGTTGGCGCGATCGCGCTCGTCGAAGCGGCGCATCGCGTCGAGAACGGGCCGCGGCATGTGCGTCGTCGCCGCGTTGTCGAGATAGGCGAGCGGCGCGCCGTTGACGCGCTGCGCGAGTGCGGGAAACGCGTTCACCATCGTCGCCGAGCGCAGCATGTCACCCATGGCGAACCTCCGTTGCCGCCGTTGTTTCCGCCTGTTCGGCCAGATGCCGTTCGACCTCGCGTGCGACGAGCGTATCGCCGCCGAGCGTCTCCAGCATGCCGGGCGCGTCGATGCCGCGCGCGAGCGCCGAGCGCGCCATGCCCGCGATGATCAATGCCCGCGCATCGCGTCGATCGAGGCCGCGCTGGCATGCGTAGAAGAGCGCGTCTTCGGGCAATGCGCCCCACGTCGCGCCGTGCGCCGCCTGCACGTCGTCGTGATGGATCTCGAGATGCGGCCGCAGCACGACGCGCGGTTCGCCGCTCGTCGGAATGCCGCTCAGGCGCTGCCGGAGATCGGCACCCGATGCGCCCGCCGCAATCGACGAGAACGCGTTTGCGACGATCTGCGCGTTGCCGCTCGCGAGCGCGAGCGAATCGATCGCGCTCTTCGTGCGCGGCGCCGCGTGCGTTGCGCGCATCTGCTGTTCGAGCTTCGCGTGCGCGGATGCGAACAGCACGCCGGAGGCGCGGGCGAGCGCATGCTCGCCGCGCAGATCGAGCACCGTGCGTTGCAGGTGGTACTCGGTGCCCGCCGCGAGCAGCGATTGCCGATATTGCGCGCCGCACTCGAGCTGCACGTGCACGTGATGCGCGATGCGGTCGAGCGCGCGAGGCGTCGCGACGCGCAAATGATAGAGCGACGCGCCGGCGCCGAGCCGGATATGCGCCCGCAGGTTCTGCGTGATCGGGCCGTTGCGGCCCGCGGCTTCGTGCCCGTGCGATTCGATCAGCACGCAGCGCGCGCCGGGCATCACGTCGATCACGACGAGCGGCGCTTCGACGCTCGCGTGCGGCTGCAACCGCAACTGAAGCATCAGGGGCGGGCATTGCGCCGAACCGCTGCCGATGCGCAGACGCAGGCCGGATTCGCACAGCGCGCGATGCGCCCAGAAGAACGGCGCGGCGTCGCCTTCGCCGGACGTCGGCAGATCCGCGAACAATGCGGCGCGCTCGGCGGGATCGGCCGTGCCCAGCCAGCGTGCGTCGACATGCCCGAGCGAGCCGGAGCCGACGGGCGCGAGCAGCCAGCCGGCGCGCGCCGGCGCGTTCGGCGCGGCCGATCGCGCGCGGCGAGCGTCGTCGCCGAGCCAGGCGTCGGCGGCGGGCGGCGGAAGATGGCGAAACGATTCGGCGCGGCGCGGGACCCAGCCGCGTTCAGAGAGCCGCGCTCGCGCGGCGATCCGTTCGGTGTCGGTGGTCGTCATCGCGTCAGGCCTCCGCGAGTGCGTTCGTGCGAACGAAGCCCTTCGCCGCGATATCCCGCGCCAGACCGAGATCGCCGGATTCGACGATGCGCCCGCGATCGAGCAGCAACACGGTATCGGGCGCGAGCGATTCGATCATCTGCAGGTAATGCGACACGATCACGAACGCGGTGCCTCGCTCACGCAGCCGGCCGATCAGGTCGATCGCCGCGCGCACGCCGTCGACGTCCATGCCCGAGTCGATCTCGTCGAGCATCGCGAGCCGAGGGCGCAGCAGCGCGAGTTGCAGCAGCTCGTTGCGCTTGCGCTCGCCGCCCGAGAAACCTTCGTTCATCGAACGGTTGAGCATCGAATCGGACAGGCCGACGCGCGTAGCGGCCGCGCGCGCGTCGCCGAGAAAATCGACGGCGTCGAGCGCCGTGTCGCCGCGCGCTTCGCGCACCGCATTGAGCGCGGTGCGCACGAAGAGATTGTTCTTCACGCCGGGAATATCGGGCGGCGCCTGGAACGACAGGAACAGGCCGGCGCGCGCGCGCTGCTGCACCGTCATCGCGAGCAGGTCCTGCCCGTCGAAGCGCGCGTGGCCGCGCGCGACGCGATAGGCCGGGTGGCCCGCGAGCGTCATGCCGAGCGTGCTCTTGCCGCTGCCGTTCGCGCCCATCAGCACGACGAGCGCGCCCGCCGGCACGGTAAGCGACACCGACTCCAGCACGCGGCGCTCCGCGACGTCGACGCTCAGATCGAATACCTGCAGCAAGGGTTCGGATCGATTCATGGTGGTTCCTCGGTTCTTCATGTGTGGGATCAGCCGACGGCGCCTTCGAGCGATACCGCGAGCAGCGCTTTCGCTTCGAGCGCGAATTCCATCGGCAGCGCTTCGAGCACGGCCTGACAGAAACCGCCGACGATGAGCGCCGTCGCCTCCTGCGGATCGATGCCGCGTTGCTGGCAATAGAAGAGACGGTCTTCGGAGATGCGCGTCGTCGTCGCTTCGTGCTCGACGACGGCGTCGCCGCG
This sequence comes from Burkholderia sp. ABCPW 111, assembly GCF_000773065.1. NCBI lineage: Bacteria > Pseudomonadati > Pseudomonadota > Betaproteobacteria > Burkholderiales > Burkholderiaceae > Burkholderia > Burkholderia sp. ABCPW 111. The sequence goes on along the minus strand of NZ_JPWT01000081.1, from coordinate 43,208 downwards.
CGTGCTCTCGACGTACGGGAACGTGTGCGCGCCGCACTGCGGTCCGATCAGCAGCGAATCGCACTGCGTGTGATTGCGTGCGCCTTCGGCCGTGCGCGCCACGCGCACGAGGCCGCGGTAGCTGTTCTGCGCGCGGCCGGCGCTGATGCCCTTCGACACGATTCGGCTGCGCGTATTGCGGCCGAGATGGATCATCTTCGTGCCGGTGTCGGCCTGCTGGCAGTGATTCGACACGGCGATCGAATGGAATTCGCCGCTCGATTCGTCTCCGTGCAGCACGACGCTCGGATATTTCCACGTGATCGCGGACCCGGTTTCGATCTGCGTCCACGCGATGCGCGAGCGCGCGCCCGCACACAGCCCGCGCTTCGTCACGAAGTTGTAGATGCCGCCGACGCCGTTCGCGTCGCCCGGATACCAGTTCTGCACGGTCGAATATTTGATGGACGCGTCGTCGTGCGCGACGAGTTCGACGACGGCCGCGTGCAGTTGATGCTCGTCGCGCTGAGGCGCGGTGCAGCCTTCGAGATAGCTGACGTGGCTGCCGGGCTCGGCGATGATCAACGTTCGCTCGAACTGACCGGTGTTCCGCGCATTGATCCGGAAGTACGACGACAGCTCCATCGGGCAGCGCACGCCCTGCGGCACATAGACGAACGAGCCGTCGGAGAACACGGCCGAATTCAGCGCCGCGTAGAAGTTGTCGGCGGGCGGCACGACGGTGCCGAGATAGCGCTCGATCAGCTCCGGATGGTGTTCGACCGCATGCGAGAACGAGCAGAAAATCACGCCCGCTTCGGCGAGCTGTTCGCGAAAGGTCGTGCCGACCGACACGGAATCGAACACCGCGTCGACCGCGACGCCGGCGAGCCGGGCGCGCTCGTGCAGCGGCACGTTGAGCTTCTCGTAAGTCTCGAGCAGCTTCGGATCGACGTCGCCGAGGCTCTTCGGCCGGTCTTTCAGCGATTTCGGCGCCGAATAGTACGACTGCGCCTGGAAATCGATCGGCGCGATGCGCAGCTTGCCCCAGTCGGGCGGCGTCATCGCGAGCCAGCGCTCGAATGCGGCGAGCCGCCACTCCAGCAGGAACGCCGGCTCGCGCTTGCGGCGCGAAATCTCGCGAACGACGTTTTCGTCGAGGCCGGGCGGCAGCGCATCGGATTCGATGTCGGTCACGAATCCTTGCCGGTAGGGTTGTTCGAGCGCTCGGGCGAGCGGCGTGGGTGGGGCGACGTTGAGCATGGGCGAATCCGTGTAGAGCAGGGCGGTCACGACGGTGCGATGCGAAGCGCTGCGCATCGCGCGACTCGCGATCGGTCGATCATCCTAATTGTTGTACATGGTATGCATCTATTTGGCGGGCCGCAAGCGAAGGCGTGGAGACCCTGCTTCGAGTCGTGTTTTTGCGAGCTGTGCGCGCGAACGCGAAGGCAGCGGCGTGTCCGCGCGTGCCGCGAGCCGAGCCGATGTGATGGTGCGGCGCGCGATGGCAAGCAACGAAATACGCGTTCGAGTGACGAGGCGATTCGCCGGATGCCGCGATGCAAGCGGATAGCGAAAAAGTATTTCGGAGTCCGTCTCGATCCGGGAACGCGTTCCGCGATGATCTGTCGAGGCGCGACGCGGCGGTCGTCGCGGTATTTTCCGAAAACGTGCAGTCTTGCCCGCGTCTCACGTGCGCCGCGAACCCAACGGTGACGCGCGTCCGGTTCAGCCCGCCTTGCCGTCGATGCGCGGCGAAGTCAGGTAGCCCGTGTAGTGCATTGCATAGACGGCGAACGCCGCCACCCAGCACGCGCCCGCCGCATCGATCCAGACGCTCGTCATGTCGGGCGCGACCCAGGGCCCGAACACGCGCACGAGCGTCGCGGCGATCAGCAGCCAATAGCATGCGATTTCGTTCGGTCCCGCACGCAGCGGCCGGCCGGTATGGCCGAGCGCGGTGCGCGTGATCATCGCAACGATCGCGCAGCCGATTACGCCGACCGTCAGCGCGTGAATCGCGAGCGAGTGCGGCGCGACGTCGAGCGCGGCGAGCGCGAGCATCGCGAAGCCGAGCGGCACCCACGCATACGCGACGTGCAAGATCCACAGGATCGGCCGCGCGCCGACGCGCCACGAGCGCCAGCCGACGATGCGCGTCGCGTGCAGCGCGGCCGCCGCGAACGCGACGGCGGCGACGAGCGCGCCGGGCAGCGCAATCGCATCCGCGCAGAGCGCGAGCACGGTGACCGGCGCGGCGAGCGTCTCGACGAATTTCCAGCGCTTGACCGCGAACCCGGGAATCGCGTTCATCGTGAACGTCGGCACGATGCGGCCGGCAATCACGACGACGAACAGCAACACGAGACCGATGGCCGAATACGCGGCTTGCAGCGCGAGATCGAGGCGTCCGTGGGTGGCCCACCAGTGAAAGAGCGCGTTGAGCGCGCCGAGCAGAAAGAGCGCGACAGTCAGGAACACGTTGCGATGGTTGCGTGCGGCGAGCAGCACGCGCAGCAGGATGAGCGCGGTGATCGGCAGGAACGCGGAGTCGACGGCGGCGGCGAGCGGTTCGGGGCCCGCCCAGACGAGCAGGCGTCCCGCCGCCCATAGCAGCCAAAGGGCGGCGAGCTGCGCGCCGTGCGGCGTATCGCGCGAGGTCCATGCTCGGATCGCCGTCAGCAGAAAGCCGACGACGATCGCGGCCGAGAACCCGAACACCATCTCGTGGACATGCCACGCAAGGCCGCTCATCGCGGGCGACCGGCCGGCCACTGGAAACCCGTGCAGCGACGCGAGCCAGAGCGCGATCGACACGATCCCGAAATAAGCGCCGCCGAGATAAAACGGCCTGAACCCGAGCCGCAGCACCGGCAGGCCGGTGGGCTGCCGAGAAGGTTGATGGGTCGCGAGCGGGATCTTCACGTTGGCTCTCCGGTTAAGATGCATATAGTATGTATCTTAATGCGTGAATCGATGCGGGTCCAACGCTCGTGCGCGACCGCGGGTCGCGATGCCGCGGCGGCGGCGAACGAGCCGGCCGGTCCACCGACGAACGGCCGCGTGGCACGGTGCTCCCGCATGGATGATGCGTCGCGCGCGTACGGAGATTCTTGATCGAATGCGTTGCGGGTATCCGACATCGGGCGTGATTTTGATCTGCGTCAGGAAATGTTCAGGAAAGCCGAGCATTGCCGAGCATGCGGCACAGCGACGCACGAATTCGGAGGCGCCGCGTTCGATGCGCACAAATGACGCAGCGTGCGCGAACGTCGAATCATGCGTGCGCGATGTGGCGAAGATTTTGATGGCGATGTCTGACGATTGATTTTGCTTAAGTTCGCTTAAGTGTCGGGTCGAACGATCCGTATACGGCGGAAACGAGGCCGAAACGGTCGTCTCATCACATCGAAAAGGGGCAGGAATGAGCAAGCATATATTTGGACCTGGAATGCGCTTGATGGCGCGCATGAAGTTGCCCAGGAAGCTCGCGATTCTCGCCGCGCTGTTCATCGTGCCGCTCGTTGCGGCGCTCTACGCGACGCTCGCCGCCGCGTTGCATGCTTATGCGACGACGCAAAGCGAACGCGACGGCATCTCGATCCTCGAAACGACGCAGGATCTGTTGAAGGCCGTGCAGGTGCGGCGCGGCGCGGGCGCTTCGGTGCTCGCGGGCAACGAAGCGATGCGCGGGAAATTCGACGCGGCGAGCGCGAGCGCGGAGCGTCTCGTCGCGGCATTGAAGCAGCAGGTGCGCGACACCGGCCGATTCGATGTCGTTGCGCCGGTCGACGCGCTCGCGAGCCAGTACGCGAAGGCGGCGACGGGCGGGCTCGGCACATCCGCCGCGGCGCTGTTCGATTCGCACACCGACGTCATCCATTCGATCTTTCTGTTCGAGAAGGATCTGGCGGTCGCCTCGCAGCTCGGTGTCGATCCGGACGCATCGAACTATCACCTGATCGACTCGGTGCTGTTCGTGCTGCCGGGCACGGCCGAGACCGTCGGCGTGTTGCGCGGCAAGGGCTCGGCCGCGCTGAGCAGCGGCGCGCTCGGCGACGCCGACAAGCGCGAGCTCGCGGTGCGCGCGAGCGGCCTGGCCGAGCAGATGAGCGTGATTCGGCATCACCTCGAACGCGTGAACGGCACGCGCGGCGCCGGCGGCGGCGCGCAGACGCCGGGCGGCATCGATCTCGGCGCGGTCGCGGCATTTCAGCGCACGGCGGCCTCGCTCGCGGGTGGCGATGCGTCGATCGACGCGAAGACGTACTTCGGCCAAGGCAGCGATGCGATCGACGCGCTGTACCGCGCGCATGGCGCGCTCGCGCAGCAGTTGCGCGAGCGGCTCGCGGCGCGCGCGCACGCCGAGCAGATGAAGGTGACCGCGATCATGACGCTGAGCGTCGCGCTCGTCGCGTGCGCGCTCTATCTGTTCGTCGCGTTCGCGATGTCGACGCACGACGACGTCGCGCAATTGTCTTCCTGCATGCATGCGGTGGGCGACGGAGATCTGCGCCGGCGCCTCGCGGTGAGCGGCAAGGACGAGTTCGCGTTCATCAAGCGCGGCTTCAACGCGCTGCTCGACGTATGGGCGCAGACGCTGACCGAGACGCGGCGCGTCGCCGATTCCGTGATGGTCGGCAGCCAGCAGATCGCGGCGGGCAATCTCGATCTGTCGGGCCGCACCGAAACGCAGGCGGCGTCGCTCGAGGAAACGGCGGCGAGCATGGAGGAACTGACGTCGACGGTGCGCCACAACGCATCGAACGCTTCGCACGCGAGCACGCTGAGCGCGCAGGCGTCCGAGCGCGCGGCCGACACAGGCCGGATCGTGGGGCATGCGGTGTCGCTGATGACGCAGATCCACGACAGCTCGAACAAGATGGCGGACATCGTGTCGGTGATCGAGGGCATTGCGTTCCAGACCAACATCCTCGCGCTGAACGCGGCCGTCGAGGCCGCGCGAGCGGGCGAGCAGGGCAAGGGGTTCGCGGTGGTCGCGGGCGAAGTGCGCGCGCTCGCGCATCGCAGCGCGAGCGCCGCGAAGGACGTGAAGGAACTGATTCACGAATCGATCCGGCACGTGACCGACGGCTCGTCGCTGTTCAGGCGCGCGGACGACGCGATTCGCAGCGTGAACGCATCGATTCGCAGCGTGGATACCGTCGTGAGCGAAATCGCGAAGGCATCCGAGCAGCAAAGCGAAGGGATCGAACAGGTCAACGCGGCGATCACGCAGATGGACGAAGTGACGCAGCGTAACGCGGCGCTCGTCGAGGAATCGGCGGCGGCGAGCGCGTCGCTGCGCGAGCAGGCCGAGCACATGGGACAACTCGTCGGGCGCTTCGTGCTCGCGTAGCGGGCGAACAGCCCTTCAGCGTATACGCGCGCCGCGCCGCGAGCGGCACGTGCGCGACGTCGGAGGTTGACTTGCATCAAGTCCGTTCGCACTGCACGCCCGACAATGAAACGCCGGCATTTTGCGCGGCATGCCAGGGTATAAGCAGATGGACATCACGAAGCATACGAACGAAGGCGCGGATACCGCCGCGCCCGCTCCCCAACACGCCGCGCCCGCGTTCGCGGACGTTCAGATCTCCGAAGCGCTGATCCGGCGCTTCGATCGCCAGGGGCCGCGCTATACGTCGTACCCGACGGCCGACCGGTTCTCCGACGCATTCGACGAAGACGCCTACCGCGAATATCTGTCGCGACGCGCGACGGCCGAGCGCAATCCGCCGCTGTCCGTCTATCTGCACCTGCCGTTTTGCGAATCGCTCTGTTACTTCTGCGCGTGCAACAAGATCATCACGCAGGACCATAGCCGGACGAACGCGTACGTCGACTATCTGATCCGCGAGATGGACCTCGTCGCTCGGCATCTCGGCCGCGATCGCCTGACGACGCAGTTGCATCTCGGCGGCGGCACGCCGACGTTCTTCGCGACCGACGAGCTCGCGCGCCTGATGCGCGCGCTGCGCGGCCACTTCGAATTCGCGCCGCAAGCGGAGCTCGGCGTCGAGATCGATCCGCGCACGGTCAATGAGCGGACGCTGCAGTCGCTCGCGTCGCTCGGCTTCAACCGGACGAGCTTCGGCGTTCAGGATTTCGACCCGTCCGTCCAGGAGGCGGTGCACCGGGTCCAGCCGCTGCCGATGGTCGAGCGCGCGCTCGCCGCGAGCCGCGAGGCCGGCTTCGAATCGGTCAACATCGACCTGATTTACGGGTTGCCGCGGCAGACGCCCGCGAGTTTCGCGCGCACGCTCGACGAGGTGATCCGGCTGTCGCCCGATCGCATCGCGGTGTACAACTACGCGCATCTGCCGAGCCGTTTCAAGGCGCAGCGCCTGATCGTCGAATCGGAGCTGCCGCCCGCCGAGGACCGGCTGAGCATCTTCATCGAATCGACGCAGCGGCTGCTCGACGCCGGATACGTGTACATCGGGCTCGATCACTTCGCGAAGCCCGGCGACGAGCTCAGCAACGCATTGCGCGAGGGCAGCCTCCATCGCAATTTCCAGGGCTACACGACGCAGGCCGAATGCGACCTGATCGGCTTCGGCGTTTCCGCGATCGGCAAGGTCGGCGCGTCGTACAGCCAGTCCACGCGCTCGCTGAAGACGTATTACCGCCATCTCGACGCGGGACGCCTGCCGATCGAGCGCGGCTTCTCGCTGACGCCCGACGATCTGCTGCGGCGCGAAGTCATCATGACGGTGATGTGCAGCACGCCCGTCGATTTCGCGGCGATCGGCCGCAGGCACGGCATCGATTTCACGCAGTATTTCGCGCCCGAGCTGGCGCGGCTCGAGCCCTATCGCGACGCCGGCCTGCTGGCGATCGAAGCGGACCGGATCGCCGTTACGCCGAAGGGGCGCATGTTCGTGCGCGCGATCGGCATGGTGTTCGACGGCTATCTCGGCCGGCCGGCCGCTGCGTCCTATTCGAAGCTGATCTAGAAGGTGGCGTGATGAAAGAAAGCAAGATTCCGGTGCAGGATTTCCTTGCACGGTTGCCGCTCTTCAGCGGGCTTTCGCGCGGCGAGCTCGACAATCTCGCGCGGGGCACGATGCGCGCGCAGGTGTCGCGCGGGCAGACAGTGTTCAGCCGGGGCGACCCGTGCGGCGGCTTTCATATGATCGTCTACGGGCAGATCAAGCTGAGCTCGTTTTCGCCGCTCGGCATCGAGAAGATCGTGCGTCTGCTCGGGCCGGGAGACAGCTTCGGCGAAGCGGTGATGTTCATGGACAAGCCGTACGCGGTGACGGCGAAGACGCTCTCCGACGCGCTACTCCTGCACGTGACGAAGTCCGCCGTGACCGACGAGCTCGATCACAACCCGGCGTTCGCGCGCAGGATGCTCGCGAGCCTCAGCATGCGGCTGCATCAGCTCGTCGTCGACGTCGAGACGTATTCGCTGCGCTCGGGCACGCAGCGCGTGATCAGCTATCTGCTCGAGCAGAACGACGCACCCGCGGAATCCGGCCTGCAGATCCGGCTCGAGACGGGCAAGAAGGCGATCGCGTCGCGGCTGAATCTCACGCCCGAGCACTTCTCGCGCGTGCTGCGCGATCTCTGCATGCGCGAGCTTGTCGTCGTCAACGGCCGCGACATCTTCATCCCCGACGTCGATCGGCTACGCTCCGAGATGCAGTACTGACGACGCGACGCGTCGCTTGACCCGTGCGTAGCGCCGCCATGCGCCGAGCATGTTGACGGCGAGCCAGCCCGCCGACACGCCGAGCGCGACGGCGGCCGGCCGCGTGAATGCGCCCGGCGCGACGCTCGCGGCGACGAGCAGCAGCAAGGCGACGACATGCGCGAAGAACTGCTTGCGGGCGATGCGCTCCGGCAGCATGTCCTTGACCTTCGGCATGGCGGGGATCGCCGTGTCGCTCGCCTTTTGCGCGTGATACCACAGCAGGAACGGAATGATCTTGTAGAGCATGCCGTTGATCGCCGACCATGCGCCGCCGATCGTCAGCAACACGCCCGTCGTGATTGCAACGTCGCGGCCGCCGACGCTTGCGTTCACGATCCAGAGCACGCTCGCGCCTGCGACGCTCGCTGTCGCGGTGCGCCAGAATAGCGTCGTGGTGTCGGCTTCGGGGCGCTTGCGGGTCCACAGCAGGTAAAACGTGAGCGTGGCGTACGCCGCGTACGTCACGTATAGCGCGACGCGAATCACGCCGGCCACGAAACCGAAGCGGCCGGCCGATCCGACGGCGACGATCGACGCCGCAACGAGCCACGCGAACACGCATGGACCCAGCCAGCGCGTGACGATGCGCGGATAGGGCTCGGTGGCCTGAAACATCGGAATCAACTGAAATGAGATGCCGATCGTCAGTAGCCCGACCCATCCGGCGAGCCCCCAGGCCGCGTGCAGATCGACGAGATCGATCGAGAAGAAGGGTAGATGCCCGCCGAGCGCGAACGCAAGCGATGTGCCGAGCGCGACGGTGGCCGCAAGCGCGAGCAGCGCGATGCGCACGGTGCGCAGCACGCTCGCGGCGCCGGCGGGCATGCGTCGCCGGTGCCGCGCGAAGCCGATCGCGCAGACGAGCAGGAACCCCAGGAACGCGGCGCCGAGCAGCAGCGCGGCAGGGGCGAACAGCGCGGGGGCCCGGCACGCGAACGCGGCCGCGAGCAGCAGCGTGCCGAGCACCAGGCACGCGTGGATCGCGGTCGCGCTTGCGACGGGCGACGCAATCCGAATGCCCGTCGCGACCGACATGATCTGGATCATCGCGCCGATCATCGTCGACGCGAGCATGCCGAGCGCGACGAGGTGCGTGAGCGCGAGCGCATACGGCGACCAGCGCGACGCGAACGCGTCCGGTCCCGCCCACAGCAGCACGCCGGCCGCGGCGATCGCGAAGAGCGGCGCGCTTGCGAAAAAGCGCAGCGGCGCGCTCAGCGCGGGAGAATTGTCGAGTTCGAGTTTGCGCTGCATGGCGGGAAGCATGTCGGCTGAGAAAGGCGTCGCGAACGCGCACGAAGGGCGCGCTCGGCGCCGCCGCAATGGCACGGCGCGGCGCCGCGCCGCAGCCATGTTTCGGTATTCTGATCATAACCCCGGATTGGTCGTCGATCCGGGCAGAGACCTTGACGCGGATTAAGGCGACGGAAACGGGTTCGGCCGCACACTTACGCACCGGGCGTAAGCCGCCCCTTTCAGGAATTTGCCGTGTCCGTCGCCAAAACCGTATTCAAGAATCTCGTAATCAAGGGCAGGTCGCTGCTGCCGATTGTGCAAGGCGGGATGGGCGTCGGCGTGTCCGCGCACCGGCTTGCCGGCACCGTCGCGTCGCTCGGCGCGTGCGGCACGATCTCGAGCGTCGACCTGCGTCGGCATCATCCGGACCTGATGGCGCGCACCGGCCGCTCGCGCGATCGCGCGCTCATCGATGCGGCGAATCTCGAGGCGCTCGATCGCGAGATTCGCGCGGCGAAGTCGCTCGCGAACGGCTGCGGGCTCGTCGCCGTCAACGTGATGCGCGCGTTGTCCGAATACGCGTCCTACGTGCGCCAGTCGTGCGAGAGCGGCGCGGATGCGGTCGTCGTCGGCGCGGGCCTGCCGCTCGATTTGCCTGAGCTCGCCGCCGATTTTCCGGATGTCGCGCTGATTCCGATCCTGTCGGACGCGCGCGGCATCGGGCTCGTGCTGAAGAAGTGGATGCGCAAGAATCGCCTGCCCGACGCCGTCGTCATCGAGAACCCGCGCTACGCGGCGGGCCATCTCGGCGCGCCGACGACCGACAGCCTGAACAATCCGAATTTCGCGTTTCCCGCAGTGCTCGAAGGTACGTTCGAGCTGTTCAAGGAGCTCGGCATCGAGCGCGAGCGCATTCCGCTCATCGCGGCGGGCGGCATTCACAGCCACGAGCAAGTGCGGCAATTGTTCGCGCTCGGCGCGAGCGCGGTGCAGCTCGGCACGCCGTTCGCGGTGACGGAAGAGGGCGATGCGCATCCGAACTTCAAGAAAGTGCTCGTGGAAGCGGGGCCCGACGACATCGTCACGTTCATGAGCGTCGCGGGCCTGCCGGCGCGCGCGGTGCGCACGCCGTGGCTCGCGAACTATCTGGAGCGGGAAAAGAAGCTGCAGCGCGCGGCGAAGCCGCGCAAATGCCTCGTCGGCTTCGATTGCCTGCAGCAATGCGGGCTGCGCGACGGCATCGCGAAGCACGGCCAGTTCTGCATCGATACGCGGCTCGCGTTCGCGCTCGCGGGCGACATCAAGCGCGGCCTGTTCTTCCGCGGCTCGGAGATTTTGCCGTTCGGCCACGAGATCCGTTCGGTGCGCGAGCTGATCGACTATCTGTTGACGGGCGTGAAGCGCGCGGCCGCCGCGGTCGTCTCGCCCGAGCCGGCTTGCGTGCCGCTGCCCGCGCTCGGCTGAAGGTGCTTCGCTTCGGGCGACGCCCGTTCTCGCCGCTCGACGGCATGCCGCGAGCGGTTTTTCGTTTCCTTGATGGAGCCGTCATGCCATGACGCAAAGCAGTCACATCGCGACAGGCGCCGTGCCGATCGAACTCGTGTGTCCGGCGGGCAGCCTGCCCGCGCTGAAGGCCGCGGTCGACAACGGCGCGAACTGCGTGTATCTCGGTTTTCGCGACGCGACGAACGCGCGCAACTTCGCCGGCCTGAACTTCGACGCGCAGGCGATCGACACCGGCATTCGCTACGCGCACGAGCGCGGTTGCAAGGTGCTCGTCGCGCTCAACACGTATCCGCAGCCGGACGGCTGGACGGCCTGGCGCGAAGCGGTGGGCCGCGCGGCCGACGCGGGCGTCGACGCGATCATCGTTGCCGATCCGGGGCTCATGCGCTTCGCGCACGAACGCTATCCGGCGCTGCGGCTGCACCTGTCGGTGCAGGGCTCCGCGACGAACTACGAGGCGATCAATTTCTATCACGAGCATTTCGGCATCGCGCGCGCGGTGCTGCCGCGCGTGCTGTCGCTCACGCAGGTCGAGCAGGTGGCCGAGAACACGCCGGTCGAAATCGAAGTGTTCGGTTTCGGCAGCCTGTGCGTGATGGTCGAGGGGCGCTGCGCGCTGTCGTCGTACGCGACGGGCGAATCGCCGAACACGCGCGGCGTGTGCTCGCCGGCGAAGGCGGTGCGCTGGCAGAAAACGCCGGACGGCCTCGAATCGCGGCTCAACGGCGTGCTGATCGATCGCTACGAAGACGGCGAGAACGCCGGTTATCCGACGCTCTGCAAGGGCCGCTTCACCGTCGCGGACGAAAGCTACTACGCGATCGAGGAGCCGACGAGCCTGAATACGCTGGAGCTGCTGCCGAAGCTAATGCAGATCGGCATACGCGCGATCAAGATCGAGGGACGCCAGCGCAGCCCCGCATACGTCGCGCAGGTGACGCGCGTGTGGCGCGACGCGATCGATCAGTGCGCGGCGAACCTTGCGCGCTACTACGTGAAGCCCGCATGGATGACGGAATTGAACAAGGTCGCGGAAGGGCAGCAGCATACGCTCGGCGCTTATCACCGGCCGTGGAAATGACACGCACGACGGCGCACGCCTGAATGCGGGAGCGAGGATCATGAAAATTGCTTTGGGGCCGGTGCAGTACTACTGGCCGCGCGTCGCGACGATGCAGTTCTATCAGGCGATGTCGGAGACGCCCGTCGACATCGTCTATCTCGGCGAAACCGTTTGCTCGCGCCGCCACGAACTGCGCGCAGCGGACTGGCTCGAGATTGCCGACATGCTGGCCGAGGCGGGCAAGGAGGTCGTGCTGTCGACGCAGGTGCTGCTCGAATCGGGCCGCGATCTGAAGACGATGCGCGAGATCGTCGAGAACGGCCGCTATCTGGTCGAGGCGAACGACATGGGCGCCGTGCGCTGCAGCGCGCGGCGCGCGTTCGTCGCCGGGCCGTGGCTCAACGTCTACAACCCGCCGACGCTCGCGATGCTCGCGGAACTCGGCGCGCGGCGCTGGGTGATGCCGCCCGAGATGAGCGAGGCGGGCCTCGCGAGCATGCAGGCCGAGCGTGCCGAGCATCTGGAAACCGAAGTGTTCGCGTACGGGCGCATTCCGCTCGCGTTTTCCGCGCGCTGCTTCACCGCGCGGAACCGCAATTTTCCGAAGGACAACTGCCAGTACGTATGCATGGAGCATCCGGACGGCTTGCCGCTGCACACGCGCGAAGGCGAGCCGTTTCTCGTGCTCAACGGCATCTCGACGCAATCCGCGCGCGTCTACAACCTGATCGACGAGATCGACGCGCTGCGTGCGCTGAACGTCGACGTCGTGAGGCTCAGCCCGCAATCGCAGCACATGGGCGACGTGATCGATGCGTTCCACGGCGTGCTGAGCGGCCGCACGAATGCGCGCGACGCGCTCGCGGCGCTGCACGAGCGGATGCCGGAAGCGTCGTGCAACGGCTATTGGCACGGCAAGCCGGGCCTCGAGCGCGTCGTGCGCTGAAGCGTCGGCGCGGCCCGTGCCGCGCCGCTTCCGATTGGTTTGTGAGGATTCCGTGATGAATGCCGCGATCTATCAATTGCCGCCCATGGTCGGCAAGCTGCTGTCGAAACTGCCCGCGTATCCGGGGGCGCTGCTGTTCGCGGGCGGGATCAATCTCGTGCTGCGCAAGCATTTGCCCGCGGAGACGCTCGCGCTGCTGGAGGATCGCCCGCTGCGCATCGAAGTGAAGGACGCGGGCGTCGCGTTCGATTTCGTCTGCCGGCGCGGCGCGTTTTCCGCGCTGTCCGGCCGACGCGACGTCGACTTGACGATCGGCGCGACCGCATACGATTTCTATCTGCTGTCGCAACGCCGCGAAGATCCGGACACGCTGTTCTTCAGCCGGCGCCTGACGATGGAAGGCGACACCGAGCTCGGGTTGCTCGTGAAGAATTCGCTCGACGCGATCGATCTGTCGGCGTTCTCGTTCGATCAGTGGCTGCCGGCGCGGCTGTTCCGTTCGCGGCCGATCGAGCGCGGCGGAATGCCGGACTGATAGGCGCGCAATCCGGGGAGCGCTCGTTCAGGAGAGCGGAATGAAGAACGAAACGAAGACGCTGCCGATCGTCTATTCGTGCTCGGGATGTTCGAACGTCGCGCAACTCGCGAATCACGTCGCGGTGCGGCTCGACCGTAGCGGCGACGCGGAGATGTCGTGCATCGCGGGCGTCGGCGGCGACGTGCCGTCGCTGTTGAAGCTCGCGCATTCGGGCCGGCCGATTATCGCGATCGACGGTTGCCCGCTCGTGTGCGCGAAAAAAAGCCTCGGGCGGCACGGGATCGCGCCGGACGCGCATGTGCAACTCGGCGAGCACGGCGTCAGGAAGCGCTTTCACGAGGACTTCGACCCGGCCGACGCGAAGCGCATTTTTGCGCTCGCGCGCGGCGAAGCGTTGCGGCTCGCGCGATGCGGGCGCGAGCACGCGCATGACGGCGCCGCGCGCGTCGACGAGCGCGCGGATGCCGCACTGCAAGACAAGGTGTGATTTCGTTCGGGAGCATCGCGGGCGGCTTGTCGGCGTCTGGCTCGCTCGGCAATCGAGCGGTGGGATCGACGCATGCGTCGCATGCGGCGAAAGCGCCCTCGGAGTCGTCGTTGCAGAGTGCATCTTGCGCTCGGGGCGCACCTTTGATTTCACCGCTCGCGCGCACGCGATCGCATGGACGCAGATCGCATGCGCGCCGATTCAACCGCGTCGAACCGCGAAATTCGCGAACAGGCGATCGAGCCTGCCGAGCAATGCATCGCTCGGATAGCCGATGACCGGCGTGGCATTCAGCGTGCTGTCGCCGCATCCCTGCGCGCGAAACACTTGCAGCACGTAATTCTCGACGCCGAGATCGGCGAGTTCATGGGCGAGCCGCAGCAGCGCGGGCTCCGGCAGCAGGTCGGGATGCGCGGTCGTCCGGCATTCGTACGCGACGCCGCTTGCGAGCACCGCTTCGAGGCTCCGCCGCGCGTGGCCACCGCTCGTACGCACGTGCGTCGTGTGCGCGTAGTCGTCGAACGGTGCCTTCACGTCGAGCCCGATCCAGTCGAGCGACGGCAGCAGGTGCGCGAGCCGCCGCGGATGCGTTCCCGCGCTGTGCATGCCGACCTTGAAGCCGAGCCGCCTCACGTCGTCGATCGACGCGGCGAGCGCCGGATCGATCGACGGCTCGCCGCCGCTGAACACCACGGCGTCGATCAGGCCGACGCGGCGCGCGAGGAACGCGAGCAGCGCGTCCCATTCGATCGCGGCGGGTTGCGAGCGCGCCTGCAGATGCGGGTTGTGACAATATCCGCATCGCCATGGGCAGCCCTGCACGAACACGACCGCGGCGAACCGGCCGGGATAATCGGTCGCGGTGAACGGGACGAGCCCGCCCACCTTGAGCGGATGACGCCGGGCGAGGGCGAGGTTCATCGCGCGGGCCGGGCGTTTACGCCGCGGCGCGCAACGCGACGTCGCTCGACTCGCGTTCGCGGAAGTACTTACGCTCGTGGAATTCGCCTTTCTTGCCGACGTTGAACGACGACATAGGGCGGTGGTAGCCCATCACGCGAGTCCAGATCTCGCACGGCTGGCGCTCGTCGTCGGACAGCGCGATCGCGGCGAGGGCGGCTTGGTCGTTGGTTTTCAGCGTCGTCATGATGTTCAGGCTTCCATCGGTTGGGATTGAGACAACTTGCGACGCAGCAGCGCTTCGTCGCACTTCGGGCAAAACGGGTGGCTGCCGGCGAGATAGCCGTGCGTCGGGCAGATCGAGAACGTCGGCGTGACGGTCAGATACGGCAGCGAGAAACGGGTGAGCGCGCGCTTGACGAGCGTGCGGCACGCGTCGGCCGACGAAAGCGGCTCGGTCATGTACAAATGCAGCACCGTGCCGCCCGTGTATTTGCGCTGCAGATCGTCCTGCCGCTCGAGCGCCTCGAACGGATCGTCGGTGAAGCCGACCGGCAGTTGCGACGAGTTCGTGTAGTACGGCATCTGCGGCGTGCCCGCCTGCAGAATGTCCGGATAGCGGCGGCGGTCTTCCTTCGCGAAGCGATACGTCGTGCCTTCGGCGGGCGTCGCCTCGAGGTTGTACATGTGGCCGGTTTCCTCCTGGTACTCGACGATGCGCGCGCGCACGTGATCGAGCAGGCGCAGCGCGAACGCGTGGCCCCAGTCGGTCGTCAGGTCATGCGCATCGTGGGTGAAATTGCGGATCATCTCGTTGATGCCGTTGACGCCGAGCGTCGAGAAATGATTGCGCAGCGTGCCGAGATAGCGCTTCGTATACGGGAAGAGGCCGTTGTCCATGTGACGCTGGATCACCTCGCGCTTGATCTCGAGGCTGTCCTTGCCGTAGTCGAGCAGCTCGTCGAGCCGCGCGAGCAGCGCGCGCTCGTCGCCCGCGTGCAGATGGCCGAGCCGCGCGCAATTCACGGTGACGACGCCGATCGAGCCCGTCTGCTCGGCCGAGCCGAAGAGCCCGTTGCCGCGCTTCATCAGCTCGCGCAGGTCGAGCTGAAGACGGCAGCACATCGAGCGGATCATGTTCGGCTTCAACTCCGAATTGATGAAGTTCTGGAAGTACGGCAGGCCGTAGCGCGCGGTCATCTCGAACAGGCGCTCGGCGTTCGGGCTGTGCCAGTCGAAATCGGCCGTGATGTTGTAGGTCGGAATCGGGAACGTGAACACGCGGCCCGCCGCATCGCCTGCCTGCATCACTTCGATGTACGCACGGTTGATCATGTCCATTTCGGCCTGTAGATCGCCGTAAGCGAACGGCGTCTCCTCGCCGGCGATCACGGGCACCTGCTCGCGCAGGTCCTCCGGGCAGATCCAGTCGAACGTCAGGTTCGTGAACGGCGTCTGCGTGCCCCAGCGCGACGGCACGTTCAGGTTGTAGATCAGTTCCTGGACGTACTGCCGGACTTCGGCGTAGGTGAGCGCGTCGCGGCGCACGAACGGCGCCATGTACGTGTCGAACGAGCTGAACGCCTGCGCGCCCGCCCATTCGTTTTGCAAGGTGCCGAGAAAATTCACGATCTGGCCGACCGCGCTCGACATGTGCTTCGGCGGGCCCGATTCGACCTTGCCGGGCACGCCGTTCAGGCCTTCGGCGAGCAGCGTGCGCAGCGACCAGCCCGCGCAATAGCCGGACAGCATGTCGAGATCGTGGATGTGCAGGTCCGCGTTGCGGTGCGCTTCGCCGATCTCGCCCGGATACACGTGGCTCAGCCAGTAATTCGCGATCACCTTGCCGGACACGTTCAGGATCAGGCCGCCGAGCGAATAGCCCTGGTTCGCGTTTGCGTTGACGCGCCAGTCCTGCCGCTGCAGGTATTCGTTGATCGACGATTCGACGTCGATCAGCGGCTTGTCGCGCGACGCCGGATTCGACGCGGCGTGGGGGAGCATGGTCTCGGACAACGTGGGCCTCTCTCGTTGGTGGCACAAAATCTGGTGACGGGATGAATGCTAAATACCAGATGTTGTATGGGTCAACGGCGATTCCGCGAAGTTTGGTGTGTGCTTGACGGCGATTAAGCCGGGGTGAATTAGGGGTGCGACATGGGCGGTCGGGCCGCGCGGATTGCCGGCGCGACGGGCGAGCGCGTGGCGGGATGCGTCGCGCTGAGGTGAACGACGGACACGAGCGGGCGCGCGGCGCAAGCATGCCGTGAAGATCGGGCGCGCGCGATGTGCGATGGCTCCGCATCCGGATGCGTGCGGAGCGCGAACTGCGAATCGCGGGTGTTTCGCGCGCGTCATTGCCGGCGTGCGTGACGATTCGTCCGCGACGGCGCGCCATGTTCGGGCATGGTGTGCGTTTCGCGCGCGCGGGGCGAACGCGTCACTGCATCATTGCCGACGTCGGATCGCTGCATGCGCGACGGCGGCGCGACGACCAACCCGTCGGTCCTTATTCGATCGAACGTGCGTGCTTCGCATGACGACTGCCGGCGAGAGCCTTCGCCGGAAGCAACCGCGTACGACGCGCGTCGCCGCGCGGCAACGCTTGGCTTAGCTGCCGGAGCTCGTGTCCGATCCGGGCGCGGCCATGGCCGGCGACATCAAGAACACGGCATAGCGGGCGAGATAGACGAGCAGCGCGGCGCTCCAGCCGATTCCCGCGACGACGAGCCACTGCGCCGTCGCGGCGGGAACGAGCCAGGGGCCGAGGACGCGCGCGAGCGTCGCGACGATCAGGAGCCCGTAGCAGATGCGTTCGACGGCGCTTGCGGCAAGCTCGCGTCCGGTATGCTCGAGCGCGGTGCGCGTGATCATCCCGACGATCGCGCAGCCGATCGCGCCCGTCGTGAACGTATGCAGCGCGAGCGAATGCGCGACGAGCCCATGCGCGCTCAAAGCCGTCAGCGCGAAGCCGGCGGCGATCGACGCATAGGCGACATGCAGGATCGACAGCATCGGCCGTCGCCCGGTCGCCCAGAAGCGCCAGCCGGCGAGCCGCGCCGCATGCAGCGCGGCGGCCGTCCACGCGAGCGCGGCGATCGCCGGCGCCGGCGCGCCGGCCGCATCGGCGACGAGCGCGGCGAGCGTGACCGACATCACGGACGATTCGACGATCCGCCACTGCCTGACGGGCAGTTCCGGCAGCGCGGCCGTCGTGATCGACGGGATGATGCGTCCGCCGATGATGACGATGAAGAGCACGAGCAGCCCCGCGGCGAGATCGGCGCAGCGCAGCGCCCAGTCGGCGTGTCCGAGCCGAATCCACAGGTGAAAGAGCGCGTTGAGCGCGGCGAGCATGCCGAGCGCGACGGGCAGGAAGATGCCATGCCGATTTTTCGCGCCGATCAACGCACGGATGAGCGCATACGCGATCGCCGGCAGAAACGCGACGTCGACGGCGGCCGCGAGCCAGCCGGGCCCCGTCCACATCAGCACGCGGCCGGCGAGCCACAGCAGCCACAGCGCGACGAGCGACGGGCCTTGCGCGGGATTCGTCGACGTCCACGTGCGCACCGACGTCAGCAGGAAGCCGGACACGATCGCGCCGCCGAAGCCGAAGATCATTTCATGCGCATGCCAGAAGAGGCCGCTCGTCGGCGGCGCGTGGCCCGCCCAGTCGTGGCCCGCGAGCGCGCCTAGCCACGCGAGCATCGCGATCGCGCCGAAGCATGCGCCGCCTAGGTAGAAGGGCCGGAAGCCGGTCGACCACAGCGAGGCGCGGCGGCCGTCGGGCTGCGAGCGCGCGTTGCGCTCGGTCGAGCGGGCGAGCAGCATGACGTTCCCCTTTTCGATATGTTGCTTTCTACATGCATCATAAAGAAGAAACGCGCGCATGCGCTGCGACAAGATTGCACGGTCGCGGCCTTGTTCGCGCGCAAGGCCGCGGCGTCGGGCCGTTGACGCCGCGCGCGCGGCGGGCTAGATGGAGCGCTCGGCGCCGTCGCGGCGCGTCTTCGCGCGCGAGCGGCGCGCGAGCGCGACGCCGATCGCGAGTGTCGCAGCGAAGCTTGCGATCGCGACGGCGGCGGCTTCGCCGCCCGCGCGCCGCAATGCGAACGCATCGAGGAGCCCGCCCGCGACGCGCAGTGCGACGGTCGCGTGCAGCAGTGCGAGCGGCGCATAGAAGAACGGCCGGTACGCGACGCGCAGCCGCGCGACGGCCGGCACGATGATCGGCATGTGCCCGAGGATCATCGAGAACACGAAGCCGAGCGTGAGCGCGTGCAGCGCGGCGTCGTGCGCCGGATGGCCGGGGGCGAGCGCGCCGTCCAGGCCGAGCGCGCCGCTCACGGCGAGCCAGCCGTAGCCCGATAGCAGGCAGACGGCGATGAAGCGCGTGAGGCCGCGCTGGCGCACCGTGCGGCGCGCGATGTCGTAGCGGATCAGCCACAGGGCGAGCAGCAGCTCGCCCGCGCCGAACAGCCGCAGTGCGGGCAGCGGCTGCCAGGGCGCGAGCGCGGCGGCCGCGGGCAGCAGCGCGGCGATGCCGCAGAAGCACGCGCTCGCGCCGCGCGGCAGCGGGCGCACGCGCGTGAGTTCGAGCCGCTCGGCGGCGATCGTCAGGATCAGGAACGCGAGCCACCAGGCGACGGCCGAAAACGGATCGCCCGTCAGCAGCCAGACGACGTTGCCCGCCCACCAGCATGCGACGCTCGCGGCGAGCACCCACAGGAACAGCGCGGCTTGCCGTCGCAGCACCGCGGCGCCGACGGCGAGCGCGACGCTCGCCGCGCCGACCAGCAGCATGGCGGCGAACGCAGGCGGCGCGCCCGCGAGCAATGCGACGCCGGCCGCGACGGCCGCCGCCGGCGCGAGATACGCCCAGCGCGTGCCGAGCGCGACCGCGCGCTCGATGCCGATGACCGCGCCGAAAAACACGGGGATCATCAGCACGCCGTGCCACGCGAGCTTCGACACGGCGTGCGCGGGGGCGGGCGCGCCGAGCCGCGCGAGGCCCGTCGCGACGCCGCACGCGAGCAGCGCGACGATGACGGCGCCCGCAGCGGCGCGAACGATCGGGCGGGCGGGCGAAGCGGTCGGCAGCATGGCGGTCGGCATCGCGTCGGGATCGCGTCGAAGTCGTCGGGCGCGCTAGGCGATCGGCCAGCCCATCTGCTCGCGGGCGGCGTCGCTCATCATCTTGGGCGCCCATGGCGGCTCCCAGACGAGATCGACGTCCACGGCCAGCACATCGGACGTGATCTCGCCGAGCGTCGCCTGCACGTCGTCGATCACGACGCCCGCCATCGGACAGGCGGGCGACGTCATCGTCATCGTCACGACGATGCGCTCGCCGGTACGCTCGATCCGGTAGACGAGACCGAGGTCGACGATGTTGACGCCGATCTCCGGATCGATGACGGCCCGCAGCGCGTCGCGCAGCGCGAGCTCGTCCGGCGTTTCGTTTCGGGTTGCTGAGGAATCGGACATGGTAGTCCCCGAACGGAGAGGGGAGGGGAGCGGGCCGGCCGCGCGTCGTGCGCGGCCGGCCCGAGGTTGCGATGCTTACGTGCGTTGCGCGGCCTGACCGACTGTGCGCTCGTCGGGCTGCGACGGCGCGGGACGGCGCAGCAGGCGAAGCGCGAACCAGCCGAGATACAGCACGCCGAACGCGAACACGACGTCGCCCGGCACGCGCAGCCATACGAGCGCGTTCATGATCGGCGCATGCACGACCTCCGGCGAGCGCGCGTACCAGAGGCCCTTCGTCACGCTCGCGTACGCTTCATAGATGCCCGACGGCAGGATCGACATGAACACCATCATGAAGAGGCCGACGTTCAGCAGCCAGAACGCGGGCTTGAGCAGGCCGTCGCTCCACGCGTTGCGGGCGGACATGCCGCGCAGGCAAAACAGCATCAGGCCGATGCCGAGCATCCCGTACACGCCGAACAGCGCGGCGTGGCCGTGCGCGGGCGTCATGTTCAGGCCTTGCACGTAGTAGAGCGAGATCGGCGGGTTGATCGAGAAGCCGAGCAGCCCCGCGCCGACGGTGTTCCACACGCCGACGGCAACGAAGCAGAGGATCGCCCACTTGTACGACTGGACCCACGGCGCGGCTTGCGACTTGCGATACGTCTGCCAGCCTTCGAGGCCGATGAGCGCGAGCGGCACCACTTCGCATGCGGAGAACACGGCGCCCACGGCGATGATCGACGTCGTCGTGCCGGTGAAGTACAGATGGTGGAGCGTGCCGAGAATGCCGCCGAACAGGAACACGATCGTTTCCATCACGATCGCGCGATTCGCGCTTTCGAAGCGGATGAGGCCGAGGCGCGCGAAGATGAGGGCGATCACCGCGGTCGCGAACACTTCGAAGAAGCCCTCGACCCACAGGTGCACGAGCCACCATCTCCAGTACTCGATCATCGAGTAGTGCGTGTTTTGCCCCCACGCGAGCGACGACGCATAGAAGAGCCCGATGCACGCGGCGGACAGGAACACCATGCCGATCAGGCCGCGGCCTTCGGTCGCCTTGTTCCGCAGCGCGGGCATCAGCGCGCGCCCCATCAGGAACAGCCAGAACAGCAGGCCGACGAAGAGCAGGATCTGCCAGACGCGGCCCATGCTCGTGTACGCGAGCCCCTGATTGCCGATCCAGAACGAGAAGTTGGTGCCGAGATGCTTGAGCGTGCCGAGCCAGCCCGTGACGGTCGAGCCGACGACGATGAAGATCAGCGCCCAGAACAGCACGTCGACGCCGAGCTTCTGCAGCTTCGGCTCCTGGCCCGAGAGCAACGGCGAGATGTAGAGGCCCGTCGCGAGCCACGCGGTCGCGATCCAGAGCACGCCGAACTGCGTATGGATCGTGCGGCTCACGATCCACGGCATCACGTCCGCGAGCGGAATGCCGAAGAAGCTGTGGCCTTCGACCGCGTAGTGCGCGGTGATCGCGCCCATGAAGACCTGCGTGAGCAGCAGGCCGATCACGACGTAGAAATACTTCTTCGTCGCGCGCATCGACGGCGTCGCCTTCACGTTGAAGAGCGGATCGTTCGTCGGCACGGCGAGCGGCGCGTCGTGTTCGCCGTGCGCGGTGTGATACCAGATCATGCCGGCGATCGCGCCGAGCAGGATGACCACGCTCGCGATCGACCACATGCCGTTCGCGGCCGTCGGCGTGTTGCCGACGAGCGGCTCGTGCGGCCAGTTGTTCGTATACGTGACGTTCGTTTCGCCCGGGCGGTCGGTCGTCGCCGACCACGCGGACCAGAAGAAGAACGACGCGAGCGCGGTGCGATCGGCTGCGCCCGGCACCGAGCCCGATGTCATCGCGTATTGCTCGCGCAGCGTGTCGAGCGACGGATCGGCGCCGAACAATGCTTCGTAGTGCTCGGCAACGCGCAGCACCGCGGCCGCGCGTGCGTCCGACAGCGTGATGCGATCGCTCGCGGCGTCGTAGCGGTTCGCGCGCATTTCATGCTTCAGGCGTGCATCGAGCAGCCCTTGCTGTTCGACGGACAGCTTCGCGTAAGGCGCGCCGAATTGCTGGCGCGCCCATGCGTCGCGCAGCTCGAGCGCCTCGCGGTGCAGCCAGTCCGCCGACCAGTCCGGCGCGACGTAGCTGCCGTGGCCCCAGACGGTGCCGAGCTGCTGGCCGCCCGACGCGAGCCATACTTGTTGACCGCGCCTGATCTGCTCGCCAGTGAAAATGACGCGCCCATTTTCGCTGACGACCGCGTTCGGAATCGGCGGTGCGGTGAGATAGATGTCTCTGCCGAGCCATAGCAGGACGGCGAATGACGTGAGGCAGACGAGCCCGAGCCATGTCCATAGACGACGTGTGGAGCGCATGACCTCTCTCCTTTCAAGAGGGTGGGATGTGGAGAAAACGTTCAATGCGACGGCGGCGCAACGGGCCGTCGATTAAACATGTACAAATAATGTATGTTTAAGGGGATGGTATGAGACGGCCACGCGCTTGTAAAGGCTCGATGCCGCGACAGGGCGGCGCGACGGCGTTACGCCACGCGCGCGGCCGGTCGCGAAGGCGCGCCGATATTGGGTCGCGGGGCGTGGCGGGAAAGACGGCGTGTCAATTGGTCGCGGCCCGGCGCGATGCCGCCGCGCGGGTTGGGCACGGCTCGGCGAGCGCGCGCGACGCCGGCAATATGCGGCGCGGATGAGCCGCGCGTCGCGCAGTTCGGAAGACGCGATTCAGTCGGAACGGGCGCGACGCGATCCGATCATAGTCGGCGCGATGCGATGGGCGAGATGTGTTGCCGGATGCCGGCGAAGAAGCGGCAGCCGGCTATGCGAAGAAGGGGGAAAAGCGCAGGAGCGATGCGATGGCGCGCGAACGAAAGCGCCGCAGCGTGATGTCCGCTTGACGAAAATCAAGCGATATCCGATTCGGGCGACGGGCACGCGGCCGCGCATGTGATCCGTCCTGCCGCCGCTCGCCGCTCGCCGCACGTCGCACGACACTCACCGCTCATCGCTCACCGCTCACCGCACGACGCTCACCGCTCGACGGGCCGCCGTGCTTGACGGCGGCCCGAGTCGTCGCGGAATCGTCATGTGTTCGCGATCGCGAGATCCGCGAGCACCTTCTGCCGGATCGACGGCTTGATGTTCGATTGCGCCATGTTCGCGCCGTAATGCGCGACCACGCGCGGATTCATCACGCTGAACCACAGCGGCGGCACGTAGGCGAGCAGGATCATCGCCGCGTAGCCGGCGGGCAGTTGCGGCGAATCGTCGAAGTGCCGCAGCGCCTGATACGAGCGCGTCGGATTCGCGTGATGATCGGCGTGGCGCTGCAACTGATAGAGGAACAGATTCGTCACGACGTGATTGCTGTTCCACGAATGCTGCGGCGTGCAACGTTCGTAGCGCCCGGTCGGCAACTGCTTGCGGCCGAGCCCGTAGTGCTCGACGTAGTTCACGACCTCGAGCAGGGACGCGCCGTAGGCCGCCTGGATCAGCAGGAACGGAATCACCTTCGCGCCGCCGAACGCGATCGCGGCGCCCCACAGCGCGACCGTCATCGCCCACGCCTGCAGCACTTCGTTGCGCCATGTCCAGACCGAGCGGCCGCCGCGTGCGAGACGCTCCCGTTCGAGCCGCCACGCGGATGCGACGCTGCCGGTCACGGTGCGCGGCAGGAACACCCAGAACGATTCGCCGTAGCGCGCGCTCGCCGGATCGTTCGGCGTCGCGACGCGCACGTGATGGCCGCGATTGTGCTCGACGAAGAAGTGGCCGTACGCAACTGGCGCGAGCGTGATCTTCGCGAGCCAGCGCTCGAAGGGGCTCGTCTTGTGGCCGAGCTCGTGCGCGGTGTTGATCGAGATGCCCGTCGCCGCGCCGAGCGACAGCGCGAAGCCGAGATAGTCGTACCACGCGAGCGATTTCGTCGCGACGATCCATATCGCGCCCGCGAAGGCGACGTAGACGATGAAGGTCGCGAGATAGACGACGTAGCGGTAGTAGCGATCGCTTTCGAGCTGCGACACGACGGATTCGGGCGGATTCTCGCTGTCGACGCCGATCAGCAGGTCGAGCACCGGGATGACGCCGAACGCGAACAGCGGCCCGAACCACCAGAAGATGTGCCAGCCGGTCCACAGCGCGAGGAGCGCGGCGAGGAGCGGCAGCGTGATCGTCAGCGCGCCGAGCAGCCACCCATAGCGTTTCGTGTCGGTCCAGGCCGCCGAAGCCGGTTGCGGAATTGCCATTGTCTCCCTCCAAGTTGGGTACCGATTTTGTTGTGCTCCGATTTAATACGTGCGCAAGCGATTGCCATTCGCGCCGACGAGTTCATGCCCGTTGCGCTGATTTATACGTGCTCAATTATCGTTCAGCCAAACATTCGGATTAGGGCGCGACCTCCAAACGACGGCTCGGCCGGCGCGCGCCGCCGCGTCGCTAGCGTCGGGCCGTGATTCAAACGTCCGCGTATTCCGCAATTGCTGAACAAATAACGGATAAAACCGAGGGTAATTCCGTATATTGAGGGGCGACGCAGGGATCATGAAAGATCGATACTGAACGAGATTGCCCCGCAAGGCGAGCGGGATTCGCCGATTCCGCGCCGCGAGGGGCTCGATGCGATTCGAGTTGACGATCTTTCGTTTTTCTTTCTGCGGGCCTATCCATTGTCAGCATTCGCTCCGAGCGCTTGCGCCGTCGTCTGGTTTCGCGACGATCTGCGCGTGTCCGATCATCCCGCGCTCGCGTGCGCCGCCGAGTCGGGACGTCCGGTGATCGGCGTCTACGTGTTCGACGAGCGCGCCGGCGCGCGACCGCTGGGCGGCGCGGCGCGCTGGTGGCTGCACGGATCGCTGCGCGCGCTCGACGCCGCGCTCGCCGAGCTGGGCAGCCGGCTCGTGCTGCTGCGCGGCGACGCGGCCGACGCGATCGCTTCGTTCGTCGCGGCGCTCGGCGCGAGCGCGGTCTATTGGAACCGCCGTTATGCGCTCGCCGAGCGCGCGCTCGACAATGCGGTGCAGACGTTGCTCGAAGCGCGCGGCGTCACGGTCGAGACGTTCAACGCGAGCCTGCTGTTCGAGCCGGGCGACGTCGTCGCCGAGTCAGGCCATCCGTATCAGGTGTTCGGCGCATACTGGCGCGCGGCGCTGCGGCGCGGCGTGCATGCGGCGCCGCTCGCCGCGCCGCTGCGCTTGAGCGGCTGCGCGCCGCCGCACGGGATCGCGCAGCGGCAGGTCATGCTCGATGCGCTCGCGCTTTTGCCGACGCGCCCGGATTGGACGGGCGGCTTGCGCGACGCGTGGCGCTGCGGCGAGGACGCCGCGCACCGCCTGCTGCGCGCGTTCGTCGACAGCCGGCTCGGCGGCTACGCGACCGAGCGCGACCGGCCGGGCATCGCGTCGACGAGCCGCCTGTCGCCGTACGTGCGCTTCGGCAACCTGTCCGTGCGGCAGATCTGGCATGCGGCGGTCGATGCGCACGCGTACGGCGCGGCGACGCAGGCGGATCTCGACAAGTTTCTCGGCGAGCTCGGCTGGCGGGAGTTCTGCTACGGACAACTGTACCGCTTCCCGGATCTGCCGCGCCGCAACCTGCGCCACAATCTCGACGGGATGCCGTGGCGCGACGATCCCGCGGCGCTCGCCGCATGGCGGCGCGGCGCCACGGGCTATCCGTTCGTCGACGCGGGCATGCGCGAGCTATGGACGACGGGCTGGATGCATAACCGCGCGCGAATGGTGTGCGCGTCGTTCCTCGTCAAGCATCTGCTGATCGACTGGCGGGAAGGCGAAGCGTGGTTCTGGGACACGCTCGTCGATGCGGACGCCGCGTCGAACGCGGCGAACTGGCAGTGGGTTGCGGGCTGCGGCGCGGACGCCGCGCCTTATTTCCGGATCTTCAATCCGGTCGTGCAGGGCAAGAAGTTCGACCCGGACGGCGCGTACGTGCGGCGCTGGGTGCCCGAGCTCGCCGGCTTGCCGTCGAGCGCGATCCACGAGCCTTGGCTCGCGCCGCCCGCGCAGCTCGAGGCGGCGCGCGTGCGGCTCGGCGACACCTATGCGCTGCCGATCGTCGCGCACCACGCCGCGCGTCGGCGCGCGCTCGACGCGATTGGGGCGACCCGATGAATCCTGCGGTGGTACGTTTAATTTTTCGTAATTAATATGGCGGAAATATTACAGAAAGTTCACTTTTTTGATCCTTATCAGTTGTTAAACTCTTTGAGAGTGTCAGGAAGAGTTTGACAGAGGCTAGCGCATGGATATGAATGGCGGCTTTCCGCCGGAGGCGGTCGCCCCGGTCGTTTGGATGACGGGCTTGCCGGGGGCCGGCAAGACGACGACGGCGAACGTGTTGCTGAACCGGCTGCTCGAGAGCGGCGCGAAGGCGATCGTGCTCGACGGCGATGCGCTGCGCACCGGCCTGTGCTCCGATCTCGGTTTTTCGGACGCCGACCGGATGGAGAACATCCGCCGCTTCGCGCACGTCGCGAAGCTGTTTCAGCACGAGGGCTATATCGTGATCGTCGCGACGATTTCGCCGCTGCAGGCGCATCGCGATCTCGCCCGCTCGATCGTCGGGACGGGCTTTTTCGAGACTTACGTGTCGACGCCGCTCGAAGTGTGCCGCGCGCGCGATCCGAAGGGCATGTACGCGCGCGCCGAGCAAGGGCGGCTGATGCAGTTCACGGGCGTGTCGGGCGCTTACGAGCCGCCCGTCGCACCCGATATCTCGATCGACACGTCGAACTGCAGCGTCGCGCTTTCGCTCGCCGACGTCATGGCGCAACTCATGCGTGTGACCGTGCTGCCCGCGAAGCTCGGCGCGTCCGCTCAAGTGTCCGCTGCACTCGCTGTACCCGCTGCACTCGCCGCGCCGGCTATCGTCGGCAGCCAACTGATCGATTAACGACGCGTCGAGCTTGCTCGCCGTCGCGCAATGGGCGGTGTGGGGCATGCGTCGCGTGCCCGCGTAGGTAGCCGCGCGCTCGCGCGTTGTTCTTCCGATTTGTCTCTGCATATTGCGCTTGCGGCATGCCGCAAGCGCGGCTTCGCTCTTCGCGCGCTCGGCCGCATCGCACCGCGGCGCGCGCTGCGTATCGCGACGAGGGCGCCGTCGCGCGCAGGAGCGCCGCTTGCGCGGATCGCCGCGCCCGGATGGGCGTTCATCGTCGGTCGCGCGGCAAGCGGCGTGCGTCATTTACCCGATGACGCAAGCCGGTTACTCATTGCATTGCATCGCGATGCGCGCATCATTTCCTTTCTTTCGACATGGGCGGTGTCGTGCGCGCAATGCGTCCGTCGCGCTCGTGGATTTGAAGAACGAGATATCGGGCAAGCCTCGCGCAACGCATGCATCGCCGCATTCCGACGAGGCTCCGTCATTCATCCGTCATTCGCTTCGCAGCGGCTCCAGCAAGGGCTTTTTTTGAGATGCGCGCGCAACGCGCGTGAATAATCCACACAAGCATTGAGCGATCCCTTCGTCTATTCGAGCAGCGTATGGCCCCGTTTTGGCGAATGAAAAAATCTCATTTGCCCGAAGGTTGCCACGCATGTGTAATTCGAATCGAATTGCACCAAAACGCAAACCGCACAAGCACAAATAAATACACGCTGATCATTCGGGCCGGTTGATCTTGCCTCGCATTGCCGCACCGGATGCGGCGCGTCGCACCGCTGCGCGAGAAACTTCGGCCTGTCCGAACATGGAGATCCGATGAGGGCGGCGATGGGGAATTGGGCAGAGGATCTGCTCGCGGGGCTGGACGGAGCGCGATCCGAGGAAGAGGCGTTTCGAAGCATCGAAATCGCCGCCACGGCCCTCGATTTCGAATACTGCGCGTATGGGCTGCGCGTGCCGTGGCCGGTGTCCAGGCCGCGAATCGAGACGCGCAGCAATTTTCCCGAGCAATGGAAGCGCCGCTATGCGGAGGCGGGCTTTCTCGATGTCGATCCGATCCTTGCGCACGGGCGCCGGTCGCAGCAGCCGATCGTCCTGAACGAGACGCTGTTTGCGTCCGCGCATCAAATGTGGGTCGAGGCGCAGTCGTTCGGGCTGAAGTTCGGCTGGGCGCAGTCGAACTTCGACGCGTATGGCGGCATGGGCATGCTCGCGCTCGTGCGCACGCGCGAGCCGGTGACGGAGGCGGAGCTCGATGCGAAGGAATACCGGATGCGCTGGCTCGTGCGCACCGCGCACGCCGCGCTCGGCCACCTGATGCTGCCGAAGCTGATGGCCGATCCGGAGCGCGGGCTGACCGAGCGCGAGGTCGAGGTGCTCAAGTGGGCGGCGGACGGCAAGACGTCGGGCGAAATCTCGAAGATTCTCGCGATCTCCGTCGATACGGTGAACTTCCACGTAAAGAATGCGATCCTGAAGCTCAGGACCGCGAACAAGACGGCCGCCGTCGTGCGCGCGGCGATGCTCGGGTTGCTGAGCTGAACCCGGCTCGGCCGAACCGGGCTCGGCGGCTCGGGCGGGTGACGCCGGGGGCCGGATTCTTCGAGTCGCGCGGCGGCACATGAGGGCGGCGAGAAGCGGGGGCGTCGAGAAGCAAGGGGGCAGCCGCATCGCCGGCCGATTTCCGTTGCGGCGAGTGGGCGGCGGTTGGCGCAATGCGGGCGCGCCGGCGTCGACGCGCGCATGATGGACTACCGCGAACGCTTAGCCGGGACGTCGCGAATCGCCGTGGCGCGGCGCTACATTTTCACTTGCCCGTGCATCGCGGCGTCGGTCCTCGCATTCGCCTGACGGGCATCGATGCGACGACGTCGTTTCGCGCGGCGTCGCGCCGTCTTCATCGCCGTTTCCCCGGAGAGCGCACGCCGACGGATCGATGCGCCGCCGCGGCGCGGAATCGGGCGCGATCCCGGCGATCATCTTCGATGCAAGCTAAGTGTTGAACGGCGAGCCGGCGCGTTCGCACGGCGTCGCCGTCGCTTGTGCTCGACCGGGGCAGGATGCACCGCTTCATGGCGTGTCGTGTCACGTCACGTCACGTCGAGTTGCGTTGCATCGCGCCGCATTTCGCGTGTGGGCCGCTCGCCATCATTTTCCGGCGCGGCGTGTGTCCACTGCCGCTTTTTCGTAAATCGAGTAACGTATCGTTGCTGTTTCGCCGTGCCATTCGGCCGCGCGCGTGTCGCCCGCACGCCGCGCCGATGCGAATCGGACGGCGTATCCGTGCGATGTTCGCGCGGCCGCATGCGAGGCGGCGAAACGCGGAACCCGAGTAGAAGCTGAGCGGAACCCGAGCAGACGGCGGCGCACGCGCCGCGCCGACGCGCGCCGATCCTGCGCGACGTCGTCGCGCCGCCGCCCGATTTCGGCGAGCGATCTCCCGGACGTTCGTCCGCCGACCCTGCGAAAGCCGAGAAAAAATGGCCGCCGCAGGCGAGCTTCGCGCCGCGGCGGCGCACGGTTCCGAATCGACGAAAACGACCATGACAGGAGACGACATGCCGGACCAGCAGCGGCCCGACGCCATTCCGCCCGAACCCTTCGTCGCGCCGGCCGCCGACGGCTTCCTCGTGCGCGGCTTTGCGTGGCGGCACCGTGGCCCCGCAGCCGGCCGGCCGGTGACGGTCGTCAATTGCGCGACCTCGGTGCGCTGCCGCTATTACTTCCGCTTCGCCGCGTATCTGTTCAGCCACGGCAGCGACGTGCTCGTCTACGACTATCGCGGCATCGGCGAGTCGCGGCCCGCGTCGCTCGCCGGCTTTCGCGCGACCTGGCTCGACTGGGGGCGTCTCGATTGCGACGCGGTCCTGCAATACGCGTCGCGCGCGTTTGCGGGCCAGCCGGTCGACGTCGTCGCGCACAGCGTCGGCGGTGTCACGCTCGGGCTCGCCAATTCGAATGCGCTCGTGCGCCGCGTGCTCACGGTCGGCTCGCAATATGCGTACTGGCGTGATTACGCGGGCTCGCATCGGCTGCGGATGCTGATCAAATGGCATGTCGCGATGCCGATTCTCGCGCGCCTGTTCGGCTACGTTCCCGCGAAGCGGCTCGGCTGGATGGAGGACACGCCGCGCGGCGTCGCACTATCGTGGAGCCGCAGCCGGCCGCGCTTCGAGGACGCGTTCGCGCGCGCGCCGATCGCGGAGACGGCCGACGCGCGGCGCGATCTCGTCGAGCGTTTCGCGCGGCTGACCGCGCCGACGCTCGCCATCGGCCTGTCGGACGACGAGTTCGGCAGCGTCGAGGCGGTCGAGCGCCTGCTCGGCTATTACGCGCGCAGCGCGGTCACGCATCTGCGGATCGCGCCCGAGCAGATCGGCGCGGCGTCGGTCGGGCATTTCGCGTTCTTCCACAGCCGCTTCGAAAAGACGCTCTGGCCGATCGCGCTCGGCTGGCTCCAGACGGGCGAACTCGCGCCCGACACGCCGGGCGACGTCTATCGGCAACCGTCCGCGCCCGCGCGCGGCCGCGCGGCGCGCGACGAGGACAAGGACAAGGACAAGGACAAGGACAAGGACAAGGACAAGGACAAGGACAAGGACAAGGACAAGGACAAGGACAAGGACAAGGACGAGGACAAGGGCGAGGACGAGGAAGAGGACGAGGACGAGGACGAGGACGTGAAGGGCGGGCGGACGGCCACTGGCTGAGCGGCGCGCGCCGGCTGCGGCCGGCGCGGCCCGGCGCACGAAGATCCGTTACCATCGAACGCTTTCCATTGTCTGCACGACGTGCCCCGCCGCCGATGCGCCAGCCGACAGATGCCGCCTTGCCATTCACGACCGACGCCGCCTTGCCTTTCACGCTCGACGACGCCTGCCGCGCCGTCGAGCTGTCGCCGCCCGCGGCGGCGCAACGCGCCGGCGTGCGGCTCGTGCGGCTCGACTTCGATTTCGATGCGCCGCGCGGCGCGCGCACGATGGATTGGCTGAGCGACGACGAGCGCGAGCGCGCCGGCCGCTTCGTTCGCGCGGACGACGCGCTGCGCAGCGCGTCGACGCGCGCCGCGTTGCGCGGCGTGATCGGCGCGGCGCTCGGCGTGCCGCCCGCCGAGTTGCGGATCGTCGCCGATGCATGGGGACGGCCGCGGCTCGCGCCGGCGCACGCGGCGCTCGCGCCGACGCTCGACTTCAACGTGTCGCATTCCGGCGCGCATGCGCTGATCGCGTGGAGCCGCGCCGCGCGCGTCGGCGTCGACATCGAGGCGGGGCGGGCGGGCGTCGACTGGAGCTCGCTCGGCCGCGCGGTGTTCGCGCCCGCGGACGCGGCGGCGATCGCCATGTTGCCCGCTGGCGAGCGCGAAGCGGCGTTCTATCGCGTGTGGGCGGCGAAGGAGGCGTTCCTGAAAGCGCTCGGCACGGGGATCGGCGGCGGCCTGACCGCGTTTTCGGTGCTCGGCGGCGCGTTGCCGCCGGCGGGCGGGAACGGCGGCGCGCCCGTCGTCGGCATCGTCGAGCCGAACTCGCCCGCGAGCGGCGTGGCGGCGTTCGAGGCGGCATGGCTCGACGCGCCCGCGGGCTATGCCGCGTGCGTCGCCTGGCGGCGTGCGGGCGGCGGCACGTTTTAGCGGCGGGCGAGCCGTTTCGAGGCGGCGCGTCAGTCACGCCGCGCGGCGCTTCGTTTCGTTCGAGGCGTTCGGAACGGACGGCCGCCGGCGCTCGAGCGTCCGTGCATCGACGCGATCGGCTGATCGTCTTGCCGCCTGATCGACTCATCTCGTCGGCGCTTCATGGCCTCATCGCTGCTCCGCGCCCGCCGATTCCCCCTTGAGGCTTCACATGTCCGTCGCAGCGGCGGCAATGCGGGTTTCGGCGGCTGCGCGCGATCGTCGCCAGCGGAGCCGATCTCCGCGCGGCTGGGCGCGGGCGTCGCGCGAACGTGCGTCGCCCACGCCCGGCCACCGGAGCGATCGCAACGCCGGACGATCGGAAGCCGACGGAAATCGAGATCCATCCGAGGAGTCGGGGCCGCCAAATCCGGGAGGCGATGATTCGGGATCGGAACTTGGCGAAACGCCTTCGAAATCCTGCTTCGCGTGGCGAAAGGCGCGGCGCGCGACGCCATCGTCGTTCGAGCGCGCGCCCAAAGCGCGAAGCGCTGCGAAATCCGGCCGGCCACTTCCATTGTCGCGCTCGTCGACCCGCCCGGGCGGCCTCCGCCGCTGCGCCCCGATCCGGCTTCGCCCGCCCGCCGGACTAGGGGAAACTCCTAGCCCGGATTTTTGAAAAACAAGTTGTCTATACAACATCGAGTCACTACACTCAGATCATCCCGAAACTTGTATAGACAGGACCCCTTCATGATCACGCTGACCCCAGGCCGCCTGACTCTCCCGCAACTGCGCCGGATCGCCCGCGAGAACGTGCAGATCACGCTCGATCCCGCGAGTTTCGCCGCGATCGACCGGGGCGCGCAAGCCGTCGCCGACATCGCCGCGAAGGGCGAGCCGGCCTACGGCATCAATACGGGCTTCGGACGCCTCGCGAGCACGCACATCCCGCACGATCAGCTCGAGCTGCTGCAGAGGAATCTGGTGCTCTCGCATGCGGTCGGCGTCGGCGAGCCGATGTCGCGTCCCGTCGTGCGCCTCCTGATGGCGCTCAAGCTGTCGAGCCTCGGCCGCGGTCACTCGGGCATCCGCCGCGTCGTGATGGACGCGCTCGTCAAGCTGTTCAACGCCGACGTGCTGCCGCTCATCCCGGTCAAGGGCTCGGTTGGCGCGTCGGGCGATCTCTCGCCGCTCGCGCACATGTCGGCGGCGCTGCTCGGCATCGGCGAAGTGTTCATCCGCGGCGAGCGCGCGAGCGCCGTCGACGGGCTGCGCGTCGCGGGCCTCGCGCCGCTCACGCTCGAAGCGAAGGAGGGCCTCGCGCTGCTGAACGGCACGCAGGCGTCCACCGCGCTCGCGCTCGACAACCTGTTCGCGATCGAAGACCTGTACCGCACGGCGCTCGTGTCGGGCGCGCTGTCGGTCGACGCGGCGGCGGGCTCGGTGAAGCCGTTCGACGCGCGCATTCACGAGCTGCGCGGCCATCGCGGCCAGGTCGACGCGGCGGCCGCGTACCGGTCGCTGCTCGACGGCTCGGCGATCAACGTGTCGCACCGCGACTGCGGCAAGGTGCAGGACCCGTACAGCCTGCGCTGCCAGCCGCAGGTGATGGGCGCGTGCCTCGACCAGATTCGCCACGCGGCCGGCGTGCTGCTCATCGAAGCGAACGCGGTGTCGGACAACCCGCTGATCTTCCCGGATACGGGCGAAGTGCTGTCGGGCGGCAACTTCCACGCGGAGCCCGTCGCGTTCGCGGCCGACAACCTCGCGATCGCCGCGGCCGAGATCGGCGCGCTCGCCGAGCGCCGCATCGCGCTGCTCATCGACGCGACGCTCTCCGGCCTGCCGCCTTTCCTCGTGAAGGACGGCGGCGTGAACTCGGGCTTCATGATCGCGCACGTGACGGCCGCCGCGCTCGCGTCGGAGAACAAGACGCTCGCGCATCCGGCATCGGTCGATTCGCTGCCGACCTCGGCGAACCAGGAGGACCACGTGTCGATGGCGACGTTCGCCGCGCGCAAGCTCGCGGACATCGCGGAGAACGTCGCGAACATCCTCGCGATCGAGCTGCTCGCCGCCGCGCAGGGCGTCGATCTGCGCGCGCCGCACGAAACGAGCCCGGCGCTGCAGCACGCGATGAAGACGATCCGCGCGGACGTCGCGCACTACGATCTCGACCATTACTTCGCGCCGGACATCGCGGTGGTCGCGCAGCGCGTGCGCGAGCGCGCGTTCGCGACGCTGAGCCCGCTCGCGTTCGAATCGGAACAATAAGACGATGAGCACGCCCGCCTATCAGGAAATCAAGGACTTCATCCTCGATCGCATTCACGCCGGCGAATGGGCGGAAGGCGATCAGGTGCCGTCCGAGAACGAGCTCGCGCGCGAGTTCAAGGTTGCGCGAATGACGGTCAACCGCGCGCTGCGCGAGCTCACGGCCGAGCAGGTGCTCACGCGCATCCAGGGGGCGGGCACCTTCGTCGCGCGGCCGAAGTACGAGTCGACGCTCGTCGCGATCCGCAGCATCTCCGACGAAATCGCCGCGCGCGGCCACCGGCACCATGCGCGCGTGCTCGATCTCGTCACGATGAAGGCCGACGACGCGCTCGCCGACGAAATGCAGGTGCCGCTCAACACGAAGCTTTTCCGCTCGGTGATGCTGCATTACGAGAACGACGAGCCGGTTCAGCTCGAAGAGCGTTGGGTCAATCCGGCCGTCGCCGCGGATTACGCGGAGCAGGATTTCTCGGCGATCACGCCGAACCAGTACCTGATGCGCGTCGCGCCGCTGCAGCGCGTCGAGTACCGGATCGAGGCGGCGATGCCCGATCGCGTGATGCGCGAGGAGCTCGAGATGAGCGAGACCGAGCCGTGCCTCGTGCTGCATCGGCGCACGTGGTCGCAAGGCGTCGTCGCGTCGGTCGTGAACCTCTGGCATCCGGGCAGCCGCTATCGCTTCACCGGCCATTTCTGAACGCTTAACGAAACTCACTTTCCTTTCCGGGAGCAGTCGTCATGAACCACCCGAAACACATCGATCCGCGTCTCGATCCGACCCGCGTGATCCGTGCGCCGCGCGGCAGCGAGAAGGTTTGCAAGAACTGGCTCGCCGAAGCCGCGTACCGGATGATCCAGAACAACCTCGATCCGGAGGTCGCCGAGCATCCGCACGCGCTCGTCGTGTACGGCGGCATCGGCCGCGCGGCGCGCAACTGGGATTGCTACGATCAGATCCTCGCGTCGCTTGCGGACCTGAACGACGACGAGACGCTGCTCGTGCAGTCGGGCAAGCCGGTCGGCGTGTTCCGCACGCACGAGAACGCGCCGCGCGTGCTGATCGCGAATTCGAACCTCGTGCCGCACTGGGCGACGTGGGATCACTTCAACGAGCTCGACCGCAAGGGCCTGATGATGTACGGCCAGATGACGGCGGGCAGCTGGATCTACATCGGCAGCCAGGGCATCGTGCAGGGCACGTACGAGACGTTCTTCGCGGTCGCGAACCAGCACTTCAACGGCGATCCCAAGGGCCGCTGGGTCCTGACGGGCGGCCTGGGCGGCATGGGCGGCGCGCAGCCGCTCGCCGCGACGATGGCGGGCTTCTCGATGATCGCGGTCGAATGCGACGAATCGCGAATCGACTTTCGCCTGAAGACGCGCTACGTCGACAAGAAGGCGAAGACGCTCGACGAAGCGCTCGCGATGATCGACGAGGCGAAGCGCGCGGGCAAGCCGGTATCGGTGGGCCTGCTCGGCAACGCGGCCGACGTGTTCTCGGAGATGGTCGCGCGCGGCATCACGCCGGACTGCGTGACCGACCAGACGAGCGCGCACGATCCGATCAACGGCTATCTGCCGCAGGGCTGGAGCGTCGAGCAGTGGCGCGAAGCGCAGAAGGTCGATCCGCAGAGCATCGTGCGCGCGGCGAAGCAGTCGATGGCCGCGCAGGTGCGCGCGATGCTCGCGCTGCAGGAGCGCGGCGCGGCGACGCTCGACTACGGCAACAACATCCGCCAGATGGCGCTGGAGATGGGCGTCGAGAACGCGTTCGATTTCCCGGGCTTCGTGCCCGCGTACATCCGGCCGCTCTTCTGCGAAGGCAAGGGGCCGTTCCGCTGGGTCGCGCTGTCGGGCGATCCCGAGGACATCTACAAGACCGATGCGAAGGTCAAGGAACTCATTCCCGACGATCCGCACCTGCACAACTGGCTCGACATGGCGCGCGAGCGGATCGCGTTCCAGGGGCTGCCCGCGCGGATCTGCTGGGTCGGCGTGAAGGATCGCTACCGTCTCGGCCAGGCGTTCAACGAGATGGTGAGGGCGGGCGAGCTGAAGGCGCCGATCGTGATCGGGCGCGACCACCTCGACACCGGCTCGGTCGCGAGCCCGAACCGCGAGACGGAAGCGATGAAGGACGGCTCGGACGCGGTCAGCGACTGGCCGCTGCTGAACGCGCTGCTGAACACGGCGGGCGGCGCGTCGTGGGTGTCGCTGCATCACGGCGGCGGCGTCGGCATGGGCTTCTCGCAGCATGCGGGCGTCGTGATCGTCGCCGACGGCACCGACGCCGCGCACGAGCGCCTCGGCCGCGTGCTGTTCAACGATCCGGCCACGGGCGTGATGCGCCATGCGGACGCCGGCTACGAGCTCGCGCAGCGCACCGCGACGGAAGCGGGCCTGAAGCTGCCGATGCTCGGCCGCTGATGCGGATGGTGTCGTCTACGATGCAAGCGACGCTGATACGTGCGGACTCGCTCGTCGCGTCGCCGTGGAAGAACGGCGGCGGCGTGACGCGCGAGATCGCCGCGCACCCGTCGGGCGAGCGCGCCGCGGGCGGCGCGTTCGATGCGTTCGCGTGGCGCGTGAGCGTCGCGGACGTCGCGCAGGCGGGGCCGTTCTCGCGCTTCGCCGGCGTCGACCGGACGCTCGTGCTGCTCGCGGGCGCGGGCATGACGCTCGTCGACGCCGACGGCGCGCGGCACGAGCTGCGCGCGCCGCTCGAGCGCGCCGCGTTCGCGGGGGAAGCCGAGCTCGCGGCCGAGCTGCACGACGGCCCGACGCGCGACTTCAACCTGATGACGCGGCGCGACGCCGCGCGCGGCAGCGTCGACGTCTGGCACGCCGGCGCGGCGCATGCGC
The DNA here is from genome assembly GCF_000773065.1 of Burkholderia sp. ABCPW 111. Classification (NCBI taxonomy): domain Bacteria; kingdom Pseudomonadati; phylum Pseudomonadota; class Betaproteobacteria; order Burkholderiales; family Burkholderiaceae; genus Burkholderia; species Burkholderia sp. ABCPW 111. The sequence goes on along the minus strand of NZ_JPWT01000081.1, from coordinate 6,704 downwards.
TGCATGCGGACACCGTGCTGCTGTTCTGCGCGAGCGGCGCGAGCGTCGTCGATCTCGGCGACGGCGCGCCGATCGCGCTGCGCCCGTTCGACACGCTGCGCATCGACGATCCCGCGAACGGCGAGCTGCGATGCGCGATTCGCGGCGGCGGCGCGTTGCTCGCGGTCGGCGTGACGCTTCTTCACGACAAGGCTTGAGCGGATGAAATCGATTCTCTGGCACAACTTGAAGCTGTGCGCGCACGGCGACCCGAACGACACGATCGCGGACGCCGCGATCGCGGTGAACGGCGACGGCACGGTCGCATGGATCGGGCGCGCGAGCGACGTGCCGGCCGGCTACGTGCACTGGCCGCGCGAGGACTTGCGCGGCGCGTGGGTGACGCCCGGCCTCGTCGATTGCCACACGCATCTCGTCTACGGCGGCCAGCGCGCGGACGAGTTCGCGCAGCGCCTCGCGGGCGCGAGCTACGAAGAGATCGCGCGGCGCGGCGGCGGGATCGTGTCGACGGTGCGCGCGACGCGCGAAGCGAGCGAGGCGACGCTCTTCGAGCAGGCGGCCGCGCGGCTGCGGCCGCTGCTCGCGGAAGGCGTTACCGCGATCGAGATCAAGTCCGGCTACGGGCTCGAGTTCGCGAGCGAGCGCCGAATGCTGCGCGTCGCGCGGCAGCTCGGCGAGCGCTTCCCGGTGAGCGTCTACACGACCTTCCTCGGCGCGCACGCGCTGCCGCCCGAGTACACCGGCCGCGCCGACGAATACATCGACGAGGTCTGCGAGCGGATGCTGCCCGAGCTCGCCGACGAGGGGCTCGTCGACGCGGTCGACGTGTTCTGCGAGCGGATCGGCTTCACGCTCGCGCAGAGCGAGCGGGTGTTCGAAGCGGCCGCGCGGCGCGGGCTGCCCGTCAAGATGCACGCGGAGCAACTGTCGAACGGCGGCGGCACCGCGCTCGCCGCACGCTATCGCGCGCTGTCCGCGGATCATCTCGAATATCTGGACGAGGCGGGCGTCGCGGCGATGCGCGCATCCGGCACGACCGCCGTGCTGCTGCCGGGCGCCTATTACTTCATTCGCGAGACGAAACTGCCGCCGATCGATCTGCTGCGCCGCCACGGCGTGCCGATCGCGCTCGCGACCGATCACAACCCGGGCACGTCGCCGCTCACGTCGCTGCTGCTCACGGTGAACATGGGCTGTACGCTCTTCAAGCTGACGGTGCAAGAGGCGCTGCTCGGCGTCACGCGCCACGCGGCGTCGGCGCTCGGCGCAGGCGATCTGCACGGCTCGCTCGCGCCCGGGCGGCAGGCGGATTTCGCGGTGTGGTCGGTGTCGACGCTCGCGGAGCTCGCGTACTGGTTCGGCCGGCCGCTGTGCGAGCGTGTCGTGAAGGGCGGGGTGACGGTGTTCGCGCGCGATGCGCGCTGACGGAAGACAAGCATGACGATGACCGATTCGATGTTGTTTGCCGAGCACGCATACCTGCCCGGCGGCTGGCAGCGCGACGTGCTGCTGCGCTGGGACGCGACAGGCGCGCTCGTCGACGTGAGCGCGAACGCGTCGGCGCCCGCGGGCGTCGCGCGCGCGAACGGGCCGCTCTTGCCCGGCATGCCGAACCTGCATTCGCACGCGTTCCAGCGCGCGATGGCGGGGCTCACCGAATATCGCGCGAATCCGTCCGACACGTTCTGGAGCTGGCGCGACCTGATGTACCGCTTCGCGCTGAAGATCACGCCCGACGCGCTCGCTGCGGTCGCGCGCTGGCTCTATGTCGAGATGCTGAAGAGCGGCTATACGTCGGTGTGCGAGTTTCATTACGTTCACCATGCGCCGGACGGCGCGCGCTATCCGCGGCTCGCGGAGCTGGCGGCGCGCGTCGTCGGCGCGGCGCGGGATGCGGGCATCGGCATCACGATGCTGCCCGTCGCGTACCAGTACAGCGGCTTCGGCGAACGCGCGCCGCGCGACGATCAGCGCCGCTTCATCAACACGCCCGATGCGCTTCTCGCGCTCCTCGATGCGCTGCGCGGCGAGCTGCCCGAGCACGGGGGGCTGCGCTACGGGATCGCGCCGCATTCGCTGCGCGCGGTATCGGAGGGGGGGCTGCGCGAATTGCTCGGCGCACTGCCGGCCGATGCGCCGGTGCACATCCACATCGCCGAGCAGACCGCGGAAGTCGACGATTGCGTGCGCGCATACGGCGCGCGGCCGGTGCAATGGCTGCTCGATCGCTTCGACGTAAACGCGCGCTGGTGCCTCGTCCATGCGACGCATCTCGACACGGTGGAGACGCGCGCGCTCGCGCGCAGCGGCGCGATCGCGGGCCTGTGTCCGACGACCGAGGCCAACCTCGGCGACGGCATCTTTCCGGCGCTCGACTATCTCGCGGCGGGCGGCGCGATCGGCATCGGTTCGGACAGCCACGCGAGCGTCGACTGGCGCGCCGAGCTGCGGCTCTTCGAATACGGGCAGCGTCTCGTGCGGCGCGAGCGCAACGTGCTCGCCGATTCGGCGCATACTCACGTGGCTGACCGTCTGTTCGCGGCGTCGCTCGCGGGCGGCGCGCGCGCGGCCGGCCGGCCGGTCGGCGCGCTCGAGGCGGGCCGGCGCGCCGACTGGATCGTGCTCGATCCCACGCATCCGTCGATCGCCGAGCATGGCAGCGACACGTGGCTGTCGGGTGCGGTGTTCGCCGAGCACGGCGACACGCCGGTGCTCGACGTGTATGTCGGCGGCGAGCAGGTGGTGAGTGCGCGGCGTCATCGTGACGAGGCATCCGCGTACGCCGGGTATCGCGCGGCGCTCGCGCAACTGCTGCGCTGAAGCGCGACCGGCTTGCGCAAGCGACGGATGATACGAAGATGCGCCGGCGCGGCCGCCGCGTGATGCGGTCAGCATGCCTGCGGCATTCGGCATTCGGCATCCGGCATCCGGCATCCGGCATCCGGCATCCGGCGCGAGGGCGGGGTGCCGCGCGCGCCGCAATGAAAATCATGCAAGCCGAGCGCTTCGCGCGCGCAGCGGCGCAGCCGGCCGCCACGTGCGAGCCGCGCGGCGCGCGGCGGGGAGCGCGCCGCACGAAGCGCGGCATCATCAACGAGGTCGAACGATCATGAACACCGCATCGTATCCGCCGGTATTCACGCTGCATCGCGGCACGCTGCCGCTGCTCGTGTCGATACCGCACGCGGGCACCCGCATTCCCGACGAAATCGCCGAGACGATGACGCCCGTCGCGCGCCACGTCGACGATTGCGACTGGCATCTCGAGCGTCTGTACGATTTCGCGAAGACGCTCGGCGCGTCGGTGATCGTGCCGTTGCACGCGCGCTATGTCGTCGATCTGAACCGTCCGCCCGACGACGCGAATCTCTATCCGGGCCAGGATACGACGGGCCTCGTGCCCGTCGATACGTTCGACAAGTCGCCGCTCTACGCGGAAGGCGACGAGCCGACCGTCACCGAGATCGCGCGCCGTCGCGAGCGCTACTGGAGGCCGTATCACGATGCGCTCGCAGGCGAGCTCGAGCGCCTGAAGGGCGCGCACGGCCGCGTGCTGCTGTGGGAAGCGCATTCGATCCGCTCGCAGGTGCCGCGCTTTTTCGAAGGCCGGCTGCCGGACTTCAACTTCGGCACGTCGAACGGCGCGAGCGCGGCGCCGGGTCTCGCCGACAAGCTGGCCGCGCTCGTCGACAAGCACGGCGGCTACACGTCGATCGCGAACGGGCGCTTCAAGGGCGGCTACATCACGCGTCACTACGGCGCGCCGGAGCACGGCGTGCAGGCGGTGCAGCTCGAGCTCGTGCAAGCGACCTACATGGACGAAACGCGGCCTTATTCGTACGACGAAGCAAAGGCGCGGCGGATCGTGCCGCTGCTCGAGGCGCTCGCGAGGGCCGCACTCGAGCATCGCTGACCTCGTTGTAGGGCAGCCTCCATTCGCGGCGCTTCGCGCTGGGCGATGCGCCGCGGATTGCGTCGCGCATTCGTTTGCGATGCGAAACGAATGCGGGTTTCGCTCGTGGTTTGCTCGTTCGCCGCGCGAAGCGAGCATGGGAGGCGGGAATCGTTCGGATACCGATCCGACTACGAGCTGACGCCGCGCAATGCGCGCGTCCATCGACGGTTATCGTCGAATATTTTAAGCAATGCATCCGCCGTGAATTAAGGGAAAACCCTAGATCCGTATTTTTGAAACGGAATTGACGGCATTTCCAGATACGATAAGCTGATTGTCAGCTAGCCGTCACATCGATCACGGTGGCGTTTTCCCGCGCCGCCGCCACTCGCGAACGGGCTGCTGCGACGTTCGCGACGATCGACCGGCTGGCCGGGCGGCGGCGCATGCCGAGTCGCATCGCCGCTTGCCGCGTTCAATACTTTAAACAGTCAGTCGAGTGTAATCGTGAGAGTCCAAGGCCCCTTGGTCAGGCGGGATCGAAGTCGGCGCGCGAGCCTTCCGCACGCCGTCGACGCCGCCGACGTTGGCTGCGGCAAGTATCTCGCTAGCCCAAGCCTGTCCATCTTCGCCACCGTGTCCCGGCGCTCCGTGCGCCGTCACAACGCGGTCGCCGCGCGCGCCTACACGGCGGTTCACGACGACGGCGTCGCATCGCTGTTGCCCTAGCGCCTCTTCTCGTCGCTCCTCGTCGCTCGCCGGTTCGTCGTCGCTGCGCATTGCCGTCGCGTTGCCGAGCCGCATGCGAACGGGCGGCGCGCGCATTGCATCGCGCGCGGGCCGCGCGTTGCGTGACCGCGCCGCGCGCGAATCCGTCGAGCCCACGCCACGCACGCCGCCGCGCATCGGGCGCGCGCGTGCGTGCATGCGTGCCGCCGTGCGCGGCGTCGTTTCCGTTTTTCTCGACGTACGCGATGCGTCGCGCGTGCTGCGCGCGCGTTCGTCGCGCCTGTCGAATCGGAGGAAGCGCGATGGATGAACATCTCGTCGCCGGGCGGCGGCCCGTCGTCGGCGTTTGCGCGGATCGCAAGACGGTCGGCCTGCATGTCGCGCATGTCGCCGGCGAGAAATACCTGAGCGCCGTCGTCGCCGGCGCGGACGCGCTCGCGATCGTGCTGCCCGCGCTCGGCGCGCGGCAGCGCGCGGACGAACTGCTCGCGCTCATCGACGGCTTGCTGCTGACGGGCAGCTATTCGAACGTCGAGCCCGAGCGCTACGGCGGCCCGGCGAGCGCGCCCGGCACGCTGCACGACGCGGCGCGCGACGCGACGACGCTGCCGCTCGTGCGCGCGGCGATCGACGCCGGCGTGCCGGTGCTCGCGATCTGCCGCGGCATGCAGGAGTTGAACGTCGCGTACGGCGGCACGCTGCACCAGGCCGTGCACGCGCAAAGCGGCCGCGCCGATCATCGCGAGAACCTGTCCGCTCCGGTCGACGTGCAATACGGCTCCGCGCATCCGGTCCGGCTCGAGCCGGGCGGATTGCTGCATCGGCTTGCGCACGGCGCGGAAAGCGTCGACGTCAACTCGCTGCACGCGCAGGGGATCGAGCGGCTCGGCGGCGGGCTGACCGTCGAAGCGCGCGCGCCCGACGGGCTCGTCGAGGCGATCGGCGTGCGCGACGCGCGCGCGTTCGCGCTCGGCGTGCAGTGGCATCCGGAATGGCGGTTCGACGGCAATCCGCTGTCGCGAGAAATCTTTGCGGCGTTCGGCGCGGCGTGCCGCGCCCGAATGCGCAGGACGGCCGAACGCGCGACGCGCGCGTGAAGGCCGTCGACGCTTATCGAAGAGAGGCTCACATGCAAGACATCGATGATTTTTTGAGGCAACACCGGATCACCGAAGTGGAAGCGATCATTCCCGACATGGCGGGGATCGCGCGCGGCAAGATCATCCCGCGCAACAAGTTCGAAACGGGCGAATCGATGCGGCTGCCGCAAGCGGTGATGGTGCAGACCGTCACCGGCGACTACCCGGAAGACGGCACGCTCACCGGCGTGACCGATCCCGACATGGTGTGCGTGCCCGACGCGTCGACGATCTGCCTGATTCCGTGGGCGGTCGATCCGACCGCGCAGGTGATTCACGATTGCGTGCATTTCGACGGCTCGCCCGTCGAGATCTCGCCGCGCTACGTGTTGCGGCGCGTGCTCGACCTGTATCGCGCGAAGGGATGGAAGCCCGTCGTCGCGCCGGAGCTCGAGTTCTATCTCGTCGACATGAACAAGGACCCGGATCTGCCGCTGCGTCCGCCCGTCGGACGCACGGGGCGCGCGGAGACGGGGCGGCAGTCGTATTCGATCGAAGCGGTCAACGAGTTCGATCCGCTCTTCGAGGACATCTACGAATACTGCGAGCTGCAGGGGCTCGACATCGACACGCTGATTCACGAAGTCGGCGCTGCGCAGATGGAGATCAACTTCCTGCACGGCGATGCGATGTCGCTCGCCGACCAGGTGTTCCTGTTCAAGCGCACGGTGCGCGAAGCGGCGCTGCGCCACAACATGTACGCGACGTTCATGGCGAAGCCGATGGAGAACGAGCCGGGCTCGGCGATGCACATCCATCAGAGCGTCGTCGACCTCGAGACGGGCCGCAATCTCTTCATCGGCGCGGGCGGCGAAGTGATGCCGATGTTTCGCGCGTACCTTGCCGGGCTGCAGAAGTACACGCCCGCGCTGATGCCGATCTTCGCGCCGTACATCAACTCGTATCGCCGGCTGTCGCGCTTCATGGCCGCGCCGATCAAC
>NZ_JPWT01000080.1:0-50301 GCF_000773065.1 Burkholderia sp. ABCPW 111 | reverse complement strand
CGACGGGCGATTCACCGGGCGATTCACCGGGCGATTCACCGGGCGATTCACCGGGCGATTCACCGGGCGATTCACCGGGCGATTCACCGGGCGATTCACCGGGCGGCTGCGATCGCTGATTGGACGGCCAACGGGCAACCGGCCGGGCCGCCCGCCCATCGTTACGGCGAGCCGGGCCAGCGCTGTGGCCCCGACGCGCCGCGCGGCTCCGGCCGCAGCCGCATGCGGCACGGCGCGGCGCGCGAGCGCCCCGACCACGGCTCGAAGCGCCGTCAAGCGCTCAATCCCCCGCGACCACCCCGTCGCGCCGCGGATCTGAACCGCCGAACCACACCGACTGCCCCTCGACATTGATCCGCTGGATTCCCTGCAGGCTCGACCCCAGCTCGACCACGCGCACGTCGTGTCCGCGCTCCTTCAGCGCGTCGGCGAGCGCGTCGGACACGCGTCCCTTCTCGAGCTCGGTCGGCCCGTTGCGCGAGCCGAAGTTCGGCAGCGCGATCGCCTGCTGCATCGTCATGCCCCAATCGATCATGCCGACGAGCGTCTTCGCGACATCGTTCGCGGTCGACGCGCCGCCCGCCGAGCCGAGCGCCATCATCAGCCGCCGCGAGCCTTTCTCGAACACGAGCTCGGGCGCGAGCGTCGAGCGCGCGCGCTTGCCCGGCTGCACGCGGTTCGCGACCGGCTTGCCGTGCTCGGCCGATACGGGCGAGAAGTCGAGCAACTGGCTGTTGAGCAGGAAGCCGCGCACCATCAGCCGCGAGCCGAAGCGCGCGTCGAGGGTCGACGTCATCGACACCGCGTTGCCGTAGCGGTCGACGACCGTGATCTGCGATCCCGACGCCGGCTCCGCGCCGCGATCGGCGGCCGACGCGGGCGGCAGGCCGGACGGCGAGCCGGCGCTCGCGCCGCCGAGGCTCGCATCGCCGATCAGGCGCGCGCGCTCGGCGACGTAGCGCCGCTCGACGAGGCTCTTCCAACTGCCGCCCGGCGGCGCGACGAAATCCGGATCGGCGACGTACTGCGCGCGATCCGCGTACGCGAGGCGCCCCGCCTCGCTGAACAGATGCGCGGCGAACGGCGTCGGCTCGACACCCGTCGCGTTGCGCACGGGCTTCTGCGCGCCGATCTGCCGCCAGTCCGGCTGGGCCTCGAGCAGGCCGAGCATCTGCGCGACGACGAGCCCGCCCGCCGACGGCGGCGGCATTCCGCACACGGTCCACTTGCGATAGTCGGCGCACAGCGGCTCGCGCACTTTCGCGCGATATTGCGCAAGATCCTGCACGCTCAGCACGCCCGGATTCGGCGCCTGGCGCACCTTCGCGACGATGTCGCGCGCGATCGCGCCCGTGTAGAACGCGTTCGCGCCGTGCGCGGCGACGAGCTTGAGCGTCGCCGCGAGCTGGGGGTTCTTCAGCGTCGCGCCGGCCGGCTTCGGCGCGCCGTTCTTGTCGTAGAAGACCGCGCGCGCGGCCGGATCGCTCGCGAGCGACGGATCGTTCGCGAGCGCCGCCGCAAGCCGCGGGCCGAGCGGAAAGCCTTGTTCGGCGAGCCGGATCGCGGGCTGGAACAAGCGCCGCCACGGCAGCTTGCCGTGCGCGCGGTGCGCGAGCTCGAGCATGCGCAGCACGCCCGGCGCGCCGACCGCGCGCGCGCCGAGCGCCGCGCGCGGCAGCGGCTTGCCGTTCGCGTCGTAAAAGAGTCGATCGGTCGCGGCGGCGGGCGCGGTCTCGCGGCCGTCGTACGCCTCGACCTTCTTGCCGTCCGCGTGCAGCAGGAACGCGCCGCCGCCGATGCCCGACGCTTGCGGCTCGACGAGCATCAGCACCATCTGCGCGGCGATTGCCGCATCGACGGCCGTGCCGCCCGCCTTCAGCATTTCCTGGCCCGCCTGCGCGGCGAGCGGATGTGCGGCCGCGATCATGTCGCGCTGCGCGGTCCAGCCCGGCTTGTCGACCCAGCTCGAGAGCTCGGCGGGCGAGGCCGGCGATTCCGCGGCCGACGTCGCTGAAGCCTCAGCCGTTGCCGACGCCGGCGCGGCCGAGGCGGCGGCGTTTCGCGCGCCCGAGCCGGGCGCGTTCGCGCAGCCGGCGGTGACGGCGAGGAGGGCGGCGGCGAGCGCGCCCGCCCACGGGCTGGTCGAGCGCGGGCGAATCCGGTCGGTCATGAATACCTCGGTGCGAAGGAAGGACGGCGTCAGACGGCAGCAGCAAATACGAACGCCCGTGCGCCGCCGCGCGGGCGGGGTATTGTCGCCGCGTCGGAAGCGGCTTGTCATCCGACAACAAACCCTAGGGGGCGGGCGTCGGAAAAGGGCGGCGCGTCATGCGCCGCGCCCGGCGTTTCTCGCCTCGTCGAGCATGAAGTCGATGAACGTCGAGGTCGCGCGCGTGTGATGCCGGTTCGGCATGTACAGCATGTACATGTGCGTGCCGAAGATGCTGAGCCGGTATGCATCGAGCGTGGTCACGACCGCGCCGCGCCGCACGTCGTCGTGGACGACGTAGTCCGGCACGATCCCGACGCCGAGCCCCGCCAGGATCGCCTGGCGCAGGAACAGGAAGTTCTCGGAGATGAGCGTCGGCTCGAGCAGCACCTCGTGCCGCTCGTCGCCGAGATACGCGGCGACGCGCAATTGCCGGCCGACCACCGTCGCCGTGATGACGGGCGCGTCGAATAGCTGATCGAGCTCGGTCGGCATCCCGTGCGTCGCGGCGAAGCCGGGCGACGCGCACGCGACGTAGCGCACCGCGCCCATGTCGCGCGCGACGAGGTTTTGCGGCGGCTCGGACATCACGCGCACGGCGATGTCGACTTCGTCGCGCATCAGATCCTCGACGCGGTTCTCGAACACGACGTCGAGCACGATCCCCGGATAGAGCCGCTTGAACGCGATCAGCCAGTTCGACATCACGAGCTGCCCGTAGCCGCTCGGCACTGATAGCCGCACGCGCCCCTGCAGTTCCTGGCCGAGCGTCGTCACCGCCTCGCGCGCGGCGAACAGCTCGTTCTGGATTCGCCGCCCGTGCTCGTACAGGCGCAGCCCGATCTCGGTCGGCTCGATGCGCCGCGTCGTGCGCCGCACGAGCTGCAGCCCGATCGATTTCTCCAGCTGATTGAGCCGGTAGCTGACGTTCGCGCGGCTCATCTTGAGCCGCTGCGCCGCCTTGCTGAGGTTGCCCGCGTCGAGGATGTCGACGAGCAGCGTAAGCGCATTCAGATCCATCGCCGTGCCCGTGTGTCGAAATTCATTGTCAAAACCGGCTTGACAGGTTGTTAAAGAGTGATGGAATTGTCAATCAATCTCGATCAATCGAGAATCGTGGCAAACCCCGCGCCTTCCGCGATGAAGCGAACGCGCGCCTTCCGTACGGAGCGAGACACATGAATCAGCAGGCATCCCACGCAACCGGCACCGTCATGCGCGAGCGGCGCGACAAGGTGCTCGTCGTCACGATCGACCATCCGCCCGTCAACGCGCTGTCCGCCGACGTGCGGCGCGGCCTCGTCGACGCGCTCGACGCGGCCGACGCCGAGGCGGCCGTCGGCGCGGTGCTGATCGTCGGGGCCGGACGCAACTTCATCGCCGGCGCGGACATCCGCGAGTTCGGCAAGCCGCCCGTGCCGCCGCTGCTGCCCGACGTGTGCAACCGGATCGAGACGAGCGGCAAGCCGGTCGTCGTCGCGCTGCACGGCGCGACGCTCGGCGGCGGGCTCGAGATCGCGCTCGCCGCGCATTACCGGATCGCCGTGCCGGGCGCGAAGCTCGGCCTGCCGGAAGTGCAGCTCGGGCTGCTGCCGGGCGCGGGCGGCACGCAGCGCACGCCGCGCCTGATCGGCGCGCAGGCCGCGCTCGACCTGATGCTGAGCGGGCGGCACGCGTCGGCCGAGGAGGCGCTCACGCTCGGCCTCGTCGATCGGCTCGCGCGCAGCGACGACACGCTCGCGGAAGGGCTCGCGTACGTCCAGGAACTGCTCGCGGCGGGTGCGCCCGCGCGTCGCACGCGCGACGCGCAAGGGCTCGCCGATCGCGCGGCGGCCGAAGCGGCGCTCGACGCCGCGCGCGCCGACGTCGCGAAGAAGTCGCGCGGGCTGTTCTCGCCGGCGAAGATCGTCGAAGCGGTCGCCGCGGCGCTCGCGCAACCGTTCGACGAAGGCTTGCGCACCGAGCGCAAGCTGTTTCTCGAATGCCTCGACAGCCCGCAGCGCGCGGGGCTCGTGCATGCGTTCTTCGCGGAGCGCGAGGCGGCGAAATCGCCGGAGACGCGCCGCGGCGCGCCGCGCGCGATCGAGCGGATCGGCGTCGTCGGCGGCGGCACGATGGGCGCGGGCATCGCGGTCGCGGCGCTCGACGCGGGCTTGCCCGTCACGATGATCGAGCGCGACGAAGCGTCGCTCGAGCGCGGCCGCGCGCACGTCGAGAAGGTCTACGCGGGCCTCGTCGCGAAGGGCCGGATGACGCCCGCCGCGCAGGCCGCGCGCCTCGCGCGCTTCAAGGGCGGCACGTCGTACGACGCGCTCGCGCAGGCCGACGTCGTGATCGAAGCGGTGTTCGAGGACATGGCGGTGAAGAAGGCCGTGTTCGCGGCGCTCGCGCGCGCGTGCAAGCCGGGCGCCGTGCTCGCGACGAACACGTCGTATCTCGACATCGACGAAATCGCCGCGAGCGTCGAGCGCGCGTCCGACGTGATCGGCCTGCATTTCTTCTCGCCCGCGAACATCATGAGGCTGCTCGAGGTGGTGGTGCCGGCGAAGGTGAGCGCGGACGTCGTCGCGACCGCGTTCGAGCTCGCGAAGAAGCTGAGGAAGATCCCGGTGCGCGCGGGCGTGTGCGACGGCTTCATCGGCAACCGCGTGCTCGCCGTGTACCGGACGGCCGCCGATTACATGATGGAAGACGGTGCGTCGCCGTATCAGATCGATCGCGCGATCCGCGAATTCGGCTTCCCGATGGGGCCGTACCAGGTCGTCGATCTGGCGGGCGGCGATATCGGCTGGGCGACCCGCAAGCGCCGCGCGCCGACGCGCGATCCGCGGCTGCGCTACGTCGAGATCGCGGACCGCCTGTGCGAGCGCGGCTGGTTCGGCCAGAAGACGGGCCGCGGCTACTACCTGTATCCGGACGGCGCGCGCGTCGGCGCGCCGGACCCGGACGTCGAGGCGATCATCGCCGGCGAGCGCGCGAAGAAGGGCGTGACGCCGCGTGCGTTCGCCGACGACGAAATCGTGCGCCGCTATCTCGCCGCGATGATCAACGAAGGCGCGAACGTCGTGCACGAGAAGATCGCGCTGCGCCCGCTCGACGTCGACGCGGTGTTCCTGCACGGCTACGGCTTCCCGCGCCATCGCGGCGGCCCGATGCATTACGCGGACACGGTAGGCCTCGCAAACGTGCTCGCCGACATCCGCGCGTTCGCGAGCGAGGACCCGGTCTTCTGGAAGCCGTCGCCGCTTCTCGTCGATCTCGTCGCGCGCGGCGAGACCTTCGCGAGCCTGAACCGCATCGACTGACGCCGATCGTCAATCGGCGATCGCCTATCCCGCACTCGAGAACGACGTCACATGGATCTGAATTTCACCGCAGACGAGGAAGCGTTTCGCGCGCAGGTGCAGCGCTTTCTCGCCGACAAGCTGCCGCCGCGCATCTCGCGCAAGGTGAAGGGCGGCTTGCGGCTCACGCGCGACGACATGCGCGAATGGCACGCGACGCTCAACGCGCAGGGCTGGCTCGCGAGCCACTGGCCGCGCGAATGGGGCGGCCCCGGCTGGAGCGTCGCGCAGAAGTTCCTGTTCGACAACGAGTGCGCGCTCGCGGGCGCGCCGCGCATCGTGCCGTTCGGCGTGAACATGCTCGGCCCCGTGCTCATCAAGTACGGCAGCGAAGCGCAGAAGCGCCGCTGGCTGCCGCGCATCCTCGACGGCACCGACTGGTGGTGCCAGGGCTATTCGGAACCGGGCGCGGGCTCCGATCTTGCGTCGGTCGCGACGAGCGCGGTGCGGGGTGTCGACGCGCAGGGCGATCACTACGTCGTGAACGGCCAGAAGACGTGGACGACGCTCGGCCACTACGCGAACATGATCTTCTGCCTCGTGCGCACTGCGACCGACGTGCGCAAGCAGGAAGGCATCAGCTTCCTGCTCGTCGACATGAATTCGCCCGGCGTCGAGGTGCGCCCGATCGTCACGCTCGACGGCGAGCATGAAGTGAACGAAGTGTTCCTCACCGACGTGCGCGTGCCCGCCGAGAACCTCGTCGGCGAAGAAAACAAGGGCTGGACCTACGCGAAATACCTGCTCACGTACGAGCGCACCAACATCGCGGGCATCGGCTTCTCGGTCGCGGCGCTGGAAAAGCTGCGCGCGGTCGCGGCGAAGGTGAAGAAGAACGGCCGGCCGCTCGCCGACGATCCGCTCTTCGCCGCGCGGCTCGCGCGCGTCGAGATCGAGCTCGAGAACATGAAGACGACGAACCTGCGCGTGCTCGCGGCCGTCGCGGGCGGCGGCGCGCCGGGCGCGGAGAGCTCGATGCTGAAGATCCGCGGCACGCAGATCCGGCAGGAGATTTCGTCGCTGTTGCGGCGCGCGATGGGGCCGTACGCGCAGCCGTTCGTCGACGCGGCGCTCGACGCCGACTACGACGGCGAGCCGCCGGGCGGCCTGCCCGAAGCGGCGAGCGCGGCGGCGCAGTACTTCAACAATCGCAAGCTGTCGATCTTCGGCGGCTCGAACGAAATCCAGAAGAACATCGTCTCGAAGATGATTCTCGGGCTTTGAGCTTTGCATGGGACCAGGGTAAGCGCTAAAGCGCCAACCCTGGTCGACAGCTTTGCATGGGACCAGGGCGCGAAGCGTGGGACCGGCGTAAGCGCTGAAGCGCTCACTCCGGTCGACATAAGCGCTAAAGCGCCAACCCTGGTCGACAGCGTTGCATGGGACCAGGATAAGCGCTAAAGCGCTAACCCTGGTCGACAGGAAACGACTATGGACTTTCAACACACCGAAGACCGCCGGATGCTGGCGGACAGCCTGAACCGCTTCATCGCCGAGCAATATCCGTTCGCCGCGCGCGACCGGATCGCGCTGTCGGATGCCGGCTACAGCAGCGACATGTGGCGGCGCTTCGCCGAGCTGGGCGCGATCGGCGCGCTCTTTCCGGAGGACTGCGGCGGCTTCGGCGGCGCGGGCTTCGACATCGCGCTCGTGTTCGAGTGCCTCGGGCGCGGGCTCGTCGTCGAGCCGTTCGCGGGCGCGCTGATGGCAGGCCGCGCGCTCGCGCAGGCGGGCGGCGACGCGCATCGCGCGCGGCTCGCGGCGCTGATCGACGGCCGTGCGATCGGCGCGTTCGCGCACGCGGAGCCCGATACGCACTACGAACTGCACACGGTGAGGACGCGCGCGACGCGCGAGGGCGATCGATGGGTGCTCGACGGCACGAAGGCCGTCGTCGACTGCGGCGAGCACGCGACGTTCTACGTCGTCAGCGCGCGCACCGCGGGCGCCGACGACGACGCGGCGGGCCTGTCACTGTTCGTCGTGCCGAAGGCGGCGCCGGGCGTGTCGGTGCGCGGCTACCGGAAGATCGACGGCGGCCGCGCGGCCGACGTGCGCTTCGCGCGCGTCGCGCTCGAAGGCGACGCGCTCGTCGGCGCGCCGGGCGAAGCGGCCGGCGCGATCGAGCGCGCGATCGGCTTCGGCCTGCTCGCGCTCGCGGCGGAAGCGCTCGGCGCGATGGACGTCGCGAAGGCGCACACGCTCGAATTCCTGCGCACGCGCCGCCAGTTCGGCGCGCCGATCGGCAGCTTCCAGGCGCTGCAGCACCGGATGGCGGACGTGCTGCTCGAGATCGAGCAGGCGCGCTCGGCGGTGATCAACGCGGCCGCGCAGCTCGATGCGCCGCGTGTGGCGCGCGAGCGCGCGCTGTCGGCCGCGAAGTACAGCGTCGGGCGGATCGGCGCGCTCGTCGCCGAGGAGAGCATCCAGCTTCACGGCGGCATCGGGATGACGTGGGAGCTGCCGCTTTCGCACTACGCGAAGCGGCTCGTGATGATCGATCACCAGCTCGGCGACGAAGATCATCATCTCGCGCGCTACGTCGCGCTGTCGAAGCCGCAGTCGATGCAATGACCGCGGACCAACGGAGGAGACGAAGATGCGCAACGAACTGGGCGCGCAGCCGCTCGCGGGCGTCAAGGTGCTCGATTTCTCGCGTGTGCTGGCCGGCCCGTGGTGCGCGATGGTGCTCGCCGATCTCGGCGCGGAGGTGATCAAGGTCGAGCACCCGGCGCGCGGCGACGATACGCGCGACTGGGGCCTGCGCGTCGGCGACACCGAGACGACCTACTTCAACAGCGTGAACCGCAGCAAGCGCTCGATCTGCGTCGATCTGCAGACGGAAGCGGGGCAGCGCATCGCGCGCGAGCTCGCCGCGCAGGCGGACGTCGTCGTGCACAACTTCAAGGCGGGCGGCGCGGAGAAGCTCGGCCTCGGCTACGGCGCGCTCGCCGCGCTGAATCCGCGGCTCGTTCATTGCGCGATCTCCGGCTACGACCGCTCGGGCCCCGAGGCGAGCCGGCCGGGCTACGACCTCGTCGTGCAGGGCGAGGCCGGCCTGATGGCGCTCAACGGCGAAGCGGGGCGGCCGCCGCTGAAGTTCGGCGTCGCGGTCGCGGATCTCTTCACCGGCATGTACTCGGCGCAGGCGATCCTCGCCGCGCTCTACGAGCGGCACGCGACGGGACGCGGCCGGCGCATCGAGATGGCGCTCTTCGATTGCGGGCTGATGGTCACGTCGTACTACGGGCTGGAGGCGCTCATGATGGGCGAGGACCCGCCGCGCTACGGCAACGCGCATCCGTCGATCGTCCCGTACGGCGTGTTCGACGCGGCGGACGGCCCCGTCGTGATCACGGTCGGCAACAACCAGCAGTTCGCGCGCTTTTGCGACGTGATCGGCCGGCCGGAGCTCGCGGCCGACGCGCGCTTCGCGACGAACATCGCGCGCGCCGCGAATCGCGCGGAACTGCTGCCGGAGATTCTTCGCGAGCTCGGCCGCCGGCCGCGCGCCGCGCTGCTCGCCGCGCTCGCCGACGCGGGCATCCCGTGCGGCGAAGTGCTCGGCTTGCGCGAGGCGCTCATGTCGGAGCGCGCGCAATCGGCGGGGCTCGTCACGCGGCAGCCGCATCCGGTCGCGGGCGAAGTCGACGTGCTCGCGCCGCCGTACCGGTTCGACGGCGAGCGCCTGCCCGTGCGCGGCGCGCCGCCCGCGCTCGGCGCGGATACCGAACGCGTGCTCGGCGACTGGCTCGGCCTGTCCGCGCGCGAGATCGCGCAACTGCGCAGCGAGCGCGTCGTCTAGCGCGCGGCGCGTTCGCACGGCAGGCGTTCTGCGCGCAAACGGGCGCGCTCGCCGCGCGGGCCGTCGCGCACCGAAACATCAGACGAAATGCGCGGGTGCGCACGAATCGTCCGGCGATCCGGACGGCCGCAATCCGGAAATCCGGATTTCCGGATTGCGCGCGCTCGTCACGATTCGGAAAAGCCAGAGAAATCAACAGGCTGAGCCTGATCGAGCGGCTGGCATCGACCTTGCGAAGTAAACGCCCAAGGCCCGCCTAGGCCTCATTACTACAGCAAGGAGACATTCGATGCCCCACCTCGTCCACCTCCCTCGGATTCGCTGAGGCCATCGCTTGTTGCGGCGCGGCAGCCGCGCGGGCGAGTGGCACCCCTGACATTCGTCCGCGCGCGTGACGCCGGCCGGCTTCGACTCATCCTCTCTCTTCTCTGGAACCATCGTGAAGAAACCGTTTTATAAAGTCCTCTACGTGCAGGTGATCTTCGCCATCGTCGTCGGCGTGCTCCTCGGTCACTACTACCCGTCGCTCGCCGTCGACATGAAGCCGCTCGGCGACGGCTTCATCAAGCTGATCAAGATGGTGATCGGCCCGATCATCTTCTGCACCGTCGTGACGGGCATCGCCGGCATGCAGGACATGAAGAAGGTGGGGCGCGTCGGCGGCAAGGCGCTGCTGTATTTCGAGATCGTGTCGACCTTCGCGCTCGTGCTCGGCCTCGCGGCGACGCACATCCTGCGTCCCGGCGTCGGCTTCAACATCGATCCGGCGACGCTCAACGGCAAGGAAGTCGCGTCGTACGCGGCGAAGGCGCACGGCCAGTCGACCGTCGACTTCCTGATGCACATCATCCCGAACACGATGATCGACGCGTTCGCGCAAGGCGAGATCCTGCAGATCCTGCTGATCGCGCTGCTGTTCGGCAGCGTGCTCGCGCACCTCGGCGATCGGGGCCGCGTCGTCACCGACTTCATCGACGGCATCACGCGCGTGCTGTTCGGCATCGTGCACATCGTCACGAAGCTCGCGCCGATCGGCGCGTTCGGCGCGATGGCGTTCACGATCGGCAAGTACGGCGTCGGCTCGCTGGTGCCGCTGCTCAAGCTGATCGGCACGTTCTACCTGACCTCGGTCGTGTTCGTGCTCGTCGTGCTCGGCGCGATCGCGCGCTTCACCGGCTTCTCGATCATCCGCTTCGTCGGCTACATCAAGGAAGAGCTGCTGATCGTGCTCGGCACGAGCTCGTCGGAGGCGGCGCTGCCGCAGCTGATGGAGAAGCTCGAGAAGGCGGGCTGCTCGCGCTCGGTCGTCGGCCTCGTCGTGCCGACCGGCTACTCGTTCAACCTCGACGGCACGAACATCTACATGACGATGGCCGTCCTCTTCATCGCGCAGGCGACCAACATCGAGCTCACGTGGATGCAGCAGCTCACGCTGCTCGCGGTCGCGATGCTGACATCGAAGGGCGCGAGCGGCGTGACGGGCGCGGGCTTCATCACGCTCGCCGCGACGCTCGCCGTCGTGCCGACCATTCCGCTCTCCGGCATGGTGCTGATTCTCGGCATTGACCGCTTCATGAGCGAGTGCCGCGCGCTGACCAACATCGTCGGCAACGGCGTCGCGACGGTCGTCGTGTCCGCGTGGGAGAAGGAGCTCGACCGCGCGAAGCTGCGCGCGGCGCTCACGGGCAACGGCGAAGCCGCCGCGGGCGAAACCGCCCGCGTCTGACGATGAGCGGGAACACGGCGGGGCGCGCAGCGGCGCCCGCGCCGGGCGGGGCCGGGCCGGGCGCGCCGACGCGCGCTTCGCTCGGCCCCGCGGCCTTTTCGGGCGGGGGCTATGCCACAATAGACGATCCTTACAGTCCGGAAGCCGTCACCGTGAAGCGCCGCCTGCTCGTCCTTCTCGCGCTCGCCGCGATGCTCGCGGCGGCGTGCGCGCTCACGTGGGCCGTCACGTGGCGGCGCGGCGTCGCCGATCTGCGCGACAGCGCGGCGGCGCGCGTCGACCGCACGACCAACGCGCTGAAGAGCACGCTCGACCGCTACGAATCGCTGCCTTACCTGCTGGGCGGCCACCCGTTCGTGCAGGACGTTCTCGCCGCGCCCGGCAATCGCCGCCGCGTGAACCGCGCGAACCTGTACCTCGAGGACATGAACCGCCACGCGCACGCGACGGCGACTTACGTGATCGCCGCGAACGGGCTGTGCGTCGCCGCGAGCAACTGGCGCGGCCCGGACAGCTTCACCGGCATCGGCTACCAGTTCCGTCCGTATTTCATCGATGCGGTGAAGGGCGGCACGGGCCGCTTCTTCGGGATCGGCACGATCTCGCGCGATCCCGGCTACTACATCTCGCAGCCGGTGCGGCGCGACGGCAAGATCATCGGCGTCGCGGTCGTGAAGCTCAATCTCGAATGGTTCCAGGGCGCGGACGCGTCGGAGCCGCTCGTCGTCGCCGACGATCACGGCGTGATCTTCCTGTCGTCGGTGCCCGAATGGAAGTACCACACGCTCAAGCCGCTGCCGGGGCCGATCGCGACGTCGATTCACGAGACGCGCCAGTACGCGCAGCATCCGGTGACGCCGCTGCCGCTGCGCGTCGAGCGCGTGCTCGGGCCCGATGCGCAGATCGTCCGGATGGGCGCGGGGCGGCGCGCGCCGCGCTATCTCGCGACGCGCCGCCTGCTCGGCGAGCCCGACTGGCAGCTCGTCACGCTCGCGCCGATCGAGCCCGTCGACGCCGACGCGCGCAACGCGACGATCGTCACCGCGTTCGGCTTCGTGTCGCTCAGCCTGCTCGCGTTCTACTGGCGCACCCGCCGCGCGCGCGTGAAGGAGATGCTGCGCAGCCGCGTGCTGCTGCAAAGCGCGTATGCGGAGCTGAACCGGCGCGTCGAGGAGCGCACGGCCGATCTGTCGCAGGCGAACGCGCGGCTCAAGCAGGAAGTCGGCGAGCGGATTCGCGCGGAGCACGAGCTGCGCGCGGCGCACGACGAGCTCGTCCAGGCGAGCAAGCTCGCCGCGCTCGGCCAGATGGCGGCCGGCATCACGCACGAGCTGAACCAGCCGCTCGCCGCGCTGCGCAGCTTCTCCGACAACACGCGCGTGCTGCTCGACCGCGGCGATCAGGCGGCCGCGCGCGAGAACCTCGAGGCGATCGCGGCGCTCACCGAGCGCATGGGCAAGATCACCAATCAGCTGAAGCTGTTCGTCGGGCGCGCGAAGCCGCGCAACGAGCAGGCGCACGTCGCGCGCGCGCTGCGCAACGTGCTCGCGCTGCTCAAGGAGCGGTTGAAGGGCGTCGAGCTCGCGATCACGCTGCGCGACGAAACGCGCGATCCCGCCGAAGCGGCGCGCTTCGATCCGTCGCGCGACGAGCCGGCGCTCGTCGCGCGCTGCGAGGATCTGCGGCTCGAACAGGTGCTCATCAACCTGCTCGGCAACGCGCTCGACGCGGTCGCGGCGGCCGCCGCGCCGCGCATCGACGTGACGATCGACGCGACGGCCGCGACGCTTGCGATCGTCGTGCGCGACAATGGGCCGGGGATTGCGCCGGAATCGCTCGCGCGGCTGTTCGAGCCGTTCTTCACGACGAAGGAAATGGGGCGCGGGCTCGGCCTCGGCCTCGCGATCTCGTCGTCGATCGCGCGCGACGCGGGCGGCTCGCTCACCGCGCGCAACGCGCCGGCGGGCGGCGCGGAGTTCGTCTTGACGCTGCGCCGCGCGCGCACGCATCATCCGGACACTTCCGCCGCGAGCTGAGCGCGCGTCCGCGCGCGGCCCGCACAGCATCATTGGGTGACAGAAGATGGCGAACCGCCTGCAAGTGATCTACATCGAAGACGACGAGCTCGTGCGCCGCGCGGGCGTGCAGAGCCTGCAGCTCGCGGGCTTCGACGTCGTCGGGTTCGGTTCGGTCGAGGCGGCCGAGAAGGCGATCGTCGGCGATGCGGCCGGCGTGATCGTGTCCGACATCCGCCTGCCCGGCGCGAGCGGCCTCGATCTGCTGGCGCAGTGCCGCGAGCGCACGCCCGACGTGCCGGTCGTGCTCGTCACCGGGCACGGCGACATCTCGATGGCCGTGCAGGCGATGCGCGACGGCGCATACGATTTCATCGAAAAGCCGTTCGCGGCCGAGCGCCTGATCGAGACGGTGCGGCGCGCGCTCGAGCGGCGTGCGCTCGTGCTCGAGAACCACGCGCTGCGGCGCGAGCTCGCGGGGCAGGGCGTCGTCGCGCCGCGGATCATCGGCACAAGCCCGGCGATCGAGCAGGTCCGGCGGCTGATTGCGAACGTCGCGCCGACCGACGCGTCGGTCCTCATCAACGGCGACACGGGCGCCGGCAAGGAGCTGATCGCGCGCAGCCTGC
The DNA here is from genome assembly GCF_000773065.1 of Burkholderia sp. ABCPW 111. Classification (NCBI taxonomy): domain Bacteria; kingdom Pseudomonadati; phylum Pseudomonadota; class Betaproteobacteria; order Burkholderiales; family Burkholderiaceae; genus Burkholderia; species Burkholderia sp. ABCPW 111. The sequence continues at coordinate 36,573 of NZ_JPWT01000080.1, read as the reverse complement.
ACGAGCTGTCGCCGCGCCGCGACAAGCCGTTCATCGCGGTCAACTGCGGCGCGCTGCCGGAGCCGATGTTCGAATCCGAAATGTTCGGCTACGAGCCGGGCGCGTTTACCGGTGCGGCGAAACGCCGAATCGGCAAGCTCGAATACGCGTCGGGCGGCACGCTGTTCCTCGACGAGATCGAGAGCATGCCGCTCGCGCTGCAGGTGAAGCTGTTGCGCGTGCTGCAAGACGGCGTGCTAGAGCGGCTCGGCTCGAATCAGCCGATTCGCGTGAATTGCCGCGTGATCGCGGCGGCGAAGGGCGACATGAGCGAGCACGTCGCGGCCGGCACGTTCCGGCGCGATCTGCTGTATCGCCTCAATGTCGTGACGATCGCGCTGCCGCCGCTCGCCGAGCGCCGCGAGGACATCGTGCCGCTCTTCGAGCACTTCATGCTCGACGCGGCGGTTCGCTACGGGCGCCCCGCGCCGCTTCTCACCGATCGGCAGCGCGCGAGCGTGATGCAGCGCGACTGGCCGGGCAACGTGCGCGAACTGCGCAACGCGGCCGACCGCTTCGTGCTCGGCGTGACGGAGGGCATCGTCGGCGACGCGGGCGCAGGGGACGCGCAAGAGGATGCCGGGCAGTCGCTCAAGGAGCGCGTCGAGGAATTCGAGCGGGCGGTGATCGCCGAGACGCTGAACCGCACGGGCGGCGCGGTCGCCGCGACGGCCGACAAGCTGCACGTCGGCAAGGCGACGCTCTACGAGAAGATGAAACGCTACGGATTGACGGCGAAGGGAGAAACGGACCGCTGACGCGGCCCGTCGTCGAGCGATCCGTTCGAGTTCGAGGGGAGGCGGCGCGGCCGGAAGGCTTGCGCGCTTGCGTGCTTTTATGCGCTCGTGTCGAGCGCCTTTTGCAGCAGCTGGTCGAGCTCCGCGAACTGCGGCGCGCCGACGTAGCGCTTCAGGATCTTGCCGTCCTTGCCGATCACGAACGTCGTCGGCGTCAGCTGAACGTTGCCGAACTGTTTCGCGACGCTGCCGTCGTCGAGCGCGACCTTGAACGGCAGCTGGCGCGTTTGCGCGTAGTTCGCGACGTACATCGGCGGATCGTAGTTCATCGCGACCGCGACGAATTCGAGCCCCTGGCCCTTGAAGCGGTTGTACGTTTCGACCATCTGCGGCATTTCCTGCATGCAGGTCGCGCAGCTCGTCGCCCAGAAGTTGACGAGATAGACCTTGCCCTTCAGATCGGCGGCGGTCGAAATCTTCTGGCCGGACAACAGCGTAAACGTTGCTTCGGGCGCGCTGGACTTGCCGTTGAACGCGAAATAGCCGGCGACGGCGATCGCGACGGCGGCGACGGCGATCGCCACGTAGCGCAACGGGCCGGCGCGGCGGCCGGTGGGGGCGGGAGCGGGGCTCATCTGCAAGACCTCTGGAATGCGGACTCCGGGCGACGCCGCGCGGGGCGTCCGACCGGTGCGAACGGCGCTCATTGTACCGTCAATCTGGCGCGCGCACCGGCGCCGCGCGTTCGCGCCGGCCGGCATAATGCGGCTTCGTTCAACGTTCATTGCTACCCGTTTTCTTCATGATTCGTGCCGCTCTTCGCCACGCGCGCTCGCTTCGTCCGCTTCGTCGGCCCGGGGTGGCCGGCCTGTCGGCTCCTTTACGCCCGCGGCGGCCGGCGCGCACGCTTGTCGCGTCGTTCGGCGCCCGCGCGCGCCGCGCGGCCATGGTGCTCGGCGCGCTCGCGTCGCTTGCCGCCTGCTCGCCCGCTTACGACTGGCGCACGCTGCACAACGACGCCGGCTACACGATCGATCTGCCGGCCAAGCCGACCGTCGAAGAGCATCCGGTCGCGATCGGCGGGGCGCCGATGAAAATGCGGATGCAGGCGGCGCACGTTGGCGGCGCGGTGTTCGCGGTCGGCACGGTGATGCTGCCGGACGATCGCGACGCGACCCAGCACGCGGTGCTCGACTATCTGCGCACTGGTTTGGCGCGCAATCTGCGCACGCAGCCCGCCGAGCAGGCGGTGCTCGTGCCGCTCGCGGCCGGGGGCCAGGCGGCGGGCGTCGAGCTGCGGATGAGCGGAGCGCCCGACGGCGCGTCCGGCGCGCAGGGGCAGGCGGGCGGGGCGTCGTCCGGCGTGCGAGCGTCGAAGACGGTGATTGCGCGGCTCGTCGCGCATGGCCGGCACGTGTACGAAGTGATCGTGATATCCGATGCGCCGCTCGCATCCGAGCCGCTCGAACAATTTTTCGGCTCGTTAAAACTCGATTGATCGGGCGACGCAGGCCGCCTAAGAGCCGATGCGAAAGTGAAAGTTCCTTCGCAAGAACGGTGGCTAATCGCCGGATTTTGCGGGATTTTTCCGGCTATCCACAGACTGTGTGGATAACTTTGTTGAAAAGTTCGGCGGGTGGGCGGCAAAGGCCCACCGGAGGGGCTTTCAGTTAGATTGCCCGCAATCTTCGCACTTGCAAAAAATCAATAAAATCAATGCATTGCAAAATAGGCTTCAAGTGATCGGTGGGGCGCGCGATAGTCGGGTCGGTTTCCGCTAATTGTGCATAAGTCAAGTCTTGACAGGCATTTTTTTGCCAATCGATCGAAAGTGGCCGACCTCGAAGCTGTGCGCGGAGGGCCGCTGACGGCGGGGGGAGGCCGGCTCCGGCGGTCTCCGCTCGCCTCGCGCGGCGCGTTGGCCGACGTCGGCTGGCCGGCTGGAGGAGGAATGGGCCGGAAAAGGGGGCCGGAAAAAGGGGGCCGGAAATGGGGCGGGAAAGGGCCGGCCGGCAGCTTGCCGGCGCGTTCGCGCATCGAGCGCCGATGTGGCGATCGCACGTTCGCGCGCCGCGCTTCGGTGCTCGTCTGATCGCGGGCGAGGTCCGCCGGGCCGTGACGCGACGCCTGAACCACATTTGCCGGGCAAACGAAAGCGCCGGGCGTTGCGGCTAACCGGCGCAGCGCGCTCCGTCGAATATGCCGGCGCCCGTGCCGCCTTCCTCCGGTTGCGGGGTGGCTGGCAGGCTCGAGCGCCGTTCGTGCTTCGTCAATGCGGCTTCTATCGCGTCGCGGACCGCGGACGGGGTGTCAAGCAGATAGAAATGTCCGCCGTCGAACGTCTTGCGTTCGATCGGGAGCGTCGACGCGCGCCGCCAGTCGTGCAGCCCGTCCTCGGACAGCACCGCATCGCGTTTGCCGGCGAAGACCGTGACGGGCACGGGCAGCGGCGTCGGCGACGCGAGTGGGAAGAACGCCTCGACGATCCGGAAATCCGCCTTCGCGAGCTTCAGCAGGATCGCGCGCAGCTCGTCGTGCGCGAAGACTTCGGGCGGCGTGCCGCCGAGCGACGCGAGATGATCGACGATCGCCGCGTCGGGACGCGCGTGGACCGGATGCGCGCGGCGTCGCGACGCCGCAAACGGCGAATCGGCTCCCGACACGCCGAGCCAGCGCGGCGGACGCCCGAGTTGCGTCATATCGTGCGCGAAGCAATACGCGACGAGCGCGCCCATGCTGTGGCCGAAGATCGCGTAATCGGCCGGAAGCTCGGGGGCGAGTTCGCGCAGGTAGTCGCGCAGTTGCGGCAGCGTGTCGAATGCGGGGCGGTGGAGGCTTCTGCCGCGGCCCGGCAGCTCGACGAGCCACACCTCGATGTGGGCCGGAAACGCGGCCGCCCATCTGTAGTAATTCGTCGCGGAGCCGCACGCGTGATGGAACATCAGCAGCCGGTGCCGCGCGCGTTCGCGCCGGTCGGGAATGGTGAGGGTGCCGGGCAGCAAGGCCATGCGCGATCGCTCCAGTCAGGGAAGGCCAATCTTGGACGGTCCGGCGGCGCCGCGAATGCTCGCGGCGCGGGACGCCGGACGGTGTCGTCGTTGAGGTTCGGTGCGTCAATCGGCGTACTATATTACGATTTGCCGCTGCTTCCCGTCGTCGCTTCGCGGTACGATCGCCCGGCCTGGCCGCGCCCTCTTCCTCGGCGGCAGCGCGTCGGGCGCGGAGATTACCGGACCCATTGCGCGACGCTCGCGTGGCGGCGAGCGACGATTCCGGAACGCATTTCGAACGCCTTTCCGCGTTTGCGTCACGCAGGCGCCGCTTGAAAATCGCTGCTTGAATGGCGGCGATCGCCGGCCGTGCGAGGGCGTCGATCGACCGGTTGCCGAGGCGATGATTTCGTGCCGCTCGTAACCCGGTGGGCATCCCGATCGCGGCTCGGCACGGTCCGTCAAGCAGGCGTCAAGCAGGCGCCGAGATGGCCATGGATACTTCTTTGCCTACCGTCCGCGGATACGACCATGACGATTCTCGTTCGCGCCGCCGCCCCCGCCGACCAGCCCGCGTTGCGCCGGCTCTATTTGCGCGCGCGCCGCGGCACGTTCGCCTGGTTGCCCGCCGACGGCTTCGCGCTCGATGATTTCGACGAACACACCCGAGGCGAATCGCTGCTCGTCGCGCAAGCGCCGCGCGAGGGCATCGTCGGCTTCATTTCGGTGTGGGAGCCCGACTGCTTTCTCCACCATCTGTACGTTGCGGGTTCGCGGCTGCGCGAGGGAATAGGCAGCGCGTTGCTGCGCGCGCTGCCCGGCTGGCCCGCCACGCGCTATCGGCTCAAATGCCTGCGATTGAACGAGCGCGCACTCGCGTTTTATCGCGCACACGGGTTCGTCGAGATCGATTCGGGCGTATCCGAGGACGGCGACTATCTGCTGCTGGAACTCCGCCCGACGGGCGGCCGATGACGTGCGGCCGCCGAGCGGCTCGCGACGGCGCCGCGGCGCCGCGCATTCGAGCCTGCATCGCCGAGCGCGCCGTTCTTCCTGTCGCCGGGCGGCGGACTGTCGTGCGATAGGCGCTCAGGCGGGCGAAAACACCCTTCGATACCGGATCGCCTCGGCGATCTGCCCGGCGCTCGGCGATTCGTCGCCCGCGAGATCCGCGATCGTCCGCGCGACCTTCAGCACCCGGTAGTGCGCGCGCGCCGACCAGCGGAACCGCTCGCCCGCTTCGCGCAGCAGCGTCTCGCCCGTGCTGTCCGGACGGCAGAACGTATCGGTTTCGCGCCCCGTCAGCATGTGATTGGTCTTGCGCTGCCGCGCGAATTGCCGCACGCGCGCGTGCGCGACGCGCTCGGCGACGGCCGCGCTCGATTCGCCCGCCGCCGCCGGCCGCTCGGCCAGCTCGGCGGGCGTGAGCGCGGGAATTTCGATCTGGATGTCGATGCGGTCGAGAAGCGGCCCGGACAGCTTGCGCAGATAGCGCGCGGCGACGTCGGGTGAGCAGCGGCAACGGCCGCCGGGGTCGCCGCGCCAGCCGCAGGGGCACGGATTCATCGCCGCGATCAGCTGGCATGCGGCCGGGAAATCCGCCTGCAGCGCGGCGCGCGAGATCGTGATGCGGCCCGCCTCGAGCGGCTCGCGCAGCGTCTCGAGCACGTGCCGGTCGAATTCGGGCAGCTCGTCGAGGAACAGCACGCCGAGGTGCGCGAGCGTGATTTCGCCCGGCTGCGGCGGATTGCGCCCGCCGACGAGCGCGGCCGAACTCGACGAGTGGTGCGGCGCGCGAAACGGACGCCGCCGCCATTGCGCGGGCGAGAAGCCCGCGCGGCTCGATGAAAGAATCGCGGCGGACGTCAGCGCCTCGTCGTCGTTGAGCGGCGGCAGGAGGCCCGGCAGACGCGCGGCGAGCATCGACTTGCCCGCTCCCGGCGGCCCGATCATCAGCATGTGATGGCCGCCCGCCGCCGCGACTTCGAGCGCGCGCTTCGCGCCCGTCTGGCCGATCACGTCGGCGAGGTCGGGGGCGGATGCGGCAGGCAGATCGTCGAGGCGGGGTGCGGCGACGGGCGCGAGCCGCCCGTCCGGCGCGCCGGCGAGATGCGCGCACAGCGCGGGCAGATCAGCCGCGCCGTACACCGTCACGCCCGGCGCGAGCGCCGCTTCGCCCGCGCTCGGCAGCGGCAGGTAGAGCTCGGCGGCGCTCGGCGCCGCCGCCGGTTCGCCATCCGCCACCAAACCGGTTTCGTCCGCCTGCTGCGCGCGCGCCGCGCCGCACGCCATCGCGAACGCACCGCGCATCGGGCGCAGCGCGCCCGTCAACGAGAGCTCGCCCGCGAACTCGCGGCCATCGAGCGCATCGGCCGGAAGCTGGCCGCTCGCGGCGAGAATGCCGAGCGCGATCGGCAGGTCGAAGCGGCCGGACTCCTTCGGCAGGTCGGCGGGCGCGAGGTTGACGGTAATGCGCCGCACGGGGAATTCGAAGCCGCAATTCTGCAGCGCGGCGCGTACGCGCTCGCGACTTTCGCGCACCTCGAGATCGGGCAGCCCGACGATCGAGAACGAGGGCAGCCCGTTGGCGAGATGGACTTCGACGGTGACTTCCGGCGCGCGGCCGGCAGCGGGCGCGCGGCTGCGCACCACGGCAAGCGACATGATTCGACTCCGCGTGGACCGGACCGGGCGGCGCGGATGGCGCCGCCCGTGGCGTCCGGAGATTGGTTTCGATGCGCGCTTGCCGGCGTGGCGCGAGCTGCTGGGATGGGCCGCTTCAGCGAATGCGAGCGGCGGCGGCCGTCACGATTGGACGTCGGCCAGTTTCTGTTCGAGCTCGGCGACGCGCTTCTCGAGTTCCTCGAGCCGCGCGCGAGTGCGCGCGAGCACTTGCGCCTGCGTGTCGAATTCCTCGCGGGTGACGAGATCGAGCTTCGAGAAGCCCTGCGTGAGCATCGCCTTCACGTTGCGCTCGACATCCTTGGCCGGCGAGTTTTTCAGCAGATCGCCGATACGCGCCTGCAGGTCGTTGAAAACGTCGCTGGGTTGCTTCATGGTGTTCCCCTTCCAGATGCACAAAATCTGTGCAATAGCCGTTGCCGTCGTGCCCACGAATCGCGCATGACCGAAATTGGTGCGCTCGCAGGCCCGTTTTCCGGGCATTCGATCGCGTGAAGCCGCGTTCGCCGTGCGCCGGACGTGCGTGCACTCTAGCAACCTTCCTTTCAGTGCGCCAGCAAACCGGGCCCGCGTTGGCCGTTCGGCCAAGGCGCGCTTGCGTTCGCGCAAGCGCGCATCCGTGGCGGAAATCTGCCTGAAAGCCTTTCAAGACCTGCATGAGCCGACATGGCATGCGAGTTGCTGTAGATGTTCCGCTACACATTGCTGCACTGATGGGACAACCATAGCGAGAGGACTTCATGAAACTGATTACCGCAATCATCAAGCCGTTCAAGCTCGATGAGACGCGCGAGGCGCTCTCGGCCCTCGGCGTCTCGGGCATCACGGTGACGGAGGTCAAGGGGTTCGGCCGCCAGAAAGGGCACACCGAGCTGTACCGCGGCGCCGAGTACGTCGTCGATTTCCTTCCTAAGATGAAAATCGAAGCCGCGGTGTCGGACGATCTCGTCGATCAGGCCGTCGAGGCGATCGAGCGTGCGGCACGCACGGGGAAGATCGGCGACGGCAAGATCTTCGTCACGGCGATCGAGCAGGTGATTCGGATCCGTACCGGGGAGACGGGCGCTGACGCCCTGTAACAAGAGACACGAGCGATAAGAGGAAATCCAAGATGCGCAAAATACTGATGTCACTGTTGATGGCCGGCTCGCTGCTTGCGGGCGGCATCGGCGCCGCGATGGCCGACGACGCGTCGTCGGCACCCGCAGCCGCCTCGGCCGCAGCGGCTTCCGACACGTCGGCGAGCGCCGCCGCCGCGTCCGCGCCTGCCGCCTCGGCGCCGGCCGCATCCGCGCCGGCCGACGCATCCGCGGCCGCTTCGGCCGCCGCGCCGGCATCGGCCGCCGCCGCACCCGCCGCGCCGACCGCGCCGTTCTCGGTCGATTCGTCGAAGATCAATTCGGGCGACACCGCGTGGATGCTGACGTCGACCGCCCTCGTGCTGTTCATGACGATTCCGGGCCTCGCGCTCTTCTACGGCGGCATGGTTCGCAAGAAGAACGTGCTCGCCACCGTGATGCAGAGCTTCGCGATCACCGCGCTGATCACGGTGCTCTGGACGGTCGTCGGCTACAGCCTCGCGTTCACGCCGGGCAACGGCTTCATCGGCGGCTTCTCGCGCGTGTTCCTGTCCGGGATGAACTACATCCACGGCGACAAGGCGACGACGCTCACCGTCAGCCACCTCGCGCCGACGATTCCCGAGACGGTCTACTTCGTCTACCAGATGACGTTCGCGATCATCACGCCCGCCCTCATCTGCGGCGCGTTCGCCGACCGGATGAAGTTCTCGGCGATGCTCGTGTTCATGACGCTCTGGTCGCTGATCGTCTATGTGCCGATCGCGCACATGGTCTGGGAACCGACCGGCTGGCTGTCGGCCGACGGCGTGCTCGACTTCGCGGGCGGCACGGTCGTTCACATCAACGCCGGCATCGCGGGCCTGATGTCGTGCCTCGTGCTCGGCAAGCGCGTCGGCTACGGCCGTGAGGCGATGGCGCCGCACAACCTCGTGCTGACGCTGATCGGCGGCTCGATGCTGTGGGTCGGCTGGTTCGGCTTCAACGCGGGCTCCGCGGTCGCGGCGGACGGCCGTGCCGGCTTCGCGATGCTGACGACGCAAGTGGCGACCGCGTGCGCCGCGCTCGGCTGGATGTTCGCCGAGTGGATCGCGAAGGGTAAGCCCTCGGTGCTCGGCATCGTGTCGGGCGCGGTGGCGGGCCTCGTCGCGATCACGCCGGCGGCCGGCTTCGTCGGCGTCGCGGGCGCGCTCGTGATCGGCATCGCCGCGGGCGTCGTGTGCTTCTGGTCGGCCACGTGGCTCAAGTCGAAGCTCGGCTACGACGATTCGCTCGACGCGTTCGGCGTGCACGGCGTGGGCGGCATTCTCGGCGCGCTGCTGACGGGCGTGTTCGCGGTCAAGGACATCGGCGGCGCCGACGGCAGCCTGCTGCTGCAGGCGAAGGGCGTGCTGATCACGCTCGTCTACAGCGGCATCGTGAGCTTCGTGCTGCTGAAGGTGATCGATCTCGTGATCGGCCTGCGCGTGACGGAGGAAGAAGAACGCGAGGGCCTCGACGTGATCCTGCACGGCGAGCACGTCGAATAATCGGATTCATCCCCGAACCCGGGACGGCGCGGCGCACGCACGCTTCGCCGCCCGACGGACAGAATGAGCGCAGCGACTTCGACCCGCCTTCCCGGCGGGTTTTTTTTCGTCTATTCGCGCGTTGCCGCATGCGGCGCCGACATCGCGCGCTGCGGCAAACACCCGTCTGAAGCCCGTGCGGCAAGGGCGCGCGCGATAACCCTTCGGCCTATCGGGTCAATAGCGACAATCATGCGGTAAATCCTTGCGATCGCGGGAACAATCCCCAAATGCACGGGGCAATTGCTCTACAATCTTTTTTCTCCCGTCCGCGAGTTACACATGGTTCCCCATCTCGTTACGGCGTTAAACGGCCCGCTGCTCGAGCTCGAGCGGAAGATCCTCGACGCCACGCCTGCGATCGAACGCTGGTTCAGGCTCGAATGGCAGGAACACACGCCGCCGTTTTATTGTTCGGTCGATCTGCGCAACGCGGGTTTCAAGCTCGCGCCCGTCGACGCGAACCTGTTTCCGGGCGCGTTCAACAACCTGCCGCCCGAAGTGCTGCCGCTCGCCGTGCAGGCGGCGATGGCCGCGATCGAGAAGATCTGCCCCGACGCGAAGAACCTGCTCGTGATTCCCGAGCTGCCGACGCGCAACGCGTTCTATCTCGAGAACGTCGCGCGCCTCGCGACGATCATGCGCCAGGCGGGGCTGAACGTGCGCTTCGGCTCGCTCGATCCGAGCATCGCCGACATCACGCCGATCACGCTAGCCGACGGCCAGAAGATCGTGCTCGAGCCGCTCGAGCGCACGCCGCGCCGCCTCGGCCTGAAGAATTTCGATCCGTGCTCGATCCTGCTCAACAACGATCTGTCGGCAGGCATTCCGGGCGTGCTGGAAAATCTGCACGAGCAGTATCTGCTGCCGCCGCTGCACGCCGGCTGGGCGGTGCGCCGCAAGTCGACGCACTTCTCCTGCTATGACGACGTCGCGAAGAAGTTCGCGAAGATGGTGGGCGTCGATCCGTGGATGCTGAACCCGTATTTCTCGCACGTCGAAGGCGTCGACTGGCATGAGAGCGACGGCGGCGAGGCGCTTGCCGACGCGATCGACGCGGTGCTCAAGAAAATCGCGCGCAAATATCGCGAATACGGGATCGGCGAGAAGCCGTACGTCGTCGTGAAGGCGGACGCGGGCACGGCGGGGCGCGGCGTGATGACCGTGCACGACGCGTCCGAGATCGGCCGGATGACGAAGCACGAGCGCGCGCAGATGGCCGAATCGAAGGCGGGCGTGCCGGTGCGCGACGTGATCGTGCAGGAAGGCGTCTATACGTTCGAGCGGATCGGCGACGAGGTGGCCGAGCCCGTCGTCTATATGATCGACCGTTACGTGGTGGGCGGGTTCTACCGCACACACGGCGCGCGCGAGCGCGACCAGAATCTGAACGCGCCCGGCATGCACTACGTGCCGCTCGGCTTCGAGCACACGGCGCTGCCGGACACGCACGCGAAGCCCGGCGCCGCGCCGCCGAACCGCTTCTACATGTATGGCGTCGTCGCCCGGCTCGGGCTGCTCGCGTCGTCGGTCGAGCTCGAGAAGACCGACCCGGAAGCGATCCAGGTGTGACGCCTCCCTTCTAGCATCAGGACCCGCATGGACATTCTCTTTATCGCCGACCCGCTCGAGCGCTTCAAGATCTACAAGGACTCGACCTACGCGATGATGGCCGAGGCGGCGCGGCGCGGGCATGCGGTGTACGCGTGCGAGCCGAACCAGCTTGCGTGGACGGGCGCGGGCGTCGAGGCCGACGTGCGCCGCGTGACGATCGCGGGCGACACGGCCGATCTGCATCGCGACCGCTGGTACGAAGCAGGGGCGCACGAATCGCGCGCGTTGCCGTCGTTCGGCGCGATCCTGATGCGCAAAGATCCGCCGTTCGACATGGAGTACGTGACATCGACGTGGCTGCTCGAGCTTGCCGAGCGCGCGGGCGCACGCGTGTTCAACAAGCCGCAGACGATCCGCGATCATTCCGAGAAGCTCGCGATCGGCGAGTTCGCGCAGTTCGTCGCGCCGTCGCTCGTCACGCGCGACGCGGCGCGGCTGCGCGCGTTCCACGCCGAGCATGGCGACGTGATCCTGAAGCCGCTCGACGGCATGGGCGGGATGGGCGTGTTTCGCGTGAAGCCCGACGGCATGAATCTCGGCTCGATCATCGAGATGCTGAGCCACGACGGCGCGCGATCGGTGATGGTGCAGAAGTTCATCCCGGAGATCAAAGCCGGCGACAAGCGCATTCTGCTGATCGACGGCGAGCCGGTGCCGTATTCGCTCGCGCGGATTCCGCAGGGCAACGAGGTGCGCGGCAATCTCGCGGCGGGCGGCGTCGGTGTCGCGCAGCCGCTCACCGAGCGCGACCGCGAGATCGCGGCGACGCTCGGCCCGGTGCTCGCGGCGCGCGGCTTGCTGCTCGTCGGGCTCGACGTGATCGGCGACTGGCTGACCGAGGTGAACGTCACGAGCCCGACTTGCTTTCGCGAAATCATGGAGCAGACTGGATTCGACGTCGCCGGCATGTTCGTCGACGCATTGGAGCGCGCGGTCGGCTGACGCGCGCACGGTTGGGCGGCGGCTGCGCAGGCCCCCGTCGCCGGACCGGTTCGGCCGGCTAGGCACGCTCGGCCGGACAGGCTCGACTGGCCTGCTACAATGCCCGTTCGCCGGCACGGTTTTTCGTGCGCCAGGCCCGGCGGTCGGGCCGAACACGTTGCAAGGCTGACATGGCAGGCATTCTCATCATCGCGCATGCGCCGCTCGCTACCGCTTTGCGGGACTGCATCGCGCATATCTACGGCGGGCTGCCCGCGCGGATCGGCTGCATCGACGTACAGGCGGAAAACGATCCGGCCCAGGTGATGGCGTTCGCGCACGCGGAACTCGCGCGTCTGAAGGAAGAAAACGGCGCGCTCGTGCTGACCGACATGTACGGCGCGACGCCCGCGAACATCGCGGGGCAGCTCGCGAAGGTCGAGGGCGTGCGGGTGCTCGCGGGCGTCAATCTGCCGATGCTCGTGCGCGCCGTGTGCTACCGGACGACGCCGCTCGACACGCTCGTCGACAAGGCGCTCGCCGGCTCGACGAAGGGCATCCACGAGATCGCGGCCGGCACGCCGCCGCGCGCAAGCGCGCTTGGCTGCGGCGAATGCGCGCCGATTCCGCCGGAGCCGAAGGCGCAGCCGCACTGAGCCTGCGCACCGATTCGCATTACCCCAGTGCGGCCGGCAGGCCGGCCGCAGCCCGTTTTGACCTCATCGGAACACCATGCTTCAACAAGAAACGACCATCGTGAACAAATTGGGGCTCCATGCGCGCGCGTCGGCCAAGCTCACGCAGCTCGCGGGCAATTTCCAGTCGGAAGTCTGGATGACGCGCAACGGCCGCCGGATCAACGCGAAGAGCATCATGGGCGTCATGATGCTGGCGGCGGGCATCGGCAGCACGGTGACGATCGAGACCGAAGGGCCGGACGAGCGCGAGGCGATGGATGCGCTTCTCAAGTTGATCGCCGACAAATTCGGCGAAGGGCAGTGACGCCGCGGCGGCACGCCGCTCAGCTATCCAGCGAGAATGCCGCGCGACGCCGCGGCATTTTTTTCGTCACGTGACGCCGCGCCGCGATGCTGCGCCGCACGCAGTCAGATGGCGGGCGCGGAATTTATAATCGGTGGTCGGGGTCATAAGCGCATCGCAGCGGTGCGCCGCGGCTCACGTGATCAAGGAGGTGCGCGTGTCTTTCACGCTGCATGGCATTCCCGTTTCAAGAGGCATCGCGATCGGAAGAGCGTATCTGATCGCGCCGGCGGCGCTCGACGTCGCGCATTACCTGATCGAGGTCGAGCGGATCGAGGCCGAGATCGAGCGTTTCCGTACGGCGCTCGGCGCGGTGCGCCGCGAACTCGACGAGCTGCGCGCCGATTTGACCGACGAAACGCCGACCGAAGTCGCGGCTTTCATCGACGTGCACGCAATGATTCTCGGCGACGCGATGCTCGTGCAGGAAACCATCGACCTGATCCGCACGCGCCGCTACAACGTCGAATGGGCGCTGACCGAGCAGCTCGACGTGCTCGCCAGCCACTTCGACGACATCGAGGACGAATACCTGCGCGAGCGCCGCGCGGACATCGAGCAGGTCGTCGAGCGGGTGCTGAAGGCGCTCGCGGGCGCGCCGTCCGCCGCGCAGGCGCTCGACTGCGCCGCGGGCAACGGCCACGACGAGATGATCGTGGTGGCGCACGACATCGCGCCCGCCGACATGATGCAGTTCAAGACGCAGGCGTTCCAGGCGTTCGTCACCGACCTGGGCGGGCGCACGTCGCACACGGCGATCGTCGCGCGCAGCCTCGGAATTCCGGCCGCGGTCGGCGTCCAGCATGCGAGCGCGCTGATCCGCCAGGACGATCTCATCATCGTCGACGGCGACCAGGGGATCGTGATCGTCGATCCCGCGCCGATCGTCCTCGAGGAATATTCGTACCGGCAATCGGAGAGGGCGCTCGAACAGCGCAAGCTGCAACGGCTCAAGTTCTCGCCCGCGCTGACGCTCTGCGGCGCGAAGATCGATCTCCTCGCGAACATCGAACTGCCCGACGACGCGAAGGCGGCCGTCGACGCGGGCGCGGTCGGCGTCGGTCTGTTCCGCTCCGAGTTCCTGTTCATGAGCAAGAACCGGATGCCGGAGGAGGAGGAGCAGTTCGCCGAGTACAAGCGCGCGGTCGAGCTGATGCGCGGCATGCCCGTGACGATCCGCACGATCGACGTCGGCGCGGACAAGCCGCTCGACATGCACGACGAAGGCTACGAGACCGCGCCGAACCCGGCGCTCGGCCTGCGCGCGATTCGCTGGAGCCTGTCGGAGCCGCAGATGTTCCTCACGCAGCTGCGCGCGATCCTGCGCGCGTCGGCGTTCGGCCAGGTGAAGATCCTGATCCCGATGCTCGCGCACGCGCAGGAGATCGACCAGACGCTCGACCTCATCAACGAGGCGAAGCGGCAGCTCGACGCGGCGGGGCTCGCGTACGATCCGAACGTGCGTGTCGGCGCGATGATCGAGATTCCGGCCGCGGCGATCGCGCTGCCGCTGTTCCTGAAGCGCGTCGATTTCCTGTCGATCGGCACGAACGACCTGATCCAGTACACGCTCGCGATCGACCGCGCGGACAACGCGGTCGCGCATCTGTACGATCCGCTGCACCCGGCGGTGCTGCACCTGATCGCGTTCACGCTGCGCGAGGCGAAGCGCGCGGGCGTGCCGGTGTCGGTGTGCGGCGAGATGGCGGGCGATCCGGCGTTGACGCGCCTTTTGCTCGGCATGGGGCTCACCGAGTTCTCGATGCATCCGAGCCAGTTGCTCGTCGTCAAGCAGGAGATCTTGCGCGCGCATCTGAAGGCGCTCGAGAAGCCGACCGCGGACGTGCTCGCGTCGTTCGAGCCGGAAGAGGTGCAGGCGGCGCTCAATCGCCTCGCGAGCGCCGAGCCTCGGGCCGACGTCGCGGCCTGATTTGGCGGCGCGCGTGGGCGCGCATTCGTCAGCGGAGGCGGAAGGCGGGGCGCGAGCGGCGGGATCGCTTGCTTGTCGCCGTTCGCTCGAAAGCGCGATCGCGCGTCATGTTTCCATGCCGAAGCCGAAGCCGAAGCCGAAGCCGAAGCCGAAGCCGAAGCCGAAGCCGAAGCCAACGCCAACGCCAACGCCAACGCCAACGGTTGCGGCGACACCCTGCGCCGCCGCCGCCTCGCTCAATGCGCGCCGCCCGCGCCGCACACCGGGCAATCCGGCTGCCGCGCGATCTTCATCGTGTTCCATTCCATCCGCAGCGAGTCGAGCATCATCAGCCGGCCGACGAGCGTCGTGCCGATTCCGCCGATCACGCGCAGCGCCTCGGCCGCCTGCATCGCACCGATGATGCCGACAGTCGGCGCGAACACGCCCATCGTCGAGCACGCGACCTCCTCGAACGGCTGATCTTCCGGAAACACGCACGCGTAGCAGGGCGAGCCCGGATCGCGGAAGTCGAACGTGCTGATCTGCCCGTCGAAGCGCAGCGCCGCGCCCGACACGAGCGGCACCCGGTGCTCGACGCATGCGCGGTTGATCGCGTGGCGCGTCGCGAAATTGTCGGTGCAGTCGAGCACGACGCTCGCTTGCGGCACATGCGCGTTCAGCCACGCATCGTCGACGCGCTCGGCCACCGCGTTCACCTTCACGTCGGGATTGAGCCGCGCGAGCGCGTCGCGCCCCGATTCGACCTTCTTGCGGCCCACCGACGCGCTCACGTGCAGGATCTGCCGCTGCAGGTTCGTGAGGTCGACCGTGTCGGCGTCGACGAGCGTGATCGTGCCGACGCCCGACGCCGCGAGATACATCGCAGCGGGCGATCCGAGCCCGCCCGCGCCGACGACGATCGCATGCGCGTCGAGAAAGCGCTGCTGCGCTTCGATGCCGATTTCGTCGACGAGGATGTGGCGGGAATAGCGGAGGAGTTGATCGTCGTTCATCGTGGGCCGCGGGGCGGAGAAACGGTCTCGAACATTATTCTAGGCGCACAAAGAAAACGGGCCATCGCGGCAAGCCGCCGCGATGGCCCGTGCGTTGCGTCGCGCGCTTACTGCGGCTGCGGTGCCGAAGCGGGCTTCGGCGCCGGCGCCGGCTTCGCGGCCGCTTTCGGCGCCGCCTTCGGCGCGGACGCGGCGGCCGCCTTGTCGGCCGGGCTCTTCGACGCGCTGTCGGCGACGAGCATCTTCGACTGCTCGACCGGCTTGCCTTCGAGCTTGTTGAGTGCCTGCTGCATCATGAAGTCGTCGGCGCTGCCGAATTCGACCGGCTTGCGCTCGCGATCCTTCTGACGCTGCTCGGGCGTCTTCTTGTCGTTCTGCTCCTCGAGAATGCGCAGTTGCTCCATCCGGCGCTGCTCGCGATCCTCGAGCTCCTTCTTCTCGTTCGGGTCCTGCGTGTTCGCGAGGTGGTTCGTGTAGTCGACTTCGCGCGTGACGAGCACGTCGTCCGGATCGCCGTCCGCGAACTGATCGACCGGAACGTCGGGCAGGATGCCCTTGTTCTGGATCGAGCGGCCGCTCGGCGTGTAGTAGTACGCGGTCGTCAGGCGCAGCGCGGAGTCCGCCGTCATCGGCCGGACCGTCTGCACCGAGCCCTTGCCGAACGTCGCCTTGCCCATGATCACCGCGCGGTGCGAATCCTGCAGCGCGCCCGCGACGATTTCCGACGCCGACGCCGAATAGGCGTTCGTCAGCACGACCATCGGCACGGTCTTGAAGACGGCCGGCAGGTTCTTCAGCGGGTCGGAATCGAACGACGGCAGGCGGTAGTTCTCGTAGTTGTCGCGATAGATCTGCTTCGAATCCGGAATCTGGCCGTTCGTCGAGACGACGACGGAATCCGGCGGCAGGAACGCGCCCGCGACGCCGACCGCGCTCTGCAGCAGGCCGCCGCCGTTGTTGCGCAGATCGAGGATCAGGCCCTTCAGGTTCGGCTGCTGGCGCGCGATGTCTTGCAGCTTCGCGGCGAGATCGGGCGTCGTGCGCTCCTGGAAGCTCGTGATGCGGATGTACGCGTAGCCCGGATCGAGCAGCTTCATCTTCACGCTCTGCACGCGGATCACCGCGCGCGTGACCGTGACGGGGAACGTGCGGTCGTCGCTCTTGCGGAAGATCGTCAGCGTGACCTTCGTGCCGGGTTCACCGCGCATCTGCTTGACCGCCTTGTCGAGCGTCATGCCGCGCACCGGGCGATCGTTGATGCGGGTGATCAGGTCGCCCGGACGGATGCCGGCGCGGAACGCGGGCGTATCTTCGATCGGCGAGATCACCTTGACGAGGCCGTCTTCCTGCGAGATTTCGATGCCGAGTCCGGCGAAGCGGCCCTTCGTCTGCTCCTGCAGCTCCTGGTAGTCGGTCTTGTCGAGATACGACGAATGCGGATCGAGGCTCGACACCATGCCCTTGATTGCCGCGGTCAGCAGCTTCTTGTCGTCGACGGGCTCGACGTATTCGCGCTTGATCTGCCCGAAAACTTCCGCGAAGAGGCGTAACTGGTCGAGCGGCAGCGGCGCGGCGGCCGTCGTGACGGCCTGCTGGGCCGACGCGGAGATTTGCAGCGTCGCGAAGACGCCGGTCGCGAGGCCCGCGGCAATCAGGCCGATGTTCTTCAATTTCATACGCATAGAGTCTGGTGCGGTCGGAAAGCGCGTGGCTGTCGCGGGAGCAAACGGGACGGTCATAGGACGGTCAAGTATAACTGTTCGTCCGGATGCCTTGTGGATTGGGGCGAAATGGGAAACGCCAGCAAGATTCTGACAACGCCGCGCGAAACAGGTTCGCGCGGCGAGGTGCGCGCACGGGATGCCGCCCGCGCGCCGCGCGCGGCGATTACGCCGCCGACGCCTTGCCCTGCTGCGCGACGGCGGCCTGCGCTTTCGCGATCGCGTCCTGATCGCCGAGGTAGTAGTGCCGGATGGGCGTGAGGTTCTCGTCGAGCTCGTAGACGAGCGGCACGCCGTTCGGGATGTTCAGGCCGACGATGTCCGAATCGGAGATGCCGTCGAGATACTTGATCAGCGCGCGCAGCGAGTTGCCGTGCGCGGCGATCAGCACCTGCTTGCCGGCCTTCACCGCAGGCGCGATCGATTCGTTCCACAGCGGCAGCACGCGCGCGACCGTATCCTTCAGGCACTCGGTGAGCGGCAGCTGCTCGCGCGGCACCTTCGCGTAGCGCGGATCTTCGTACGGCGCGCGCTCGTCGGTCGGCTCGAGCGCGGGGGGCGGCGTGTCGTAGCTGCGGCGCCAGACCAGCACCTGCTCGTCGCCGTACTTCGCCGCGGTTTCCGCCTTGTTCAGGCCCGACAGCGCGCCGTAGTGGCGCTCGTTCAGCCGCCACGAATGGACGACGGGCACGTACATCAGGTCCATCTGGTCCTGCACGTGCCAGAGCGTGCGGATCGCGCGCTTCAACACCGAGGTGTACGCGATGTCGAACGTGTAGCCGGCTTCCTTCAGCAGGCGCCCCGCCTGCTGGGCTTCGCTGTTGCCTTGTTCGGTCAGGTCGACGTCGACCCAGCCGGTGAAGCGGTTTTCCTTGTTCCAGGTCGATTCGCCGTGGCGGATGAGAACGAGCTTGTGCATAGATGCTTGCGGTCGGTAGTGAGGAAGCGGTAGGCGCCGATGCGGACCCGGCTCGGGGGCGACATCGCGTAAAGCGGTTATTTTATAATGGCGGGATTGCCCTTTCCGATTTCTCTTTTTCGGCGGATTTTCCGTGACGTTCTTCACCGATTACACGAACCTCGCGCTCATCGCGATCCTGGTGGTTTCCGGCGGTCTTCTCGCGTGGCCCGCGCTGCGGCGCGGCGGCGGCGGGCTGTCGGCCGCCGAGGCGACCCAACTGATCAACCGCCGCAACGCGATCGTCGTCGATTTGCGCCCGTCGGCCGAGTACGGCGCGGGCCACCTGCCGTCGGCGCGCTCGATCGAATTCGGCGAGCTGCAGGCGAAGGCGGGCCAGCTCGCGAAGAACAAGGGCACGCCCGTGCTGCTCGTGTGCCAGAACGGCCAGCAGTCGCAGAAGGCGCGCAAGATCGTCGAGGCGGCGGGCTACCAGGACGTCCACGTGCTGCAGGGCGGCCTGAGCGCGTGGCAGCAAGCCGGCATGCCGGTCGTCAAATAAGGAGTGGCGAAGTGAACAAAGTGGTCATGTACAGCACGCAGGTGTGCCCGTATTGCATCCAGGCCGAGCGGCTGCTCAAGCTGCGCGGCGTCGAGCACGTCGAGAAGGTGCTGGTCGACAAGGAGCCGGAGCGTCGCGCCGAAATGATGGAGCGCACCGGCCGCCGCACCGTGCCGCAGATCTACATCGGCGACACGCACGTCGGCGGCTACGACGACCTGTCGAAGCTCGACCGCGAAGGCGGCCTGAAGCCGCTCCTCGAAGCCGCCTGACAAGGCGCAAGCCATCGCGCGGCCGCCGTCTTGCGCGCGGCGCGCGATCCACGCACGATCGCACCGGGCGTGCCGGAGGGTTCCGGCCGCCGCGAAAACATTTTTAGGGAGCCACCATGTCCGACGTCGAAAACCAACCGTTCTTCAACATCCAGCGCATCTACCTGAAGGATCTGTCGCTCGAGCAGCCGAATTCGCCCGCGATCTTCCTCGAGCAGGAGATGCCTGCCGTTGAAGTCGAAGTGGACGTGAAGGCCGAGCGCCTCGCCGACAACGTCTACGAAATCGTCGTCGCGGGCACCGTCACCGCGAAGGTGCGCGAGAAGGTCGCGTTCCTCGTCGAAGCGAAGCAGGCAGGCATCTTCGACATCCGCAACATCCCGGCCGAGCAGATCGATCCGCTTTGCGGCATCGCGTGCCCGACGATCCTGTTCCCGTACCTGCGCTCGAACATCGCCGATTCGATCACGCGCGCGGGCTTCCCGCCGATCCACCTCGCCGAGATCAACTTCCAGGCGCTGTACGAGCAGCGTCTCGCCGAAATCGCGCAGCAACAGCAGCAAGGCGGCGCGCCGAACGGCACGACGCTGAACTGAGCGTGAACGACGACCGGTGCTGAGCATGAAAGTCGCTGTCCTCGGCGCCGGCGCGTGGGGCACCGCGCTCGCGGCGCATCTCGCCGCGCGGCACGACACGCTGCTCTGGGCGCGCGACGCCGCGCTCGTCGCCGAGCTCGCCGCGCGGCGCGAGAACGCCCGCTACCTGGACGGCGTCGCGCTGCCGCCGGCATTGCGTTACGAGGCCGATCTCGTCGCGGCGCTGTCGCACGCGCAAGCGGACGACGCGCTGTGCGTGATCGCCGCGCCCGTGGCCGGATTGCGCGCGCTGTGCCGCGCGATGCGCGACGCAGGCTGCGTGCCGGCTCACTTCGTCTGGGTCTGCAAGGGCTTCGAGGCCGACACGCGGCTGCTGCCGCACCAGATGGTCGGCGAAGAGCTGCCCGGGCATGCGAGCTACGGCGTGCTGTCCGGGCCGAGCTTCGCGCGCGAGGTCGCGCAGGGGCTGCCCGTCGCGCTGACGGTCGCCAGCGCGTCGGCCGCGTGCCGCGAGCGTACGCTCGCGGCGTTCCATCACGGCGCGATGCGCATCTACACGGGCGACGACGTCGCGGGCGTCGAAGTCGGCGGCGCGGTGAAGAACGTGCTCGCGATCGCAACGGGCATCGCCGACGGCCTGGGCCTGGGCCTGAACGCGCGCGCGGCGCTCATCACGCGCGGGCTCGCGGAGATGTCTCGCCTCGGCGTCGCGCTCGGCGGCCGCGCGGAAACGTTCACGGGCCTCACGGGCCTGGGCGATCTGATCCTCACGGCGACGGGCGATCTGTCGCGCAACCGGACGGTCGGCATGCAGCTCGCGGCCGGCCGCACGCTCGACGATATCCTGGCCGCGCTCGGCCACGTCGCCGAAGGCGTGCGGTGCGCGCGCGCGGTGTTGTCGATCGCGCGCGAGCGCGGGGTCGACATGCCGATCACCGAAGCGGTGTGCGCCGTGCTGTTCGACGGCGTCGCGCCGCGCGACGCGGTGAGCGGCCTGCTGCGGCGGGACGCGAAGGCCGAATAGGGCCCCGCGCGCCGAACCGAAACCAACCGCACCGAGCGAACGAGCGAACGCGGGCGCGCCGCATCGAGCGCCCGCTCTCGCTCGTCTGTGCGCTTGCGCCGCGCGGGCGTACGCTGTGCGTATCGCGATCAACTCGATGGAGGGCATCATGCCGAACATCGGTTCGACGTCGGTCGAAGCGCGCGTCGTCGACATCACGACGCTCGCGCTCGACGCGATCGTCAACGCGGCCAACGAGTCGCTGCTGGGCGGCGGCGGCGTGGACGGCGCGATCCACCGCGCGGCGGGGCCCGAGCTCGTGAACGAATGCGCGATGCTCGGCGGCTGCGCGACGGGCGACGCGAAGCTCACGCGCGGCTATCGTCTGCCCGCGAAGTACGTGATTCACACGGTCGGCCCGGTTTGGCACGGCGGCGGGCGCGGCGAGCCCGCGCTGCTCGCGTCGTGCTACCGGCGCGCGCTCGAAGTGGCGGCCGACGCCGGCTGCGCGTCGATCGCGTTTCCGGCGATCAGCTGCGGCGTGTATCGCTTTCCGCCGGACGACGCAACCGCGATCGCGGTGCGCACGGTCGCCGACGCGCTGGCCGGCGACCTGGCCGAGGCGAAATTCGAGCGCATCGTGTTCGCGTGCTTTTCCGACGCGATGCTCGATCTCTATCGTGCGGCGCTTGCGCGCGTTTGAGCGCGCGTTCGTGCGCCGCTTGCCGCCGCCGGCCGGTTTCGGCGTCGGCTTGCGGCCGACGTCCGGGCGAATCGGCTGTCGATCGGAGACTGGCGGCGCGGCGCCGCGCAACGCGTGTCGACGACGTTCGCGCTCGGGTCATGTTCCGCGCATGAAGTATGCTCGCGCCGTCACGAAGCGACGGTCGCTGCGGCGTAGCTTCCGCCGGGCGAAAGCCGGCGAAGCGTCGCTGTCCGGCGTTTTATGCCGATCCGATCCCAATCGATCCGATTGCGCTTCGCCGTCACGACCATTCTCGCCGCCCCCGCGTTCGACAGAACGCGCCGGCCGGCCCGGCGCGCGCTCAAGCGCCGCCTTCGAACCCCGCCTGACGCCACGCCTCGAACACGACGACCGCGACCGTATTCGACAGATTGAGGCTGCGATTGCCCGGCCGCATCGGCAGCCGCACGCGCTGCCCGGCGGGAAAGCGCTCGACGAGCTCGGGCGAGAGGCCGCGCGTCTCCGAGCCGAACACGAACCAATCGCCCGGCTCGAATGCGCGATCGTGAAAGCGTCCCGCGCCGCGCGTCGTGAACGCGAACATCCGGGCGGGGTCGGGCGCTTCGGTCGCGACGAACGCTTCCCAATCCCGATGGACCCGCATCTGCGCGTACTC
This sequence comes from Burkholderia sp. ABCPW 111, assembly GCF_000773065.1. Taxonomy (NCBI): domain Bacteria; kingdom Pseudomonadati; phylum Pseudomonadota; class Betaproteobacteria; order Burkholderiales; family Burkholderiaceae; genus Burkholderia; species Burkholderia sp. ABCPW 111. The sequence goes on along the minus strand of NZ_JPWT01000080.1, from coordinate 14,564 downwards.
GTGATAGTCGAGCCCCGCGCGCCGCATCTTCGCGTCGTCGAGCGGAAAGCCGAGCGGCTCGATCAGATGCAGCCGCGCGCCCGTGTTGGCGCACAGCCGGATCACGTTGCCGGTGTTCGGCGGAATTTCGGGCTCGACGAGGACGACGTTGAACATGATTCGATCGGTGAAAAGCGTGTGAACGTTTAGCAGGCGCGATGCGGCGCGCCTTCAATCCTTCGCGGTGCGCAGCGCGACGAAGTTCGTCACGCGCCGCGCGCCCGCTTCCTTCAGTTTGCGCGCGAGCGCGTCGAGCGTCGCGCCCGACGTCATCACGTCGTCGACGACGCCGACGTGCAGCCCCGCAACCGGCCGCGCGATGTCGAACGCCGCCGCGACGTTCGCGCGCCGCGCGTCGAACGCGAGCCGCGATTGCGGCGCGGTGTTGGCGACGCGCGCGGCAAGCGTCGCGTCGGCGCGCACCTGCAGCGCGCGTGCGAGCGGCCGCGCGATCGCCCACGCCTGGTTGTAGCCGCGCTCGACGAGCCGGCGCGGCGCGAGCGGCACGGGCGCGATTACGTCGAGCGGCGGCGCGCCGTCGAGCGCGTCCGCCGCGAGCCGCGCGAGCCGCTCGCCGAATTCGCGGCCGAGCGCGAGCCGCCCGTGAAATTTCAAATCGAGCGCGAGGCCGTCGAGCGGCGCGCGGTAGTCGGCGAGCGCGAGCGTCGCGTCGAACGGCGGCGGCGTGCCGGCGCACGCGCCGCAGCGGTAGCGCATCGCGCCGCCCGGCGCGCGCGAGCCGGACAGCGGCAGCGCGCAGCGCGGGCAGCGCAGCCGCGCCTCGTTCCAATAGGCGGCGTCGCAACAGTCGCAAATCGTCCGATGTGACAAATTGCCGCACAACGCGCAGCGGTTCGGCAGCGCAGCAGCGAAAAAACGTGCCAGGACAATGCCCAGGCGCGACGCCGCCAAGCGTATGCCGCATCGCAAAACGGCCGGATTCGCCATCGTTCGGTTCCTGCGGAGGGGCCGCTTCGCTGAATGGCGCGAAGCGAGCGAGTATACTTCGGGCTCTTCGCCAGTGTGCCCGACATGTCCCCAGCTTCCGCAAAAACCAGCCGTCCGGCCTACGATCCCCGGCGCTTGCGGCGAATCTTCGACCGCCGAGCCGCCGCGTTCGACGCCGTGTCGTTCCTGCCGCGCGAAATCGCGCAGCGGATGCGCGAGCGCCTCGATTTCATCAAGGTGAATCCGGCTGGCGTGCTCGATGCGGGCTGCGGCACGGGCGACGATTTGCCGTTGTTGCGCGCGCGCTTTCCGGAGGCGCCCGTGTTCGGCGTCGACGTATCGGGCGGAATGCTCGCTCGCGCGGCCGCGCGCGATACGGCCGAGACGAGCTGGCGCCGCTTCCTGCCCGCGACGCTCACGAAGGCGCTCGGCCATCGCGGGCCGCGCGTCGCGCAAGCCGATTTTTCCGCGTTGCCGTTCGCGAGCGACGCGTTCGATTTCCTCTGGTCCAACTTCGCGCTGCATTGGCACGCGCGCCCCGATCTCGTGTTTCCCGAATGGCATCGCGTGCTGCGCGTCGACGGGCTGCTGATGTTCAGCACGCTCGGCCCCGACACGCTGCGCGAGCTGCGCGCCGCGTGCGCGGAGGCGGCGGCCGCGGCGGGCGAAGCGCGCGCCGTCGCGCGCGTGATCGATTTCGTCGACATGCACGATCTCGGCGACATGCTCGTCGAGAGCGGCTTCGAGATTCCGGTGATGGACCAGGAGACGCTGACCGTCACCTACAAGTCGCCCGATTCGCTGCTCGCGGACGTGCGCCGCCTCGGCGCGTATCCGTTCGAGCGGGGTGCGTCGGGGGGCGCGTCGCGCCGCCTGCGCGCGGCGCTGTACGACGCGCTCGAGGCGCGCCGGCGCGACGACGGCACGATTCCGTTGACGTTCGAGGTGATTTACGGGCACGCATGGAAAGCGGCGCCGCGCGCGAGCGCGGAAGGCTTCAGCATCGTGCGCGTGCAGGACATCGGCAGAGGGCGGCCGAAGCGTTCGTGACGCGGTGAAGAGCGGTTTCGTTATGCCGGAAATTAACGGTCGCGGGCGGCTGGAAAAAGCCTCCTAAAATGGCCGGGAAGCTTGTCGCGCTTGGCTCGCCGGGCGATGGCCGTTTGCTTGTGGATGACTTTGAACCCGCCTATAATGCGACAGTTTGTCGTCCTGGGGGTCCTCACAATACAGGACGGCCGGCCCGATGCGGGCAAGCATCAGACGCCATTCGCGAGAGGCAGCGATGGAAGCAGCGAAGGGTTTGCACGACGCTGAACCGGTTCTCGCGGACTGGCTGATGAAGCGCAACTGTTCGGTGTCTCCGCGGCAATTCGTGGGGTTCTACGTTTCGCTCGCGGCGTTTTCGCTGTTGATCGCGATCCTGTTGTCGTGGCGCGGAGCGTGGCTCGTGCTGCCTTTCACCGGGATCGAGTTGCTGGCGGTGGGCGTCGCGTTTGCAATCTACGCGCGCCATGCGGTCGATTACGAGCGCATCCGGCTGTTTCCTCACCGGCTCGTCATCGAGCGGATGAGCGCGGAGCGGCTGACGCAGATCGAGTTGAACCCATGCTGGGTGCGGGTCGAGCCGGGTGCGTCGCCGCGCGATCCAATCAAGTTGGTGTCGCGCGGAGAGGCCGTCGTGGTCGGGCAGCACCTCGCGCAATACCGGCGCGCGCAGTTCGCGCGCGAGCTGCGCGCTTCGCTTTCGCGCTGCGGCTGAGCGGGGCGGCCGGCTCGAGGCGGGCGGCCTGCGATGGGGGAGGGTTTGAATGGAAATTTTGGGTAAGGAAGCTATGAAAACAATCAAGCGAGCCCTCACGGGCGTGCTGGCATGCAGCGGGTTGCTCTTGTCCGGCGCCGCTCTGGCGGTCGGCGACAGCCCGGGCGGCCCCCGCGTCAACGAGATCAATCTCCAGCAGCCCGTGACGAAGATCGCAGAAGAGCTCTACGACCTCCACACGATGATGCTCATCCTCTGCACGGTGATCTTCGTCGGCGTGTTCGGCGTGATGTTCTATTCGATCTTCGCGCACCGTAAGTCGAAAGGCCACAAGGCCGCCAATTTCCACGAAAGCACCACCGTCGAAATCATCTGGACGATCGTGCCGTTCATCATCGTCGTGCTGATGGCGCTGCCCGCCACGAAGGCCGTCGTCGCGATGAAGGACACGACGAACGCCGACCTCACGGTCAAGGTGACCGGCTACCAGTGGAAGTGGGGCTACGACTACGTGAAAGGGCCGGGCGAGGGCATCAGCTTCCTGTCCACGCTGTCGACGCCGCGCAGCGAAGTGAACGGCCAGCAGCCGATCAGCGACACCTATCTGCAGGAAGTCGACAATCCGCTCGTCGTGCCGGTCAACAAGAAGATCCGCGTCATCACGACCGCGAACGACGTCGTCCACTCGTGGTACGTCCCGGCGTTCGGCGTCAAGCAGGACGCGATTCCGGGCTTCGTACGCGACACCTGGTTCAAGGCCGAGAAGGTCGGCACCTACCGCGGCTTCTGCACGGAGCTCTGCGGCAAGGAGCATGCGTACATGCCGGTCGTCGTCGAAGTGCTGTCGGACGACGACTACGCGAAGTGGGTGAGCGCGCAGAAGGCGAAGCTCGCCGCCGGCGCGGTCGATCCGAACAAGGTGTATACGCGCGCCGAGCTGATGGCGCACGGCGAAGAAGTCTACAAGGCGAATTGCGCGGCGTGCCACCAGCCGAACGGCAAGGGCGTCGGCGCATTTCCGGCGCTCGACGGCGGCAAGATCGTCAATGGCCCGATCGCCGGCCACCTCGAGCAGGTGCTCAAGGGCAAGGGCGCGATGCCGTCGTGGGCGTCGCTGTCGGATCTCGACATCGCGTCGGTGATCACGTACGAGCGCAATTCGTGGGGCAACCACAAGGGCGATTCGCTGCAGCCGAAGCAAGTGGCCGACGCGCGCAACGGCAAGCTGCCGGAAGACGCGCAGCAGGCGGACGGCGGCGCGGCTGCGCCGGCGGCGGAAGCATCGGGCGCGGCTGCGCAGACGCAGGCCCAGGCGCTGCCGGCCGCGATCTATTTCGAGACGGGCAAGAGCGAGCTGCCGGCCGATGCGAAGGACGCGATCGCCGCGGCGGCCGAATATGTGAAGGCGCATCCGGACGCGAAGCTCGCGCTGTCGGGCTTCACCGACAAGACGGGCTCGGCCGACGCGAACACCGAGCTGGCCAAGCGCCGCGCGCAGGCCGTGCGCGATGCGCTGAAGTCGGCCGGCGTCGCGGAGGACCACATCATTCTGAAAAAGCCGGAAACGATCACGGGCGGGGCTGACGCGAAGGAAGCCCGGCGGGTCGAGATCGGCCCGGCGGCTTGACGTGTCGCTGTGTTTGTCGACGTATTCGCATTAGGAGATTCTCATGTCTAGCATCGGGCACGACGTAGCCGCGGGCCACGCGCACGACGACCACGCGCACGAAACCCCGCACGGCTGGCGGCGCTGGCTGTTCGCCACCAACCACAAGGATATCGGTACGCTGTACCTGCTGTTCTCGTTCATCATGTTCCTGTCGGGCGGCGTGATGGCGCTCGCGATTCGCGCCGAGCTGTTCGAACCGGGCCTGCAGATCATGCGGCCCGAGTTCTTCAACCAGCTGACGACGATGCACGGCCTCATCATGGTGTTCGGCGCGATCATGCCGGCCTTCGTCGGCTTCGCGAACTGGATGATTCCGCTGCAGATCGGCGCGTCGGACATGGCGTTCGCGCGGATGAACAACTTCAGCTTCTGGCTGCTGCCCGTCGCGGCGGTGCTGCTCGTCGGCTCGTTCTTCTCGCCGGGCGGCGCGACGGCGGCCGGCTGGACGCTCTACGCGCCGCTGTCGACGCAGATGGGCCCGGGCATGGACTTCGCGATCTTCGCGGTGCACATCATGGGCGCGTCGTCGATCATGGGCGGGATCAACATCGTCGTGACGATCCTGAACATGCGCGCGCCGGGCATGACGCTGATGAAGATGCCGATGTTCGCGTGGACGTGGCTCATCACGGCCTACCTGCTGATCGCGGTGATGCCGGTTCTGGCCGGCGCGATCACGATGGTGCTGTTCGACCGCCACTTCGGCACGTCGTTCTTCAACGCGGCGGGCGGCGGCGATCCGGTGATGTACCAGCACATCTTCTGGTTCTTCGGGCACCCCGAGGTGTACATCATGATTCTGCCGGCGTTCGGGATCGTGTCGCAGGTGATCCCGGCGTTCTCGCGCAAGCCGCTGTTCGGCTATAGCTCGATGGTGTACGCGACGGCGTCGATCGCGATCCTGTCGTTCATGGTCTGGGCGCACCATATGTTCGCGACCGGCATGCCGGTCACGGGCCAGCTGTTCTTCATGTACGCGACGATGCTGATCGCGGTGCCGACGGGCGTGAAGGTGTTCAACTGGACGGCCACGATGTGGCGCGGCTCGCTGACGTTCGAGACGCCGATGCTGTTCGCGATCGGCTTCCTGTTCGTGTTCACGATGGGCGGCTTCACGGGCCTGATGCTCGCGATGGCGCCGCTCGACATCCAGTACCACGGCACGTACTTCGTCGTCGCGCACTTCCACTACGTGCTCGTCGCGGGCTCGCTGTTCGCGCTCTTCGCCGGGTGGTACTACTGGGCGCCGAAGTGGACGGGCTGGATGTACAACGAGACGCGCGGGAAGATCCACTTCTGGGCGTCGATGATCACCTTCAACATCACGTTCTTCCCGATGCACTTCGTCGGCCTCGCGGGCATGCCGCGTCGCTATGCGGACTACCCGGCGCAGTTCACCGACTTCAATCAGCTCGCGACGATCGGCGCGTTCGGCTTCGGCCTCGCGCAGGTGTACTTCCTGTTCGCGGTCGTGCTGCCCGCGTATCGCGGCGGCGGCGAGCTCGAGCGCGCTTCCGACAAGCCGTGGGACGGCGCGACGGGCCTCGAGTGGACGGTGCCGAGCCCGGCTCCGTTCCACACGTTCGAGCATCCGCCGACGGTCGAGTAACGGATTGACGGCGTTCGCCGCCCGCGTCGCGCGACGCGGGCGGCGGAAAACACGATCGAAGAATATTTCGCATGACCCGGAATTCACAAAAAAGACGAACGCCCGACGAGATTCGCGCGGGCAACAAGCGGCTGCTCTTGATCCTGCTCATCGTCGTCGCCGTTTTCTTTGTGGGTGCCGTCGTCCGGCAGTGGATCGCGTCCACGTCGTGACGCAGTATTGAGGAAGTCCTGATGTCGAAGTCCGACGCGAACGTCGATCGCGCGTTCAACCGGTCGATGCTCCTGAAGCTCGTCGTCGTGGCGGGGCTGATGTTCGGCTTTGGCTTCGCGCTCGTGCCGATGTACCGCGCGATTTGCCAGATCACCGGCATCAACAACCTGCTGCAGCGCGACGTCAGCGAGCGAGAGGCGAAGAATACGCAGATCGATTACACCCGGACGGTGTCGATCGAGCTCGACGCGAACGCGCGCGGCCCGCTCGGCTTCAAGCCGCAGCGCAGCAGCATCGACGTGCATCCGGGCGAGTTGACGACGGTCGTCTACGAAGTGACGAACGGGCAGGGCCGCACGGTGGTCGCGCAGGCGATCCCGAGCTATGCGCCGAAGCAGGCCACCGAGTTCTTCAAGAAGATCGAGTGCTTCTGCTTCACGCAACAGACGCTCGCGGCGAACGAGACGCGCGACATGCCGGTGGTGTTCGTGATCGATCCGAAGCTGCCGAAGGACGTGAAGACGATCACGCTGTCGTACACGTTCTTCGAGCTGAACACGCCCGCGCCCGCCGTGAAGGGCGCGGCGGGGCAGGCGGGCGGCGCCGCGGCGAAGCCTGCCGCGTGACATTGGGGAGGCGACGTTGGTGAGCGGAGCGAACAACAAGAGCACGTTCGTCCAGACGATCAAGGCGGTGATGTGGTCGTTCTTCGGCGTGCGCAGGCGGCGCGATCTCGAGGCGGACGCGACGCAGCTGAACCCGCTGCACGTGCTGGTCGCCGCGCTGATCGGGGCGGCGATCTTCGTCGGCGTGCTGATCCTGATCGTGCACGCGGTGGTCGGGTAGCAAGTGCGGATCGAAGCGGGCGCGCCGCCGTGCGCATTCGCGAGCAGAAAGCGAGGCGGCGCCGCGTGCGCCGCCTGAGAAATAAGCCGGATCGTTCCGGAACAAATTGGACTGAAGCGGAGAATCAAGCATGACCGGTCAAAACGAGAGCCCGTACTATTTCGTGCCGCACCCGTCGCAGCACCCGATCAGCGCGGCCATCGGCCTGCTGATCATGCTCGGCTCGTTCGCGCTGTGGGTCAACGGCGAGCCGTGGGCGCCCTACACGGCGCTCGTCGGCCTGCTGTGGCTGCTGTTCGTGCTGTATCACTGGTTCGGCGACGCGATCGCCGAGTCGGAAGGCGGAATGTACGGCAAGCGCGTCGACAAGTCGTACCGCTGGAGCATGAGCTGGTTCATCTTCTCCGAAGTGATGTTCTTCGGCGCGTTCTTCGGCGCGCTGTTCTATGCGCGCGAAATCGCGATGCATCAGCTCGGCAGCCTCGACTACAAGCTGATCTGGCCGGATTTCTCCGCCGTGTGGCCGAACGAAGGCCCGGGCGCGCTCGTCGGCCACTTCAAGACGATGGGCCCGTGGCCGATCCCGACCCTCAACACCGCGCTGCTGCTGTCGTCGGGCGCGACGCTGACCGTGTCGCACCACGCGCTGCGCGAAGATCACCGCGGCAAGGCGATCGCATGGCTCGCCGCGACGCTCGTGCTCGGCGTGTGCTTCCTGTTCCTGCAGGGCTTCGAATACTTCCACGCGTACAACGAGCTGAACCTGACGCTCGGCTCCGGCGTGTACGGCTCGACGTTCTTCCTGCTGACGGGCTTCCACGGCTTCCACGTGTTTCTCGGCGGCACGATGCTCGCGGTGGTGCTGGTGCGGATGATCCGCGGCCACTTCAAGCCGGATCACCATTTCGCCTTCGAAGGCGCCGCGTGGTACTGGCACTTCGTCGACGTCGTCTGGCTCGGCCTGTACGTCGTCGTCTACTGGCTGTAAAACGAAACGGCCCGCGCAGTGATGCGCGGGCCGTTTGCTTGGTTCGTCGGCGTTGCGATGCGCGCCGAAGCGCCGCGGGCCGACCAGTGCGCCGCCCCGACTTCGTCGGGCGGCGCTTTTGCTTGAATGGGCGGCATGCGTGCGGCGTTATGCCGCATCAGCGGCCGATCGGAATGCCGGTCGAATGAATCCAGCCCATCCAGTTCGCGAACAGGATGAAGAGGAACAGCGAGATCGACAGCCCGACCCGCATCGCGAGCGACCAGACCATCCGCTTCGTATGGCCGCGGTCGTGCATCATGAAATACAGCGCCGACACCATGCTGGCGATGATGAGTACGAAGGCGATCGGAACGAGAATGTGCATGAAGCAAACCGGTAACCGGCAGTTAGAGGAAGAAAAATTCATTATCGCATTTCGGTCGGGCGGCCGTCGCGCCCGGGGGGGCGGCGCGATGAAGATTCGCTGGCTGCCCGCGCTGCTGATTCTCGCGGTGATCGCGGTGACGGTGCGGCTCGGTTTCTGGCAGCTCGATCGCGCGCATCAGAAGGAGGCGCTCGAGGCGCGGATCGCGCGCTACGAGCACGCGAATCCCGTCGACGTGCCGCGCGAGAGCGTCGCGCTGAAGGACATCGAGTTTCATCGCGTGCGCGCGGTCGGGCGCTTCATGCCGGAACTCGCGGTGTTTCTCGACAACCGGCCGTACAACGATCAGCCGGGCTTCTACGTCGTGATGCCGATGAAGCTCGCGAACGGCGGCTACGTGCTCGTGAATCGCGGCTGGCTGCCGCGCAATTTCGCGGACCGCACCGCGATCGAGCCGTTCGCGACGCCCGCGGGCGACGTGACGGTCGAGGGCATCGCGCGCGGCGACGCGTCGCGTGCGTTCGAGCTCGGCGAGGGCGGCTCGGCCGAGCGTCAAAAGATCCGGCAGAATCTCGACGCCGCCGCGTACGCGCACGAAACGGGCCTGCCGCTGCAGCCGTTCGTGATTCAGCAGACGAGCGACGACGGCGACAAGCTCGTGCGCGACTGGCCCGCGCCGACGACGGGCGTCGAGCGCAACTACGGCTACATGTTCCAGTGGTGGGGCATGGCGGCGGCCGCCGCCGGCTTCGGCCTGTATGCCGCGCGCCGCGCGGCGAAAAAGCAATCCGGCGACGCGTGAGCGCGGCGCAGGCGAGTCGCGCGGCGCCGCGCGACGTCCATCGTTTCAAGAGGTCTTTCTGGTGATGCAATCTTCCCGTCCGACGCAGCCGCAACGCGGCCAGCAAGCGGCACCCGCGCAGCGCGGTTCTTGGAAGCGCGGCCGCTGGGTGCTGCTCGCGCTCGCGCTCGTGTGCGCCGCGCCCGTGATCGCGTCGTATTTCACGTATTACGTGATCAAGCCGCGCGGCGGCGCAACCAACTACGGCACGCTGATCGAGCCGCAGCGGCCGATTCCGCCCGATCTGAGCGTCGTCGACGAGACGGGCAAGACGGTGCCGCTCGCGTCGCTGCGCGGCGTGTGGCTGTTCGTGATGGAAGACGGCGGCGCGTGCGGCGACGCGTGCGCGAAAAAGCTCTACTTCATGCGCCAGGTGCGCGCGACGCAGGCGGGCGAGCGGCACCGGATCACGATGGTGTGGCTCAAGAGCGACGCGGCGAACGTGCCGGCGGCGATCGCCGACGCGTATCCGGACACGCGCACGCTGCGCGCCGATCCGGCCGCGGTCGCCGCATGGCTGCCCGCCGACGCGGGCACGCAGGTTGCCGATCACCTCTATCTCGTCGATCCGAACGGCAACCTGATGATGCGTTTCCCGAAGAATCCGGACCCGAGCAAGATCAAGAGCGACGTGACGAAACTCCTCAAGTGGTCGAGCATCGGTTGAGCGCCGGCCGCGACCGGCGATAGAGGGTAAGAGAGAGATTCAGATGTATCTATTGCAACTCGGCCTGATCGGCCTCTGCATCGCGCTGCTGCCGCTGTCGTACGTGTGGGTGAAGGCCGACGACGACAAATTCCGCAAGCTCGTCTGGTTGACGACGTTCCTCACGCTCGATCTCGTGATGTTCGGCGGCTTCACGCGCCTGACCGATTCCGGCCTCGGCTGCCCGGACTGGCCGGGTTGCTACGGCACGTCGTCGCCGTTCATCGCGCACGCGGCGATCACGGCCGCGCATCAGGCGATGCCGACGGGGCCCGTCAGCATGACGAAGGCGTGGATCGAGATGATCCATCGTTATTTCGCGATGGCGATCGGCGTGCTGATCATCGCGCAGACGGTGATCGCCTGGGCCGCGCGGCTGCGCCGCAAGCCGCTTCACGTGTCGCCGTGGTGGCCGACGAGCCTGTTGCTGCTGATTCTCGTGCAGGGCGCGTTCGGCGCATGGACCGTGACGATGAAGCTGCAGCCCGTGATCGTGACGATCCACCTGCTGCTCGGCCTGGCGCTGCTCGGCACGCTCGGCTGGCTCGCCGCGCGCCAGACGCCGCTGCCCGCGCACGAGCCCGAGGCCGGGCGCCATCGCGCGGCGGCGCTCGCCGCGCTCGTGCTGCTCGTCGCGCAGATCGCGCTCGGCGGCTGGGTCAGCACGAACTACGCGGTGCTCGCGTGCACCGATTTCCCGACCTGCAACGGCGCGTGGATTCCGCCGATGGATTTCCGCAACGGCTTCCATCTGTGGCGCGCGCTCGGCATGACGAACGACGGCGACGCGATCACGCAGGACGCGCTCGTCGCGATCCACTGGACGCACCGGACGTTCGCGTTCGTCGTCGTCGCGTACCTGATCGCGTTCGCGCTGAAGATGCGCCGCTTCGCGTCGCTGCGGCGGCCGGCGAACGGCGTGCTCGCCGTCGTGGTGCTGCAGTTCGTCACGGGTTTGACGAATATCGTGCTGCAGTGGCCTTTGCCCGTCGCGGTCGCGCACAACGGGGGGGCCGCGATCCTGCTTCTCCTCGTCGTCATGCTAAACTTTCGCATCCTTTCAAGCCGTCCCGGCCGCGTCGCGCAACCCGCGCGCGACGCCGCGCCCGCGTGACGTTGACCTTACATGGACACCACACTTTCCCAAACGCCCGGTAGCCGCCTCTCCCAGTATCTGGCGCTGACGAAGCCTCGCGTCACGCAGCTCGCCGTGTTCTGCGCGGTGATCGGGATGTTCCTCGCGACGCCGGGGATGGTGCCGTGGAAAGTGCTGCTCGGCGGCACGGTCGGCATCTGGCTGCTCGCGGGCGCGGCGTTCGCGATCAATTGCCTCGTCGAGCAGAAGATCGACGCGATGATGCGGCGCACCGCGTGGCGGCCGTCCGCGCGCGGCGAGATCACGACCGCGCAGATCCTCGCGTTCTCCACCGTGCTGGGCGGCCTCGGCGCATGGACGCTCTACACGTTCACGAATCCGCTGACGATGTGGCTCACGATCGCGACGTTCGTCGGCTACGCGGTGATCTACACGCTGCTGCTCAAGCCGATGACGCCGCAGAACATCGTGATCGGCGGCGCGTCGGGCGCGATGCCGCCCGCGCTCGGCTGGGCGGCCGTCACGGGCGCGGTGCCGGGCGACGCGTGGATTCTCGTCCTCATCATCTTCGTGTGGACGCCGCCGCACTTCTGGGTGCTCGCGCTGTACCGCCGCAAGGACTACGAGAACGCGGGCCTGCCGATGCTGCCCGTCACGCACGGCGAGAAGTTCACGCGGCTGCACATCCTGCTGTACACGGTGATCCTGTTCGCCGTCACGATGATGCCGTTCATCTCCGGGATGAGCGGGGCCGTCTATCTGACGAGCGCCGTGCTGCTCGGCGCGATCTTCCTCGCGTATGCGTGGAAGATCTATCGCGACTATTCGGATGCGCTCGCGCGCCGCGCGTTCCGCTATTCGATCGTCTATCTGTCGTTGCTGTTCGCGGCGCTCCTCGTCGACCATTACGCACGTCCCGTGATCGGGATGTAACTCCAACGGTTCGATTGCAATGCTCAAATCCCTGTTCGCACGCCGCCGCGCGCAGCGCGGCTGGTTGTTCGCCTGCGCGCTCGCGGGCGCGCTGCTGATCGCGGGCTGCGACAAGCAGCCCGCATTCCAGAATCTCGACATCACCGGCAACACGCAATTCGGCAGCGACTTCGCGCTGCCGGACACGACGGGCAAGGTTCGCACGCTCGGCGAATTCAAGGGCAAGGCGGTTGTCGTGTTCTTCGGCTACACGCATTGCCCGGACGTGTGCCCGACGACGATGGCGGAGCTGTCGCAGGCGCTGCAGCAGCTCGGCCCCGACGGCAAGCGCGTGCAGGTGCTGTTCGTCACCGTCGATCCGGAGCGCGACACCGCGGCGCTTCTCGGCCAGTACGTGCCGGCGTTCAACCCGACGTTCATCGGCCTGCGGCCCGCCGACGAAGCGCAACTGAAGAAGGTGACGAAGGACTTCCGCGTGTACTACGCGAAGGTGCCGGGCAAGACGCCCGACAGCTATACGATGGACCACACCGCCGCGAGCTACGTGTTCGATCCGAACGGCAAGCTGCGCCTGTTCGTGCGCGACGGCCAGGGGCCCGGGCCGTGGGTCCACGATCTGAAGCTGCTGCTCGACTGACGCCGGAACGAGCGGCTGTCCGCCGATACGACACGCACCCCGAAGCGCCGGACGTTCCGTCCGGCCTTCGGGGTGTTTTTCATCGCGAGGGCCGCGTGCTCGCCGCGGCGGCTGCGAGCGCCGCGGCGAGCGTCGCGCGCACGGGGGTGTTCGCGCCGGGCAGCCGGTTCCGCTTTCCGGCGATTCGGCCCGCGTCGCGCATCTTCCCCGCGCTGGCCGATTCCGCGAGCGCTTACGGCAGCGCCGGCAGATTGACGCCCGGCGCGACGCGCGTCGTCCTGAATTCGGTGACGGCGTACGTGACGAGCCCCTCCGTGACGAACGGATCGGTTTCGAGGATCGCGTCGAGCTTGTCGCGGTCGATCCGCACCGCGAGGATCACGCCGCCGTCGCGCGGCACCTTCGGCCCGCACGCGACGAACACGCCGGCGTCGAATTGGCGCTGCAGATAGGCGCGGTGGCGTTCGAGCGCGTCGTCGATGCGCTCGAGCGGCGCGGTGTAGCGGATGTCGATCACGTACATGCAGACCTCGTCGAAAAGCGGCCGCGACGCGGTGCCGCGGCCGAGCCGACCTTGTAGCACAGCCTTCGCCGTCGCGCTTCCATTCAAGTTGTAAGCCGGCGTGCCGTAAATAGCGGCAGCGATCGTTCGCGGCCGGGGCCGCGGCGCGGACGGTGCGCAACGAACACGACACGGGAAGGCACACACGATGAACAGAATGAGCTTGAACCGCAAACTGTGGCTGGCGCTTGCGCTCGTATGGATCGGATTGCTGGGGGTAGGCGCGTGGAGCGCCTTCGAGACGCGCGCGACGATGCTCGCCGAGCGCAAGGAAGGGATGGCGAACCTCGTCGATTCGGCGGCGGGCGTCGTGAAGGCGTATCACGCGCTCGCGCAGAGCGGCAAGATGAGCGACGACGACGCGCGGCGCGAAGCGCTCGAGCGCCTGTCGGCGATGCGCTACGGCGATTCCGGCTATCTGTTCGTGATGGATTCGAAGCCGGTCGTGCTGATGCATCCGACGCTGCCGAAGCTCGTCGGCACGCAGGTCGGCGATTATCTGGACCCGGACGGCAAGCCGCTCTTCGTCACGATCCTGAACGCGGCGAAGGAGAGCGGGCGCGGCTTCGCCGAGTATCGCGGCCGGCTGCCGCACAGCGAGACGGCGGTGCCGAAGATCAGCTACGTGACGCGCTTCGCGCCGTGGGACTGGAACATCTCGAGCGGCGTGTTCGTGAAGGACATCGACACCGTCTACTACGAGACGCTCGTCGGCCACCTCGCGGTGGTGTTCGTGATCGGCCTCGTGATCACCGCGGCGATGCTCGTCATCATCCGCAACGTGCGCGCGAGCCTGGGCGGCGAGCCGGACGAGGCGGCCGCGCTCGCCGCGCGGATCGCGTCGGGCGATCTGAGCCGGCCCGTCGCGGTGCGCGCGGGCGACAAGTCGAGCATGATGGCCGCGATGCGCGACATGCAGGGCCGTCTGCAAGCGACGATCGGCGGAATTCGCCAGGCGGCGGAGTCGATCGCGGCGGCGAGCCACGAGATCGCCGCGGGCAACCACGATCTGTCGCAGCGCACCGAGCAGCAGGCCGCATCGCTCGAAGAAACCGCGGCGAGCATGGAAGAGCTGACCGCCACCGTCAAGCAGAACGCCGAGAACGCGCGGCAGGCGAGCGGGCTCGCGAACAGCGCGTCCGAGATCGCGCTGAAGGGCAACGACGTCGTGAGCCGCGTGATCGGCACGATGGGCGAGATCAACGACAGCTCGCAGAAGATCGCCGACATCATCGGGGTGATCGACGGCATCGCGTTCCAGACCAACATCCTCGCGCTGAACGCGGCCGTCGAGGCGGCGCGCGCGGGCGAGCAGGGGCGCGGCTTCGCGGTGGTCGCGGGCGAGGTG
>NZ_JPWT01000079.1:0-51524 GCF_000773065.1 Burkholderia sp. ABCPW 111 | reverse complement strand
GTTACTCCGATCCGATGCAAAGTACGTCGATCGGAGTTAGTGCTTCAGCGGTTACTCCGATCCGATGCAAAGTACGTCGATCGGAGTTAGTGCTTCAGCAGTCACTCCGATCTCATGCAAAGTATGTCAATCGGAGTCGGTGCTTCAGCGGTCACCCCGATCTCATGCAAAGCGAGCCGCACACGGTGGTGCGTCATTTTCCGAAGCGAAGTGTCGATCAAACGCCGCGGGTACGCCGTTTCAAGTTGTAACGATTCGCTGCGCAAACTTGCATGTCAAACACTGTCAAACGCCCGCTCGCGCAAGCGGCGCAAAGGCAGCGTGAAGAAGGGGACGGAAGAAGACGGCGGCGCGGCGGCCGGGATTTACTGGCGGTTACAAAGCAGGCGGGCCTGCCGCCGCCCGCCGCCGCGTTTTGCCCCGGGGAATCGGGCGGGAAAACGGGCGGCGGGCGGCTCGCGAGGCGCTCAGTCCTCGCGGCGCAGATGCGGGAACAGCAGCACGTCGCGGATCGTCGGGCTGTCGGTGAGCAGCATCACGAGACGGTCGATGCCGATTCCGCAGCCGCCTGTCGGAGGCATCCCGTATTCGAGCGCGCGGATGTAGTCGGCGTCGAAGAACATCGCTTCCTCGTCGCCCGCGTCCTTTTGCTCGACCTGCTTCCTGAAGCGCGCGGCCTGATCCTCCGGATCGTTCAGCTCCGAGAAGCCGTTCGCGATCTCGCGGCCGGTGACGAAGAGCTCGAAGCGCTCGGTGATGCCGGCCACCGTGTCCGATTCGCGCGCGAGCGGCGACACTTCGATCGGGTAGTCGATGATGAAGGTCGGCTCCCACAGTTGCGCTTCCGCGGTTTCCTCGAACAGCGCGAGCTGCAGCGCGCCGATGCCGGCGTTCAGGAACGCCGGCTGCGCGACGTCGACGCCGAGGCGCTTCAGTTCGCTGCGCAGGTAGGCGTCGTCCGACAACTGGCCGTCGGTGTACTGCGGCGCATACTTCTGGATGGCCTGCGTGATCGTCAGACGATGGAACGGCTTCGCGAGATCGAGCTCGCGGCCCTGATACTGGATCGTCGCGGTGCCGAGCGCGTCGACGGCCGCCTGGCGGATCAACTGCTCGGTGAAGTCCATCAGCCAGCGGTAGTCGGTGTACGCGGCGTAGAACTCCATCATCGTGAATTCCGGGTTGTGGCGCGGCGACACGCCCTCGTTGCGGAAATTCCGGTTGATCTCGAACACGCGCTCGAAACCGCCGACGATGAGCCGCTTCAGGTACAGCTCCGGCGCGATGCGCAGGAACATCTGCATGTCGAGCGCGTTGTGGTGCGTGACGAACGGTTTCGCGGCTGCGCCGCCCGGGATCGGGTGCAGCATCGGCGTCTCGACTTCCATGAAGTCGGCGTCGCTCATGAACTTGCGGATCGACGCGATCGCCTTGGTGCGCGCGCGGAACGTCGCACGCGTCTCGGGCGTCACGATGAGGTCGACGTAGCGCTGGCGATAGCGCGTTTCCTGGTCGGCGAGGCCGTGGAACTTGTCGGGCAGCGGGCGCAGCGCCTTCGCGAGCAGCCGCAGCTCCGTGCACTTCACCGACAGCTCGCCCTTGTTCGTGCGGAACAGCACGCCGCGCGCGGCGACGATGTCGCCCAGGTCCCACTTCTTGAACGCGTCGTAGGTCTCGGCGCCGACGTCGGCGGGCGTCACGAAGAACTGGATCTGACCCGAGCCGTCCTGCACCGTCGCGAAGCTCGCCTTGCCCATCACGCGCTTGAGCATCATCCGGCCGGCGACCGACACTTCGAGCGGCTTCGCCTCGAGCGCTTCCTTGTCGGCGTCCGCGAATTCGGTCTGCAGATCGGCCGCATGGTGGGCCGGCTGGAAGTCGTTCGGATAGGCGATGCCTTGGTCGCGCAGCGTGCGCAGCTTGTCGCGGCGCTCCGCGATGATCTGGTTTTCGTCCGCTGCGACAGCGGCCTGCGGTTGGGTCGATTCGGTCATGGTGGTCGGGTTCGATGGTAATGCGGCAGCAGCGGGGCGCGGCGCCGACGCGGCCGGCGCGCGGGCCGGCCGGACCGCGCCCGCGCGGGGGCGCTTACACGCCCTGTTTGAGGCTCGCGCTGATGAAGTCGTCGAGGTCGCCGTCGAGGACGGCCTTCGTGTTGCTCATTTCGACGCCCGTGCGCAGATCCTTCACGCGGCTCTGGTCGAGCACGTACGAGCGGATCTGGTGGCCCCAGCCCACGTCCGTCTTGCTCGATTCGAGCTTGTCCTGCTCGGCCTGGCGCTTGCGCAGCTCGGCTTCGTACAGGCGCGACTTCAGCATCGCCATCGCTTCCGCGCGGTTGCGGTGCTGCGAGCGGTCGTTCTGGCACTGGACGACGATGCCCGTCGGCATGTGCGTGATCCGCACGGCCGAGTCGGTCTTGTTGATGTGCTGACCGCCCGCGCCCGAAGCGCGGTACGTGTCGATGCGCAGGTCGGCCGGGTTGATCTCCACTTCGATCGAGTCGTCGATCTCGGGATACACGAACACCGACGAGAACGACGTGTGGCGGCCGCCCGACGAATCGAACGGCGACTTGCGCACGAGGCGGTGAATGCCCGTTTCGGTGCGCAGATAGCCGTATGCGTATTCGCCCGAGACCTTGATCGTCGCGTTCTTGATGCCGGCGACGTCGCCGTCGGACTCTTCGAGCACTTCCGCCTTGAAGCCCTTGCGCTCGCAGTAGCGCAGGTACTGGCGCAGCAGCATCGATGCCCAATCGCACGCCTCGGTGCCGCCTGCGCCCGCCTGGATGTCGATGAAGCAGTTGTTCGGATCGGCCGGGTTCGAGAACATCCGGCGGAATTCGATGTCGGCGACGCGCGCCTCGAGCTTCGCCGCATCGCCTTCGGTCGCGACGAGCGTGTCCTCGTCGCCTTCCTCGCGGGCGAGATCGAACAGGTCCTGCGCGTCGCGCAGGTCGTTATCGAGCCCGGTGAGCGTCATCACGACGCTCTCGAGCGATTTCTTCTCGCGGCCGAGCGCCTGGGCGTTCTTCGAGTCGCTCCAGACGTTCGGATCTTCGAGTTGCTTGTTGACTTCGGCTAGACGTTCGGACTTGACGTCGTAGTCAAAGATACCCCCGTAGCTCGCCCGCGCGCCGGCGCAGGTCCGCGAGGGAGCTTTCGATCGCGTTCAGACGTTCCGCTTCCATGATCTTGTTCGCTTTTGACGCTTCGTGAAAAGGGGAAATTATAGCCGATCGACGGCCTCGGCCGGTACGGCGCCGCCCGCACGGCCGCGCGCGGCGAGGGGCGCGGGAGGCGCCGATCGGGCGGGGCGTGGCGGGGGGCGCCGGGCGGCGGCGGGCGGCGGCGGGCGCCGCGGGATTCGGCGTCGTGCTCGGGCGCCGCGATGGCGTGCGGACGCGCGGACTGCGGGCTGCGCGGATCGTCCGAGCGGTGCCGGCGGTCCGGGACGCGCGGAATCGATTCGCGAGGCAGCCGCGACGGATCGGCGCGCGGGCGTTCGAGCGTGCGACCGCGGCGCGAGCGAAGCGCGATGGAGCGGCGGGCGGGCCGGTGCAACCGCCGAGCGAGGCGTTCGCATGCGCGGCGAACGCGGCACGATGTCGCGTGACCTCGCGTGATGCCGCGCAATGCCTCGCGACGCCGTGTACGCTCGGCATGCGTTCCATGCGTCGCCTGTCGTTGCGCCGAATTTCGTTCGGCCGGTTGCGTATCGCGGCGCGCGTTGCCGCCGCCCGTCGATCGGAAACGCGCGTGGCGTTACGCCGCGTGCTCGACGATCAGCTGCACGCGCGTCATGCCGTTCCACGTGTCGCTCGCGAGCCGGAACGCGACCGTCGCGCGCGCGGGCAGCGGCTGCGCGTGGTTGAACCAGATCGCGTTGAAGCGCTGGCGGCCGCGCATCAATTGCAGCTTCAGGTGCTTGTCCTTGACGAGCGCCTGAGATGCCACGTCGAATTCGCCCGAGAAGAGCGGCGCCGGAAAGCCCTGGCCCCAGACGGCCGAATCGAGCAGCTCGACGATCTGCGGCGTGAAGTACGCATCCTCGAGATCGCCGTCCGTCTCGATCACGCGCGCGAGCGCGTCGTCGGACAGCCATTCGCGCGCGACCGCCTCGAACGCGGCGGCGAAGCGCGGCACGTTTCCGGTATCGAGCGTGACGCCCGCCGCCATCGCGTGGCCGCCGAACGTGACGATCAGATCGGGCTCGCGCTTCGAGATCAGGTCGATCGCGTCGCGCAGATGGAAGCCGGGGATCGAGCGGCCCGAGCCTTTCACGCGCGCGCCGCTGTCGTCCGCGTGCGCGAACGTGAACGACGGCCGGTGGAAGCGCTCCTTCAGCCGCCCGGCGACGATCCCGATCACGCCCTGGTGCCATTGCGGGTTGAAGAGCGTGATCGTCGCCGCGTCGGCCGGGTCGACCGACGCGAGATCGGCGAGCGCCTGCTGCTGCATGCCCGCCTCGATTTCGCGCCGCTCGCGGTTCATCGCGTCGAGTTGCTGCGCGAGCTCCCACGCGCGGCCGACGTCGTCGGTCGTCAGGCATTCGATGCCGAGCGACATGTCCGACAGGCGGCCCGCCGCGTTCAGGCGCGGGCCGAGGCCGAAGCCGAGATCGAAGCCGGACGCGCTGCGCGCATCGCGCGCCGCCGCCCGAAAGAGCGCGGCGATGCCGGGCTGCATCCGGCCGTTGCGGATTCGCTGCAGGCCCTGCGCGACGAGCACGCGGTTGTTGCCGTCGAGGCGCACGACGTCGGCGACGGTGCCGAGCGCGACGAGGTCGAGCAGGCCGTCGAGACGCGGCTCGGGGCGGTCGTCGCCGAACGCGCCGCGTGCGCGCAGCTCGGCGCGCAGCGCGAGCAGCACGTAGAACATCACGCCGACGCCCGCGACGTGCTTGCTCGGAAACGTGCAGCCCGGCTGGTTCGGGTTGACGATCGCGCGCGCGGCGGGGAGCGTGTCGCCCGGCAGGTGGTGATCGGTGACGAGCACGTCGATGCCGCGCGCGTTCGCGGCCGCGACGCCGTCGACGCTCGCGATCCCGTTGTCGACGGTGATGAGCAGATCGGGCTTGCGCGCGGCGGCGAGCTCGACGATCTCGGGCGTCAATCCGTAGCCGTATTCGAAGCGGTTCGGCACCAGGTAGTCGATCTTCGCGCCGAACATCCGCAGGCCGCGCACGGCCACCGCGCATGCGGTCGCGCCGTCGCAGTCGTAATCGGCGACGACGAGCATCTTGCGGCCGGCCTCGAGCGCGTCGGCGAGCAGCGCGGCGGCGGCGGCGCAGCCTTTCAACTGGGCGGGCGGCACGAGGCGCGAGAGCGCGGTTTCGACGTCGGCAGGCGACGTGATCCCGCGCGCCGCGTACAGGCGGGCGAGCACGGGATGCATTCCGTGGCGGGCGAGCGCGTCGAGCGCGGCGGGGGCGGCTATGCGGGTGACGATGCGGGTCATGCGAAATGGTTGTCGTTATTCGAACAGGGAGGCGAGCGCGCGGCGGCGCCAGAACTTGCGCAGGTCGCCGCGCGTCGCGGCGAGCGTCGCGGCGCTCGTGTCGCCGCACAGCGTGAGCGCGAGCTCGCCGATGCGGCCTTGCGCGAGCGCGTCGAGAGCGGGCGCGAACCAGTCGCGCTCGAGCGCGGCGAGCGCGTCGTGCCAGCGCGCCCAGTCGTGCTCGAGGAACGGCGTCGTCAGCGTGTCGAGCTCGACGAGCGTCGCGCCGTCGGGCTGCGGCGCGGCGCCGGCGGCGAGCGCGTCGAACGTGGCGGGCGGTTCGCCCGCGGCCGCGCCCGCGACGAGCGCGAGCCCGCGCGCGCCGGGCGAGCGCGACAGCACGCGCGCGAACGGGCTCGTCACGGGCTTCAGCGCGCCTTGCGCATGAAACCAGATCGAATTGACGGCCGGGTAGCCGCGCGCTTCGCGCGCCTCGTTCACGGGATGCCGGAACCACGCCATCTGCACCTCGTTCTGCAGCTTCATCCATGTGCGCGAGCGTTCGCCCGTCTGCGTCTCGTGCGGCAGCCAGATCTCGATGTTGCGGCCGCTCGCGCGCAGCGGCGCGGCGCCCGCGAGTCCGGCGAGCTGCGGGCTCGACAGGTACCAGCGCGCGGCGCGCGGCGCCTGCACCTTCACGCCGAGTTCCTCGATCAGCGGGCGCGCGGTGTCGAGCAGCGCGGCGGCTTCATCGTCGCCGATCTCGAGCGACGCGGGATCGATCAGCACGAGGTGATCGGTCGCGATCTGCACGTGCACGGGTTCGACGCACGCCCACGTGTCGTCGCCGGGCGTGCCGCCGTCGGCGACGAGCATGTACGGCGCGAGCGGCGCATCGTCGGCGTCCTCGGGAATCGCGCCGAAGCGGCGCGCGAGCCAGCGCTCGTGCGGCAGCGTGCGCTGGAAGTCTTCGCCGACCGTGTGTTCGACGAGGCGCGCGCGAGCGAGAAGCCGGGCGAGCGCGGGGCTGTCGAGCGTGTGGAGGGAAGACGCGGCGTCGGCGGCCGACGGCAGCGCGAAGGGCACGAGGAAATGAAGACGTTGGGCACGCATGATGGTGCGCATTGTAGGCCAAACGGCAAAGCCGGTCGCCGGTGTCGCGCCGCGCGTCGCATGTGCGGCGCGCGCGGCCGAGTTGGTAAAATTGCGGATCGGCGCGCCGTGCGCTTCGGGCCTGCCGCGCGCTCGCGCGCCGGTGGCGCGGCCGCATTCGCGGCTCGATCGGGGCCGAATCGGTCGTGCCGGATTCGGTGGAGGCGCCGGATGGCAGGATGCGGCCGAATCGACCGACCCGATCGACCCGATCGACCCGACTGACCCGATTGATCCGATTGATCCGATTGATCCGATTGATCCGATTGATCCGATCTACCCGTTCGAATCGTTCGAATCGTTCGGATCGTTCGGATCGTTCGGATCGGCCGCGTCGCCGCTGTCCGACTGGCCGGCCGCCGGGCCGCCGTAGCGCGGATCGCTCGATCGCCGGCCGTCCCGGCGCGGGCTGTCACGGCGTGGGCCGCCCTGACGTGGGCCGCCCGATCCGGAACGTTTTCAGGGGCGATTAAGCATTGTGTGGCACACTGCGCGCGTAACCGGGTCCGCCCGGTTCCTGCGCGCGAATTCGCGCAGCGCGCGGCGTTCCAACCAGCAGAAAGGATAGGCTTGAAACTTCCGTACGAATGGCAGATCGGCTGGCGCTACACTCGCGCCGGCAAACGCACGACCGGCAACGGCTTCATTTCGTTCATCGCGCTCGTGTCGATGCTCGGGATCGCGCTCGGCGTCGCGGCGCTCATCGTCGTGCTGTCCGTGATGAACGGCTTCCAGAAAGAGGTTCGCGACCGGATGCTGTCGGTGCTCGCGCACGTCGAGGTCTTCTCGCCGACGGGCTCGATGCCCGACTGGCAACTGAGCGCGAAGGAAGCGCGCCTGAACAAGTCCGTGACCGGCGCGGCGCCGTACGTCGACGCGCAGGCGCTGCTCACGCGGCAGGACGCGGTGAGCGGCGTGATGCTGCGCGGCGTCGAGCCGTCGCTCGAGCCGCAGGTGTCCGATATCGGCAAGGACATGAAGGCGGGCTCGCTCACGGCGCTCGCGCCCGGCCAGTTCGGGATCGTGCTCGGCGACGCGCTCGCGGGCAACCTCGGCGTGGGCGTGGGCGACAAGGTCACGCTCGTCGCGCCGGAAGGCACGATCACGCCGGCCGGGATGATGCCGCGCCTGAAGCAGTTCACGGTGGTCGGCATCTTCGAATCGGGCCATTACGAATACGACAGCACGCTCGCGATGATCGACATCCAGGACGCGCAGGCGCTCTTCAGGCTGCCCGCGCCGACGGGCGTGCGGCTGCGCCTCGTCGACATGCAGAAGGCGCCGCAGGTCGCGCGCGAGCTCGCGCACACGCTGTCGGGCGACCTGTACATCCGCGACTGGACGCAGCAGAACAAGACGTGGTTCTCGGCGGTGCAGATCGAGAAGCGGATGATGTTCATCATCCTCACGCTCATCATCGCGGTTGCGGCGTTCAACCTCGTGTCGTCGCTCGTGATGACCGTGACGAACAAGCAGGCGGACATCGCGATCCTGCGCACGCTCGGCGCGCAGCCGAGCTCGATCATGAAGATCTTCGTCGTGCAGGGCGTGACGATCGGCTTCGTCGGCACCGCGACGGGCGTCGCGCTCGGCTGCCTGATCGCGTGGAGCATTCCGTGGCTCATCCCGATGATCGAGCACGCGTTCGGCGTGCAGTTCCTGCCGCCGTCGGTGTACTTCATCAGCGAGCTGCCGTCCGAGCTCGTCGCGAGCGACGTGATCCGGATCGGCGTGATCGCGTTCGCGCTGTCCGCGCTCGCGACGCTCTATCCGAGCTGGCGCGGCGCGAAGGTGCGCCCCGCGGAGGCGCTGCGCTATGAATGACCGGGTCTTCGAACAGACGATGAATCAGAACCATCAAGGTGGCGCCGCGCGCGAATACGTGCTCGAGGCGCGCGGCGTCACGAAGACGTTCGTGCAGGGCGGCTTCAACGTACAGGTGCTCGACAACGCCGAGGTGTCGGTTCGGCGCGGCGAGAAGCTCGCGATCGTCGGCGCGTCGGGTTCGGGCAAGAGCACGCTGCTGCACGTGCTGGGCGGCCTCGACGAGCCGAGCGCGGGGCAGGTGTCGCTGCTCGGCAAGCCGTTTACGCAGCTCGCCGAGCGCGAGCGCAACGACTTGCGCAATCGCGCGCTCGGCTTCGTCTATCAGTTCCACCATCTGCTGCCCGAGTTCACCGCGCTCGACAACGTCGCGATGCCGCTCAGGATTCGCCGGATGTCGACCGAGGAGGCGCGCCACCACGCGCGCGAGATGCTCGAACAGGTGGGGCTCGGCGCGCGCGCGAAGCACCGGCCGGGCGAGCTGTCGGGCGGCGAGCGGCAGCGCGTCGCGATCGCGCGCGCGCTCGTCACGAAGCCCGCGTGCGTGCTCGCCGACGAGCCGACCGGCAACCTCGACGGCTCGACTGCCGATCACGTGTTCCATCTGATGCTCGATTTGTCGCGCACGCTCGACACGAGCTTCGTGATCGTCACGCACGATCCCGATCTCGCCGCGCGCTGCGACCGTATCCTGCGGCTGCGCGACGGTGTGCTGCACGAGGAGCCGGCCGTGCCGGTGTGACGCGATGTGGATCGACACGCACTGCCATCTCGACGCGCCGGAGTTCGACGCCGACCGCGAGATCGTCGCTGGCGCGGCGCGGGCGGCGGGCGTGTCGCGCATCGTGATCCCGAGCGTCGGGCGAATGAATTTCGCGACGGTGCGCGAGCTCGCGCATGCGACGCAAGGCGCGGTGTACGCGCTCGGCATTCATCCGATGTACACGCCGCAGGCGCGCGACGAGGATCTCGATCGGCTGCGGATGGAGGTCGACGCGAGCCTCGACGATCCGCGCTTCGTCGGCATCGGCGAGATCGGCCTCGACTACTTCGTGCCGGGTCTCGACGACAACCGGCAGCAATTCATCTACGACGCGCAATTGCGGCTCGCGCGCGACTTCGATCTGCCCGTCGTGTGCCACGTGCGCAAGTCGCAGGATCGCGTGCTGGCCGGGCTGCGGCGCGCGGGCGTGCGGCGCGGCATCGCGCACGCGTTCAACGGCAGCTTCCAGCAGGCCGACGCGTATCTCGCGCAAGGGCTCAAGCTCGGCTTCGGCGGCAACGTGACGTTCGGCCGCGCGCTGCAGATCCGGCGGCTCGCTGCGCAACTGCCGCTCGACGCGCTCGTCGTCGAGACCGACGCGCCCGACATTCCCCCCGAATGGCGCTACAAGCAGCGCAATACGCCCGACCAGGTGCCGCTCATCGGCGCGGCGATCGCCGCGCTGCGTGGCATCGACGCCGACGCGCTTTCGCTATCCACTTCGGCCAACGCGCTCGCCGCGCTGCCGCGTCTCGCGCTTTCGTCCGCATAATCGATTCGTGACGG
The DNA here is from genome assembly GCF_000773065.1 of Burkholderia sp. ABCPW 111. NCBI lineage: Bacteria > Pseudomonadati > Pseudomonadota > Betaproteobacteria > Burkholderiales > Burkholderiaceae > Burkholderia > Burkholderia sp. ABCPW 111. The sequence goes on along the minus strand of NZ_JPWT01000079.1, from coordinate 41,558 downwards.
ACGTGCGTCGCTCTCGCGGCGCGAAAGACGGAGGCGCGATGCGGGCGATGTGCGGTGCGTTCGCGCTCGGCATTGTCGCGCTGCAGCAGCAGGCGGCGCTGCCGGGTGCGGCGGAATGGGCGGGCGGCGCGCTCGCGCTCGGCTGGTGCGCGTGGCTCGCGGTCACGCTGCGCGGCGATGCGCGCGCGAGCGTGCGACGGGCCGGGTTGTGCGCATGCTGTTGCGCGGCGGCGCTCGCGGGCTTCGGCTACGCGGCGGCGCGCGCGCAGTGGCGGCTCGCCGATGCGCTGCCCAAGCAATGGGAGGGGCGCGACATCGTCGTGACGGGCGCGGTGCGCGGGCTGCCGTCGCGCGACGCGAAAGGCGTGCGTTTCCTGTTCGACGTCGACGCCAACGATGCGGGCATCGCCCGATTTCCCGCGACGCTGTCGCTTGCGTGGTACGCGTTCGGCCGCGCGGCCACGCCGCCGCCCGAATTCGCGCCGGGCGACCGGTGGCGGCTGCGCGTGCGTCTCAAGCGCCCGCACGGCAACGCGAACTTCGGCGTGCGCGACGCGGAGGCGGCGTGGCTCGCGCGCGGCATCCGTGCGCTCGGCTACGTGTCCGCGACGCACGATGCGCGGCGGCTGGCCGGCAGGGCGCCCGGCATCGTCGCCACGGTCGACCGGCTGCGCGCGCGCCTGCGCGGGCGAATCGCCGACGCGCTCGGCGACGCCGCGCATCGCGGGATCGTGGTCGCGCTCGCGATCGGCGCGCAGGACGGCATCGACGACGGCGACCGGCGCATCCTGCGCGATACCGGCACGAGCCATCTCGTCGCGATCTCCGGGCTGCACGTCGGGATGGTCGGCGGCCTGTGCGCGTGGCTCGCGGGCGGGTTCTGGCGGCGCTCGGGCTACGTCGGGCGGAACTGGCCGCTCGTCGTGCCCGCGCAGAAGATCGCGGCGCTCGCCGCGATCGCGGCGAGCGCAGGCTATGCGGCGCTCGCGGGCTTCAACGTGCCCGCGCAGCGCGCGTGGTGGATGCTCGCCGCCGCGGGCGTCGCGTATCTGAGCGGGCGTTCGCTCGCGCCGTCGTCGGTGCTCGCGGCGGCGCTCGGCTGCGTGCTGCTCGCCGATCCGTGGGCGGTGACGTCGCCCGGCTTCTGGCTGTCGTTCGGCGCGGTGGCGGCGATCCTGTTCGTGTCGTCGGGGCGAAGCGCGGCGCGCGACGCACGCGAGACCGACGACGCGCGCGGCGTGCCGGGCGTGATCGACGGCGCGGTGGGCGAGGGAGTGTCGCCGTCGCGCGCGTCGCGGCTGCGCGCCGCGTGCGCGTGGTCGGCGCGGTCGATGAGGCGGCTCTTTCGGCGCTCGAGCGACGCCGCGCGAGCGCAGTACGCGGTGACGATCGCGCTTGCGCCGCTCACCGTGCTGTGGTTCGCGCAGATCCCGCTCGCCGGGCCGCTCGCGAACGCGTTCGCGATTCCCTGGGTCGGCTCGCTCGTCACGCCGATCGTGCTTGCGGGCGTCGTGCTGCCCGCGCCGCTCGATGCATTCGCCTATACGCTCGCGCATGCGCTCGTCGCGATGCTGATGCGGCTACTCGAGGCGACGGCCGGCGCGGGGCGCACGGTCTGGATGCTGCCGACGCCGGACGGTTTCGCGCTCGCGACGGCGGCGGCGGGTGTCGTCTGGGCGCTGACGCCGCGCGGCTGGCCGCTGCGCCGCGCCGCGCCGCTCGCGTGGCTCCCGCTCGTTGTTCCCGCGCCGCTCGCGCCGCCCGAAGGCGCGTTCCGGCTGACGGCGCTCGATGTCGGGCAGGGCTCCGCGGTGCTGATCGAAACCGCGCGGCACGCGCTGCTGTTCGACGCGGGGCCGGGGCCGGAGGCGTCGAACGCGGGCGAGCGGATCGTCGTGCCGTTCCTGCGCGCACGGGGCGTGCGCGTGCTCGACGCGCTCGTCGTGAGCCACGCGGATTCGGACCACGCGGGCGGCGCGCCCGCCGTGCTCGATTCGGTCGCGGTCGCGCAGATGACGGGCGGGCTGCCGCCGTCGAACCGCTTGTGGCGCGCCGCGCGCGCGGCCGGCGTGACGGATGCGCTACCGTGCGCGGCGGGCCAGCGCTGGCGCTGGGACGGCGTCGAGTTCGCGACGCTTTGGCCCGACGGCGGCCCGCGCGCGGGCGGCGCGACGAACGCGCAGTCGTGCGTGCTGCGCGTGTCGGCGGGCGAGGGCTCGGCGCTTCTGACAGGCGACGTCGACGCGCGCTCGGAGCGTGCGCTCGTCGCCGGATCGCGCGATGCGCTCGCCGCGCAGGTGCTCGTCGTCCCGCATCACGGCAGCCGCACGTCGTCGACCGAACCTTTCCTCGATTCGGTCGAACCGCGCATTGCCATATTTCAGGTAGGCTACGCCAACAGGTTTCAGCATCCGCATCCGACCGTCTGGGCGCGCTATGCCGGGCGCGGCATCGAACTGCCGCGCACGGATCGCGACGGCGCGGTGCGCATCGACGTGGCGTCGAGCGGCGCGGTTCCCGCTCCGATACGATACCGGGACGCGCACTGGCGCTACTGGATGGACCGGTGACGTGACGCGGAGGCTACGACAGGGAGACAGCGGCGTTTGAAGGACATCATCCATTTTTCGCATGCGAACGGCTTTCCGGCTTCCACTTACCGGACGATCTTCGCCGAGCTCGCGGACGACTACGAGTGGCGCTACATCGAGCGGATCGGCCACGACCGGCGCTTTCCGGTGACGCGCGATTGGCCGCACCTCGTCGAGCAACTGCTCGACGACATCGGCCGCGCGTACGAGCGGCCCGTATGGCTCGTCGGCCATTCGCTCGGCGGTTACCTGTCGCTGATGGCGGCGCTCAAGCGCCCGCAATGGGTGCGCGGCGTCGTGATGCTCGATTCGCCGGTGATTGCAGGCTGGCGCAGCAGCGCGCTGCGCGTGAGCCAATGGACGGGGCTCGACGAGCGCCTGTCGCCCGCCGCCGCGACGCGCAACCGCCGCGTCCATTGGGCGAGCCGCGACGACGCGTGGCGCCACTTCCGCGCGAAGCCGTCGTTCGCGCGCTGGGACGAGCGGATGCTGTCCGATTACATCGACTACGGCATTCCGCAGACGAGTGCGGCGGGCGAGCGCGCGCTCGCGTTCGATCGGCAGATCGAATACATGATCTACCGGACACTGCCGCACACGCTCGGCCCGCGCCTCGCGCGCGGCGCGCCCGTGCCGGTCGGCTTTCTCGCCGGCACGCGCTCGCGCGAGATCCGCCAGATCGGGCTCGCGGCGACGCAGCGCGCGGCGCGCGGCCGGATCGAATGGCTCGAGGGCAGCCACCTCTTCCCGATGGAGCGCCCGCTCGAGACCGCGCGAGCGCTGCAGCGCATGCTCAACATGCTGCGTGCCGCGGAGGGCGGCGGCACCGACGCGCGGCGCGGGTGATCGCGGCGGCGCGCGGCACGCATATGTCGCATATGCCGCGGCGCGCACCGACGGTCGATTGCGACGCCGGATGAGCCGCTGGGGCGGCGCACCGGATTCGCGTGGCGTGCGGTGCGACGCGCGGTGATACGCGGCATGCGGCGTGCGCGCCCCGCACGACGGCCGGGCGGCTGCCGGCAAGCTCGGAAAGGAGAAGGAAAGGGTGCGATCGAGCGTCGATTGCTGAGTGGCGCGCGGCCTTTACGGTATAATCCGTTTTTCCCGCGAGCATCCAGCGATGACCAAATATGTTTTCGTCACCGGCGGCGTAGTTTCTTCCCTCGGCAAGGGCATTGCCGCCGCTTCTCTCGCCGCGATCCTCGAATCGCGCGGCCTCAAAGTCACCCTCCTCAAACTCGATCCCTACATCAACGTCGACCCCGGCACGATGAGCCCGTTTCAGCACGGCGAAGTGTTCGTGACGGAAGACGGCGCGGAAACCGATCTGGACCTCGGCCACTATGAGCGCTTCATCAGCACGAAGATGCGCAAGGCCAACAATTTCACGACCGGTCAGATCTACGAATCGGTGATCCGCAAGGAGCGTCGCGGCGATTACCTCGGCAAGACCGTGCAGGTGATCCCGCATATCACGAACGAGATCCAGGCGTTCATCGAGCGCGGCGCCGCGTCGGCCACGTGCGGCGAGCCGGACGTCGCGATCGTCGAGATCGGCGGCACGGTGGGCGACATCGAGTCGCTGCCGTTCCTCGAGGCGGCGCGCCAGATGAGCCTGCGCCTCGGGCGCAACAGCGCATGCTTCGTTCACCTGACGCTCGTGCCTTTCATCGCGACGGCGGGCGAGCTGAAGACGAAACCGACCCAGCACAGCGTGCAGAAGCTGCGCGAGATCGGCATTTCGCCGCACGTGCTGCTTTGCCGCGCCGATCGCCCGATCCCCGACGACGAATCGAAGAAGATCTCGCTCTTCTCGAACGTGCCGGAAGACGCGGTGATCTCGGTGTGGGACGTCGACAGCATCTACAAGATCCCGCAGATGCTGCACGACCAAGGCCTCGACAAGATCATCTGCGAAGAGCTCAAGCTCGATCCGAAGCCGGCCGACCTGAGCATGTGGTCGGAGCTCGTCGATAAGCTTCAGAACCCGAAGCACGAGGTGACGATCGGAATGGTCGGCAAGTACGTCGACCTGACGGAGTCGTACAAGTCGCTGATCGAGGCGCTGCGCCATGCGTCGATCCACACGTCGACCAAGGTCAACATCGAGTACATCGATTCGGAAGAGCTCGAGACGAACGGCGCCGCGAGCCTCGCGCATCTGGACGCCGTGCTCGTGCCGGGCGGCTTCGGCCGGCGCGGCACCGAAGGCAAGATCGCCGCGATCCGCCATGCGCGCGAGGCGAAGGTGCCGTATCTCGGCATCTGCCTCGGGATGCAGCTCGCTGTCATCGAATTCGCGCGCGACGTCGTCGGCCTCGCGCGGGCGAACAGCACCGAGTTCGATCAGAACACGCCGGAGCGCGTCGTCGCGCTGATCACCGAGTGGTACGACCGCGAAGGCAAGGTCGAGAAGCGCACCGAGGATTCGGATCTCGGTGGCACGATGCGGCTCGGCTCGCAGCGCTGCCCGATCAAGGTGGGCACGCTCGCCGAGGAGATCTACGGCAAGGACGTGAACGAGCGCCACCGCCACCGCTACGAGGTCAACAATCGCTTCGTGCCGCAGCTCGAGGCGGGCGGCCTCGTGATCAGCGCGCGCACGCCGAGCGAGGATCTGCCGGAAATGATGGAGCTGCCGCGCACGATGCACCCGTGGTTCGTCGGCGTCCAGTTCCACCCGGAATTCACGTCGACGCCGCGTGACGGCCATCCGCTCTTCAAGTCGTTCGTCCAAGCCGCGCTCGCGTATCAGCAGTCGCGCGCCGGAGCGAAAGCATGAATCTCGCAGGGTTCGAAGTCGGGCTCGACAAGCCGTTCTTCCTGATCGCCGGCACGTGCGTCGTGGAATCGGAGCAGATGACGATCGACACGGCGGGCCGGCTGAAGGAAATCTGCGCGAAGCTCGGCGTGCCGTTCATCTACAAGTCGTCGTACGACAAAGCCAATCGCAGCTCGGGCAAGTCGTTTCGCGGGCTCGGGATGGACGAGGGCCTGCGGATTCTCGCCGAGGTGAAGCGGCAGCTGAACGTGCCGGTGCTGACCGACGTGCACGAGATCGACGAGATCGCGCAGGTGGCGGCCGCAGTCGATGTTCTTCAGACGCCCGCGTTCCTGTGCCGCCAGACCGACTTCATCCGCGCGTGCGCGCAATCGGGCAAGCCCGTGAACATCAAGAAGGGCCAGTTTCTCGCGCCGCACGACATGAAGAACGTGATCGACAAGGCGCGCGACGCCGCCCGCGAGGCGGGGCTGTCGGACGACCGCTTCATGGCGTGCGAGCGGGGCGTGTCGTTCGGCTACAACAACCTGGTGTCGGACATGCGTTCGCTCGCGATCATGCGCGAGACGGGCGCGCCCGTCGTGTTCGACGCGACCCACTCGGTGCAGTTGCCGGGCGGGCAGGGCACGAGCTCGGGCGGCCAGCGCGAGTTCGTGCCGGTGCTCGCGCGCGCGGCGGTGGCGACGGGCGTCGCGGGCCTGTTCATGGAGACGCATCCGAACCCGGCCGAGGCGAAGTCGGACGGCCCGAACGCGGTGCCGCTCGGCAGGATGGCCGCGCTGCTGGAGACGCTCGTCACGCTCGATCAGGCGGTGAAGCGCGCGCCGTTCCTGGAAAACGATTTCAATTGATGAACTCGGCGGCCGCGGCGCGCGTCAGTAGCAGGAGCGGCTGCCGCGCACGCATCGGCAGCCGTCGCTGAAGACAGAATCCGTCGTTATTTTCAGAGGAAACCATGAGTGCAATCGTAGACATCATCGGCCGCGAAATTCTGGATTCGCGCGGCAACCCCACCGTCGAATGCGACGTGCTGCTCGAATCGGGCACGATGGGCCGCGCGGCGGTGCCGTCGGGCGCATCGACCGGCTCGCGCGAGGCGATCGAGCTGCGCGACGGCGAAGCCGGCCGCTACAACGGCAAGGGCGTGCTGAAGGCGGTCGAGCACATCAACACCGAGATCTCCGAAGCGATCATGGGCCTCGATGCGTCCGAGCAGGCGTTCCTCGACAAGACGCTGCTCGAGCTCGACGGCACCGACAACAAGTCGCGCCTCGGCGCGAACGCGATGCTGGCCGTGTCGATGGCCGTCGCGAAGGCGGCCGCCGAGGAAGCCGGCCTGCCGCTGTACCGCTACTTCGGCGGCTCGGGCGCGATGCAGCTGCCGGTGCCGATGATGAACATCGTCAACGGCGGCGCGCACGCGAACAACAGCCTCGACATCCAGGAATTCATGATCGTCCCGGTGAGCCAGCCGACGTTCCGTGAAGCCCTGCGTTGCGGCGCCGAAGTGTTCCACGCGCTGAAGAAGATTCTCAGCGACCGCGGCATGAGCACGGCAGTCGGCGACGAAGGCGGCTTCGCGCCGAACTTCGGCAGCAACGACGAATGCCTGTCGACGATCCTGCAGGCGATCGAGAAGGCCGGCTACCGCGCGGGCGAAGACGTGCTGCTCGCGCTCGACTGCGCGGCCTCCGAGTTCTACCACGACGGCAAGTACCAGCTCGCGGGCGAAGGCCTGCAGCTGTCGTCGGCCGAGTTCACCGACTACCTCGCGACGCTCGCCGACAAGTTCCCGATCGTGTCGATCGAGGACGGCATGCACGAAAGCGACTGGGACGGCTGGAAGCTGCTGACCGACCGTCTCGGCAAGAAGGTGCAGCTGGTCGGTGACGACCTGTTCGTCACGAACACGCGCATCCTGAAGGAAGGCATCGAGAAGGGCATCGCGAACTCGATCCTCATCAAGATCAACCAGATCGGCACGCTCACCGAAACGTTCGCGGCCATCGAGATGGCGAAGCGCGCCGGCTACACGGCCGTGATCTCGCACCGCTCGGGCGAAACGGAAGATTCGACGATCGCCGACATCGCGGTCGGCCTGAACGCCGGCCAGATCAAGACGGGCTCGCTGTCGCGCAGCGATCGCATTTCGAAATACAACCAGCTGCTTCGCATCGAAGAGGATCTGGGCGACATCGCGAGCTACCCGGGCAAATCGGCGTTCTACAACCTGCGCTGACGTGCGCTGACGCGTTACTATCGCTCTTGTTCATCGATGATGACGCCGCTTCGCGATATCGTGAAGCGGCGCTTCTTATATCTGCGGCTTATTCATGCGGCTCGTTACCGTCGTTCTGATCGCTTTGCTGGTCGTGATTCAGTACCCGTTGTGGTGGGGGCATGGCGGCTGGCTGCGGGTGCATGAACTGCGGCAGCAGTTGAACGACCAGTTGCAGAAGAACGCCGACGCGAAGCTGCGCAACGAGCGGATTGCGGGCGAAGTGCAGGATTTGCAGAACGGCACGTCGGCGATCGAGGAACGCGCGCGCTACGAGATGGGCATGGTGAAGGACAGCGAGGTGTTCGTGCAGTTCGTGTCGCCGAATTCGCCGGCGCCGACGGCGCAGGGCAACGCGCAGCCGGCGGCGTCGACGCGCGGCGAGGTGTCGGCCGCGCCGGTGCGCGTCGTGCCGAATCCCGTGTCGCGCGCGAAGCCTGAAAAGCGGCACGGCGGCGACAAGGCCCACAAGCCCGCGCACGGCTGACGGGCGCGCCGTCGGGCTGCACGCCGAGCGCGCCGGATCGCGGTGCGGGCGATGCCGGCTCGGAGGTGCGGAGCGGTACGGTTTTCACGCAATCGAGATGCTTCGGAAAGCCTAGTAAAAAAGCGCGGTCTTGCGGCCGCGCTTTTTTGTTTCTCGTGGGTTCTTAATTCGCCGGAACTGCCGGAATTCGGCGTTTCACCACCACCAGCCCGGGTAGCCGTAGCTGAAGCCCGTGCCCCAGCCGTGTCCCCAGCCGCCGCCGTAGTAGCCGCCGTAATAGGTGATGGGCGGCGGATAGTAGTACGACCACGCGCGCGCCGCTTCGTCGGCCGCGATCGCCGCGTTCTGCTCGCGCAGCACTTGCCGGTCGATCTCGTCGTAGCGCTTGCGCTCGTCGGGCGTGAGCGTGTGCATCGTCGTGCCCGCTTGCTCGGGCAGACGGCTCAAGACGGTCATCGACGGCGGCGCGACGCATCCGCTCAGCGACGCGGCCGCAACGAGCGCCGCGAGCGGCGCGGCGCGAACGAGTATCGGTTTCATGCTACTGCCTCCTGGCTTGTGCCGGCGCCGTGCCCGCCGCACGGCGCGCGCGGCGCGTTGCCCGTGCGCGGGCGCCTCAGTGCTTCTGCGCAGCGGCGGGCGCGACGCCCGCACCGAGTTCGGATGTCGAGAATAGCTGCGTGACATCGACCGGATCAAATTCGTAACGCTGGTTGCAGAATTCGCAGTGGATTTCGACGTGGCCGCGCTCCTCGATCACGCCGTCGATTTCGACGCGCCCGAGCATGCGCAGCATCCCGCCGACCTTCTCGCGCGAGCACGTGCACTGGAAGCGCGTGGCGGTCGGTTCGAAGTGCTGCACATTCTCCTGCCAGAACAGACGCCGAAACACGGTCGCGGGTTCCACTTCGAGCAGTTCTTTCGGCGACAGCGTGCCGCCGAGCGTGCAGACGCGCTCCCACGTGTCCTCGTCGGTTTCCTCCACGCGCGGCACGATGCCGCCGTCGCCCGGCAGCTTCTGCAGCAGCACGCCGACCGCGCGATCGTGATCGGCCGCGAGCCAGAGGCGCGTGTCGAGCTGCTCGGAGTGCCGCATGTAATGCTCGAGCACGTCGGCGATCGACGCGAGCGGGCCGTCCTCGCCGTTCAGCGGCACGATGCCCTGATACGGCTGCTGGCCCGGCCGCTTGTCGGCCGGATCGAGCGTGATCACGCAGCGGCCGTGGCCGCTCGCGTTGATCAGCTCGGCGAACGAAGTGCCGTCGCCGACGCTCTGCGCGGCGTTGCCCGAGAACTTCGCGGTCGCGCGCATCGCGAGATCCGAGCTGCACTGCACGACGAGCATCTTCACCGGGCCGTCGCCGAAGATCTGCATGATGAGCGTGCCGTCGAACTTCAGGTTCGCCGACAGCAGCGCGCACGCCGCCATCATTTCGCCGAGCACGTTGCGCACGGGCATCGGATAATCGCGGCGCGTGAGCACCTCCTGCCACGTGTTGCGCAGCGAGACGATCTCGCCGCGCACCGGGGCCGCGTTGAACATGAATTTCTGTAACTGGTCGCTCACTTTTTTCCCTTGACGATCAAACGGCTCGCGCGCGGCGGATCAGCCGATCCGCACGAGCTGCTCCTTGAAATACGCGCGCCGCATCGCGTAGCTCTTCGTGTTCATGTGCATCCGCGCGATGTCCTCGTCGGACAGCGTACGCACGACCTTCGCCGGCGCGCCGAGAATCAGCGAATTGTCCGGAAACGTCTTGCCCTCGGTGATCACCGCGCCGGCGCCGACGAGACAGTTGCGGCCGATCACCGCGCGATTCAAGATCACCGCCTGGATGCCGATCAGCGAGCCTTCGCCGATCGTGCAGCCGTGCAGCATCGCCTGATGGCCGACCGTCACGTTCGGCGCGATCGTGAGCGGGCATCCCGGGTCGGTGTGCAGCACCGCGCCTTCCTGAACGTTGCTGCCCGCGCCGACCGTGATCGGCTCGTTGTCGCCGCGGATCGTCGCGCCGAACCACACGCTCGCGTTCTCTTCGAGCACGACCTTGCCGACGATCGACGCGCTGTCCGCGACGAACACGCTTTCGTGGATGGACGGGGCGTTGTCGCCGAGCTTGTAGATGGTCACGATGTCTCCCTTGGGGCTTGTCTGGGCGGCCGGTACAATGGCGCGCGGTTGTGTCGCGCTTGGATGCGGCGCGATCGAATCCTTTATTGTAAACGGTTGTCCCGGCCGTTCGCGCGCGTGCCGCGCGGGCGCGTCGCCTTCTCATGCCACACGTGCCGATTTCGTCGCCCGAACCCTTGCGCTGCGCGCGCAGCGACGCGCTTGCCGCGCTTTGCGAGCCCGATCCCGTGCGCAAGGCCGCGCTCGTCGCCGAGTTGCGCGCGGCGCTCGCCGACGGCCGCGCGGCGGCCTGGCCCGAGCGCGAGCTGAGCGCGCCCGGGGGCGGCCTGCCCGGGCGGCCCGCGCGCCCGGCGCTCGTCGAGCCGCGCCGGCTCGAGCGGCGCAGCATGCGTTCGCCGCAAGGGCGCGCGGTGCTGTTGCACGCGCTCGCGCATATCGAGTTCAACGCGATCAATCTCGCGCTTGACGCAGTGTGGCGCTTCGCGCAGATGCCCGCGGCGTTCTATGCGGACTGGCTGAAGGTCGCGGCCGAGGAGGCGTATCACTATTCGCTGCTCGCCGCGCGCCTTGCCGAATTCGGCCATGCGTACGGCGATTTTCCCGCGCACGACGGCCTCTGGGAGATGTGCGAGCGCACGGCAGGCGATGTGCTCGCGCGAATGGCGCTCGTGCCGCGCACGCTCGAGGCGCGCGGGCTCGATGCGTCGCCGCCGATCCGCGCACGGCTTCAGCAAGCGGGCGACGATGCGTCTGCGGCGATTCTCGACGTGATCCTGCGCGACGAGATCGGCCACGTGTGGATCGGCAATCGGTGGTTTCGCCATCTGTGCGACGAGGCGGGGCTCGATCCGCGTGCGGCCTACGAACGGCTCGCTGCGCAGTACCGTGCGCCGCGGTTGCGCGGCCCGTTCAATTTCGATGCCCGCCGCGCCGCGGGATTCGACGACGACGAATTGAACGCGCTCGTCGCGCAGGACATCGAGCCGAAGGCATGACGGGCTCGCGCTGCGTGTGCGGCCGTGGTCCGGCGGCCGCGCATGCGCCGTGAGCGGGACGGCAGGTCGACAGGACCGGCGGGCGGATCGGGAGGGGCGGTCGCCGGGTGACGCGGTGACGCGGTGATCGGCGCGTCGAAGCTGTCGTGCGATCTGTGCGCCTCGCTCGCCAAACCGGGGCGTGAGCGCGCCACGATCGGTATCCGCCGATCAACGTTGGCGGTCGGAGATGCCGCCGTTGCTCAACCCGGCGAGTCGCGACGAATTCGAATTGCGGCGAATCGCGGTGAATCGCGACGGTTTTCGACGATTGGTGCCGATTCGGGCCGATTCGTGGCGGTTTGCGCGGTTCCTCTAGATCTGCCCCTCAATTGAGCGCCCGCTGCAGCCGCTCGGCTTACCTAGAGAAGTGCCTCGACACGCACGCCGACTTGAAGCCCGGCCGACGCCAGGTGAGCCGGATCGATATAATCGAACGGTCATTCTTTTTTTGGCGGCTGCGATGCATTCCACTCAATCTGTCTCCGATTTCGTCACGGTTCGCGGCGTGAAACTGCATGTGCGCCGCTGGGGGCGGCCCGATGCGCCGACGCTCTACATGTTGCACGGCTGGATGGACGTCGCGGCGTCGTTTCAGTTCGTCGTCGACGCGCTCGCGGGCGACTGGCAGGTGATCGCCCCCGATGCGCGCGGCTTCGGGCTGTCCGATTGGCCGGTCGCCGCGCAGGGCGGCGGCCATTACTGGTTCCACGAATACCTGGCGGACCTCGATGCGCTGATCGACCACTACACGCCCGACGGCGAAGTCAATCTGATCGGCCACAGCATGGGGGCGAACGTCGTTTGCCTGTACGCGGGCGCGCGGCCGCAGCGGGTGCGGCGGGTCGTCGATCTGGAGGGATTCGGGCTCGCGCCCGCGCGCGTCGAGCAGGCGCCGCGGCGCGTCGGGCAATGGCTCGACGAGCTACGCACGCCGCCGACGCTCAAGCGCTACGCGTCGCTCGAGGACGTCGCCGCGCGCCTCGTCAAGACCAATCCGCGCCTCGAGCCGCGCCGCGCGGCGTTTCTTGCCGAGCATTGGTCGATGCGCGATGCGCACGGTCAATACCAGCTGCTCGCCGATCCCGCGCACAAGCTGCGCGGCCCGCTGCTGTACCGGCTCGACGAGGTGATGGCGATCTGGTCGAAGGTGCGCGCGAAGGTGCTGCACGTCGAGGCGGTCGATTCGCCGACGCTGGCGTTTCTCGCGGGCGAGATTCCGATTCCCGAATTCAAGGCGCGTTTTGCGGCGTTCGCCGACTGGCGCGAAAAACTCGTCGAGGATGCGGGGCACATGGTCCATCACGACCAGCCGGAACAGATCGCGGCGCTGATCGAGGCGTTTTGCGCGTGAGCTGACATCGGGATCGCCGCTCCGGCTCGGCGACAAGTCGACCAATCAGCCAATCAGCCAATCGGCCAATCGGCGAAAGGAGATACGCGAAACGCGAGAGAGCACCGAGGCAAGGCCCCGGAATCGGCCGCGGCCCCGTCCATTGGCATCGGGGGCGCATTCGGCGAATTTGCGCATTGCAGTAGAATGAACGCTTAGTCTCCGATGCCCACGATGAACGCCGATCTCCACTGCCATTCGAACGTCTCCGACGGTCAGCTTTCTCCCGCCGACGTCGCGCGTCGCGCGCATGCGGGCGGCGTCACGCTGTGGGCGCTGACGGATCACGACGAGGTCGGCGGCCAGCGCGCCGCGCGCGAAACCGCCGAGGCGCTCGGCATGCGCTATCTGCACGGCGTCGAGATTTCGGTGACGTGGGCGTCGCGCACCGTGCACATCGTCGGCCTGAACATCGATCCGGAGAACCGCACGCTCGTCGATGGCCTTTACCGCACGCGCAACGGCCGCGCGGCGCGCGCAATGGCGATCGGCGACGCGCTCGCGGCGCTCGGCATCGAAGGCGCTTACGAAGGCGCGCTCGCATACGCGTCGAATCCCGATCTGATCTCGCGCACCCACTTCGCACGCTTTCTCGTCGACAACGGGCATGCGGCGTCGATTCCCGACGTGTTCGACCGCTATCTCGGCGACGGCAAGCCAGGCTACGTCGCGCACCGCTGGGCGAAGCTGTCCGACGCCGTCACGTGGATTCGGCAGGCGGGCGGCGAGGCGGTCGTCGCGCATCCGGGCCGCTATGCGTATACGCCCGTCGAATTCGACGCGTTCTTCGCCGAATTCATCGATTTGGGCGGCGTCGCGATCGAGGTCGTGACGGGCAGCCACACGCCCGACCAGTACCGCGAATACGCCGACGTCGCGCGGCGCTTCGGCTTCGAGGCGTCGCGCGGCTCCGATTTCCACGCGCCGGGCGAAGGGCGTACCGAGCTCGGCAGCCTGCCGCCGCTGCCGTCCGATCTCAAACCCGTCTGGGAGCGCTGGCTGTAGCGGCGTCCGCCGGCGGCGCGTCCGGCCGCGGGCCGGCGTGCGCGCCGAACCATACTCTTTGTCCCCATGTCCCAATTCTTCAGGATTCATCCGGATAATCCGCAGCCGCGCCTCGTCAAGCAGGCGGCCGAAATCGTGCGGGGCGGCGGCGTGATCGCGCTGCCGACCGATTCGAGCTATGCGCTCGCGTGCCATCTCGACGACAAGGACGCGGTCGAGCGCGTGCGCCGCATCCGCGGGCTCGACGAGAAGCAGCATCTGTCGCTGCTCGTGCGCGATCTGTCCGAGCTCGCGACGTTCGCGATGGTCGACAACCGGCAATACCGGCTGATCAAGTCGGTGACGCCGGGGCCGTACGTGTTCATCCTGCAGGCGACGAAGGAAGTGCCGCGGCGGCTGTCGCACCCGTCGCGCAAGACGATCGGGCTGCGCGTGCCCGCGCATGCGATCACGCTCGCGCTGCTCGAGACGCTCGGCCAGCCGCTCCTCGGCACGACGCTGATCCTGCCGCCCGACGACGAGCCGCTCAACGAGCCCGAAGAAATCCGCGTGCGCCTCGAAAAGCAGGTCGACCTCGTGATCGACGGCGGCGCGTGTCCGCGCGAGCCGTCGACGGTGATCGACCTGACGGGCGACGCGCCGCAGCTCGTGCGGGCCGGCCGCGGGCCGCTCGAGCCGTTCGGCCTCGCCGCGTGAGCGCAGCCGCGCCGCCCCGGCGCACCGGAGCGGCCGCCGTTGCGGTCCGCATGCACGCGCGTCGTTCGCGCGTTTCCCGCTTGTTACAATAGCGCGCTATGAATGCTTCTTCCCTGATACAGACAATCGCCGTCTATGCGCTGCCCGTGATCTTCGCGATCACGCTGCACGAGGCCGCCCACGGCTACGTCGCTCGCCTGCTCGGCGACAACACCGCTTACATGATGGGCCGCGTGTCGTTCAACCCGATGCGCCACATCGATCCGTTCGGCACGATCGTGATTCCGCTCGTGCTGTACTTCCTGACGAGCGGGGCGTTCCTGTTCGGCTACGCGAAGCCCGTGCCCGTCACGTTCCGCAATCTGCGCAACCCGCGCTGGGGCAGCCTGTGGGTCGCGCTCGCGGGGCCGGGCTGCAACTTCGTCCAGGCGCTGATCTGGGGCTTCGTGAGCATCGGCCTCGCCGCGCTCGCGATCGACGAGCCGTTCTTCACGCGCATGGCGGGCGCGGGCGTCGGCGTCAATCTGGTGCTCGCGGTGCTGAACCTCTTTCCGCTGCCGCCCCTCGACGGCGGGCGCGTGCTCGCGGCGCTGCTGCCGCCGAAGCAATCGATCGCGCTGTCGCGGCTCGAGCCGTACGGCTTTTTCATCGTGCTCGCGCTCGTCGCGACGGGCCTTCTGACGAAATTGTGGCTCAGGCCGCTGGTGGGCGCCGGCTACGCCGTCGTGACGGCCATCCTGACTCCTTTCGCCTCGCTTTTCTAACGACAATCATGTTCCCAGACCGTATCTTTTCCGGCATGCGACCCACCGGGTCGCTCCACCTCGGCCACTATCACGGCGTGCTGAAGAACTGGGTCAAGCTGCAGTCCGAGTACCCGTGTTTCTTCTGCGTCGTCGATTGGCATGCGCTGACGACGCACTACGAAACGCCCGAGGTGATCGAGAAGAACGTCTGGGACGTGCTGATCGACTGGCTCGCGTCCGGCATCGACCCGGCGCAGGCGACGCTCTTCATCCAGAGCAAGGTGCCCGAGCATGCCGAGCTCGCGCTGCTGCTCGGGATGAGCACGCCGCTCGGCTGGCTCGAGCGCGTGCCGACCTACAAGGAGCAGATCGAGAAGCTGAAGGACAAGGATCTGTCGACGTACGGCTTCCTCGGCTACCCGGTGCTGATGGCGGCCGACATCCTGCTTTATCGCGGCTCGCTCGTGCCGGTCGGCGAGGATCAGGTGCCGCATGTCGAGATGACGCGCGAGATCGCGCGCCGCTTCAATTACCTGTACGGCCGCGAGCCGGGCTTCGAGGAGAAGGCGCTCGAAGCGGCGAAGAAGCTGGGCGGCAAGCGCGCGAAGCTCTATCACGAGCTGCGCAACGCCTATCAGCAGGAAGGCGACGACGAGGCGCTCGAACAGGCGCGCGCGATGCTGCAGGAATCGCAGAGCCTGTCGATGAGCGACCGCGAGCGCCTGTTCGGCTATCTCGAAGGCGCACGCAAGATCATCCTCGTCGAGCCGCAGGCGCTCCTCACCGCGGCGTCTCGGATGCCCGGCCTCGACGGGCAGAAGATGTCGAAGTCGTACGGCAACACGATCGGCCTGCGCGAGGACGCGGAGACGATCACGAAGAAAGTCCGCACGATGCCGACCGATCCGGCGCGCGTGCGCCGCACCGATCCGGGCGATCCGGACAAGTGCCCGGTGTGGCAACTGCACCAGGTCTATACGGACGAAGCAACGCACGAGTGGGTGCAGAAGGGCTGCCGCTCGGCGGGCATCGGCTGTCTCGACTGCAAGCAACCGGTGGTCGAAGGGATTTTGCGCGAACAGCAGCCGATGCTCGAGCGCGCTCAGAAGTACATGGACGATCCGTCGCTGCTGCGCGCGATCGTCGCGGACGGCTGCGACAAGGCGCGCAAGCACGCGGTCGAGACGATGCGCGACGTGCGCGAGGCGATGGGGCTCGCGTACAGTTGAAGACGCTGACGATCGCGGTAGACGGCGCGCCGAGCGCGGCGGCGCACGGCGCGTCGGCCGAGGCGTCCGCGTGGATACGCAAGTGGTCGCATCTCGTGCCGGCGGGCGGCACGGTGCTCGATGTCGCCGCGGGCCACGGCCGCCACGCGCGCTGGTTCGCCGAACGCGGCCATCCGGTGTGCGCGCTCGAGCGGGAGCCGGCCGCACTCGCGTCGCTCGGCGCACTGCCGGGCGTCGCCGAGCAGGCGGCCGATCTCGAAGCCGCGCCGTGGCCGCTTGCCGACGACGCGCGCTTCGCCGCGGTCGTCGTGACGAATTATCTGCATCGTCCGCTGCTGCCGCGTCTCGTCGCCGCAGTCGCGCCGGGCGGCGTGCTGTTGTACGAGACGTTCGCGCAAGGCAACCAAACGGTCGGCAAACCGTCCAATCCGGCGTTTCTGCTCGCGCCGGGCGAGTTGCTCGGCGCGGTGCGCGGGCAGTTGCGCGTCGTCGCGTTCGAGGACGGGTTCGCCGCCACGCCGCGCGACGCATTCGTCCAACGAATCTGCGCGGTGCGCGAGCGCGCCGCGGCGGAAGAAGGGGCGGGATATCCGCGTTACGGACTGGCAGGCTAATCCGCTACAATCAACTTTTACCGATTTTTCATCGCGTTTGTTTCATGGCTAACGGCACTCAAGACGGCATTCAAATCCGCGGCAGCGTCCCCGCGATCGTCACCCCGATGCTCGAGGACGGCGGCCTCGATCTGGCGGCCTTCCGCAAGCTGGTCGACTGGCATATCGAAGAGGGGACGGATGCCCTCGTCGTGGTCGGCACGAGCGGCGAATCGGCGACGCTTTCCGTCGACGAGCACGTCCTCATGATCGAAACCGCGGTCAAGCATGCGGCGAAGCGGATTCCGATCGTCGCGGGCGCGGGCGGCAATTCGACGGCCGAGGCGATCGAGCTGTCGAAGCACGCGAAGGCGGTGGGCGCCGACGCGACGCTGCAGGTGGTGCCGTATTACAACAAGCCGACGCAGGAAGGGATGTACCGCCACTTCAAGGCGATCGCCGAAGCGGTCGACTTGCCGGTGATTCTCTACAACGTGCCGGGGCGCACGGTCGCGGACATGTCGAACGAGACGATCCTGCGGCTCGCGCAGGTGCCGGGCATCATCGGCGTGAAGGACGCGACGGGCAACATCGATCGCGCCGCGCAGCTGATCAACGCGGCGCCCGCGAACTTCTCGATCTACAGCGGCGACGATCCGACCGCGATCGCGCTGATGCTCCTCGGCGGCCACGGCAACATCTCGGTGACGGCGAACGTCGCGCCGCGCGCGATGAGCGAACTGTGCCGCGCGGCGCTTGCCGCCGACGCGAAGGCGGCGCGCGAGATTCATATGAAGCTCCTGTCGCTGCACAAGAATCTGTTCATCGAGGCGAACCCGATTCCGGTGAAGTGGGCGCTGCAGCAGATGGGCAAGATCGCAGGCGGCATCCGCCTGCCGCTTACGCCGCTCGACGAGCGCTGCCACGAAGCCGTGCGCGGCGCGCTTCGCGAGGCCGGCCTCCTGTGAGGCCCAACGCGGCCGCCCGTGCGGCCGCGCCGCATCCCGATCGATCCGACCCGACCCGGCCGCTCCCGGCGTCGTGCGTGACACGCGTTCTAGCAAGACGAAGGACTTCATGAAACATTCCGCCTTTTCCTCCCGTGCGATCCAGGTTTCGGTGCTGGCGCTCGCGCTGGGCGCGCTCGCCGGCTGCGACACGCTGAACGACTATCTCGCGCCCGACCGGGTCAACTACAAGGCGACCGGCTCGGCGCCTCCGCTGCAAGTGCCGCAGGATCTGACGGCGATGCCGCTCAGCCCGTCGTACGTCGCGCCGCCGACGAACTCGGGCCTCGGCTCCGCACCGACGCGCGCCGTGACGGCTGCGGGCAACGCGACGGAAGGGCAGCCGAGCGCGCAGGACCCGTTCGGCATGCACGTCGAGCGTGACGGCGACCGCCGCTGGCTCGTCGTCGACGGCCGCACGCCCGAGCAGCTCTGGCCGCAATTGAAGGAATTCTGGCAGGACAACGGCTTCGTGCTGAAGACGGACGCGCCTTCGACCGGCATCATGGCGACCGACTGGGCGGAAAACCGCGCGAACATCCCGGACGACTGGTTCCGCCGCACGATCGGCCGAGTGATCGATTTCGCCTATTCGTCGGGCACGCGCGATCGGTTCCGCACGCTCGTCACGCGTACGTCCGGCGGCAACACCGACATCTCGATCACGCATAGCGCGATGGAGGAGAAGCTGACGGGCGCGCAGGGCGGCACGTCGTCGCGCTGGGAAGAGCGTCCGCGCAATCCGGTGCTCGAAGCGGTGTTCCTCGCGAAGCTGATGGAAAAATTCGGCCTGACCGACGCGCAGGCGAAGCAACTGCTCGCCGATGCGCGTCCGGCGACGGCGCCCGCGACGGTCGTCGGCGCCAACGGCGGCGCGTCGACGCTCGATCTGGCCGAATCGTTCGACCGTGCGTGGCTGCGTGTCGGCCTCGCGCTCGACCGGACGAACTTCACGGTCGACAATCGAGATCGCTCGAAGGGCATCTACTACGTCCGTTACGCGAATTCGATGGAAGAGCTCAAGCGCGACGGCCTGTTCGGCAAGCTGTTCTACGGTGGCCCGACGGCCGCGAAGCCGGGCAAGGAATTCCTCGTCAACGTGCGCGCGCAGGGCGACTCGAATACGCAAGTGGCCGTCCTCGACACGAACGGCCAGATCGACAACTCGTCCGACGCGCAGCGGATCATCTCGCTGCTGCACGCGCAGCTCAACTAGGCTCGTGCGATTCGCGAGCCTCGGAAGCGGCAGCGAAGGCAACGCGCTCGTCGTCGAAGCATCGGATGGCGTGACGACGACGCGCCTTCTGCTCGACTGCGGCTTCTCGGCGAAAGAACTCGAACGCCGGCTCGCGCGCCTCGATTTGCGCGTCGACGATCTCGACGCGATCCTCGTCACCCACGAACACGGCGACCACGTCGGCTGCGCGCTGACGCTCGCGCGCCGTGCGTCGCTGCCGTTGTACATGAGCTGGGGCACCGCGCGCGCGGTCGGCGCGGACGAAGCCGACGTCGACCTCCACGTGCTCTGGAGCGACGAGGAGGCCGCGCTGGGCGACGTGTGCGTGCGGCCCTACACCGTCCCGCACGACGCGCGCGAGCCGCTCCAGTTCGTCTTCAGCGACGGCGCGGCGCGTCTTGGCGTGCTGACCGACGTCGGCATGTCGACGCCGCACATCGGCGCCGTGCTGAGCGGCTGCGACGGCCTCGTGCTGGAGGCGAACCACGATGTCGCGATGCTTGCGGCAAGCCGCTATCCGGCGTCGCTGAAGGCGCGCATCGGGGGCTCGCACGGCCATCTGAGCAACGAGGCGGCGGCCGCCATCCTCGCCGAGCTCGATCGCAGCCGGCTGCGGCACCTGGTGGCCGCGCACCTGAGCCAGCAGAACAATACGCCGGCGCACGCGCAGGCGGCGCTGGCGGCGGCTTTGGGGGGCGGGGCGGGCGACGTGCTCGTCGCGTCGCAGGAGGAGGGTTTCGGCTGGCTCAGCCTGCGTTGATGCGTCGGCGCCGTCGGCGGGCGTGCACGCGCCCGAGCGCGGCCTGCGGGCGCCGCAACGATTCGTCGGCGTCCGCGAAACCGCGGAACAGATGCACGGGACCGTGCGAAGGACGTAAAAAAAACCGGCCCACGGGCCGGTTTTTTTTTCAGCTGATGCTGGTGCGACTTACTGGCTTGCGCCCGAAGCCGGAGCAGCCGTCGCTGCCGAAGCAGCCGACGCCACAGCAGCAGCTGCATCGCTCGCAGCAGCGGCAACGCTCGAAGCCGCTTCCGAAGCAGCAGCGGCAACGCCCGAAGCAGCCGAAGCAGCAGCGGCGGTAGCGTCGCTAGCAGCCGACGAAGCAGCTTGCTCGGAGCTCTTGTTGCACGCAGCCAGCGCAACGGCAGCCAACAGGGAAGCTACGAGGAGGGATTTCTTCATGATCACGTCCTTTTATGGTTAAAGGTAAGCAACAGCGCGAAACAATACCGGTAATGTGCTCCAACACCGACCTGGGCCGCTGGTGGAGATGCACTTCTAGAGCGTGAATCTTCCCTACGGCTTGGGCGGAAATTATATGCACTTTCCTATCGACCGTCGACAAATGCGGGGTCAATACGTTGTCTTTCCCATACAAAACATGCGTTCGTATGGGCGTACGGCCGGGCAACTCTACTCCATCTCACCCACCCGTATCCAGCCCGCACAATACCACTCGTGCAGCAGGCCTGTCATGGCGGGGTCCCGGGAGAGTGTTACAAACCGTTTCGCCCCCATCCGGCGCGAATCGGCCAGTTCCGGCAGCCATTTCGCCGCCGTCGCGAGCGAATACGCGTCGCCGTTGATGAAGTACGAGCGCGCGTTATACAACAACGCCGCTTTCCTGTCGAGCCGGACGCCCCGGCGCGCGGCCTGGGCCGCGAACGCGGTTTCGCCGAGCCGGCGGGCAGGAGGATCGAAAACGACGTTCGATTTGGGCTCGCTCAAATAGCAGCCAAGAAAATTGCCAATATCGTGCTCGTCCCATTTGATGCCGGCGAGCGTCCTGGCGACGCGCTCGGTCATCTCCGGGGGCAGCCTCGCGGGGGCGTCGACCGCGGGCTGCGCGGGATCGCGATACGGCGCGTCGTCGCGTGCGCCCGTGCGCAAGCCGCCGCGCTCGGCCAGGTGATAGAGGAACTGCGTGCGCAACTCGCCCGCGGACGGAGCTCTGAAGCCGATCGAGCACGTCATGCATTCGCCGATCGCGACGCCGTCGTGCGCGACGTGCGGGGGCAGATACAGCATGTCGCCGGGCTCGAGCACCCATTCGTCGGTCGGCTCGAAATGCTCGAGGATCTTGAGCGGCAATCCTTCCTGCAGCGACAAGTCCTGCTGCGCGCCGATTCGCCAGCGACGCTTGCCGTGCACCTGCAGCAGGAACACGTCGTACGAGTCGAAATGCGGGCCGACGCCGCCGCCGTCCGTCGCGTACGAGATCATCAGATCGTCGAGGCGCGCATCCGGAACGAACCGGAACCGTTCGAGCAACGAGCGGGCGCTGTCGTCATGCAAATCGAGACCCTGCACGAGGAGGGTCCATTCGCGCCGTTTCACGGGCGGCAGATGCTCGAGCGAGAACGGACCATGCTCCAGTTGCCATCTGTTACGAAAATGGGTGATGAGACGCGATTCGACGTCATAGTCGCCCGCGAGCTCGAACAGCGCGTCGCGCGAGAGCGGCGGCGCGACGTCGGGAATCGCCTGCCGGATCAGAAGCGGTTTTTTCTGCCAATATCGGCGCATGAAATGCGCGGGCGTGAGGTTGCCGAGAAGCTGGGTCGGCGCCTCGGACAGCGGCGCGCGAGTGCGCTCGCGCACACGGCCGGACGGTTCGGGTAGTGGCCGTTTGGGCATCGTATAATGACTGTTGTACTTGGGAGAATTGGATGAAAATCGCAAAAAATACTGTCGTGTCGGTCGCTTACAAGCTGTCGGATGCGCAAGGCAATCTGATCGAGGAGAGCGATGAGCCGATGGTCTATCTGCACGGCGGCTATGATGGCACGTTCCCCAAGATCGAGGAACAACTCGACGGCCAGGAACCCGGCTATCAAGCGCAAATCCAGCTGGAGCCGCAGGATGCGTTCGGCGATTACGATCCTGAACTCGTGAAGATCGAGCCGCGCGACCGCTTCCCCGAGCCGCTCGAAGTCGGCATGCAATTCGAAGGCACGCCGGAAGACGGCGACGAGGAAATCGACTCGCTGATCTACACGGTGACCGACATCGCGGAAGACAAGGTCGTCCTCGACGGCAATCACCCGCTCGCCGGCATGGCGCTGCGCTTTTCGCTGACCGTCAAGGACGTGCGCGAAGCGACCGCGGACGAGATCGAGCACGAGCACGCGCACGGCGCGGAAGGGCTCGAAATCGTCGACGAAGACGAGGACGACGATAACGACAACGAAGACAACAGCTCAGTGCGCACCCTGCATTGAGCGGGGCGCGGCGACGCCCGGAGTCTCGCCGGATGTCGCGCTCGACGGCGCGCGGTGATCGAATGGGTCGTCGCGCGCGCCATGCCAATCATCATAGCCGGGCGGTTGCGCGCCGCTCGCGCCCGAATCGGGCAGCGCCGGCGACGCGGGGATTTCCGGCATTTCGGGCAGCGGCGTGTCGTCATGCGGCACGACGGGCAGGGCAGGCGGTTGAGGCAGATGCTTCGGCACGGTCTGCATGCTCACGTTGAACATCGGCTGCTTCGCCGGATCGACGCCGATTCGCACCCATTGAGCCAGGCGCGCATGCGGCGCGATCGCGATGCGCGTCAGGTTGCCGACCAGATCCCCTTTGTCGTCGCGTAACGGACGGTCGATCCTGAAGCCGTTCGCGAGCGTCTCGCCGTTCGGATGGACGACGACGATCGAGCCGCGAAAAACCGTGGCCGCCTTCACCAATGCGCGTTTGAATTCGCGAAAGCCGTCGCGCGTGCGAGGGCGGTTGAAGCGCAGCCATCCGAAGCGCTCCGAACGTTCGTAGCGGTCGAACTGCGGATCGCCCTCGAGAAAGATCACAAGCGCACGCGCCTTGCGGCGCTTCGCGTACTCGGCCGCGTGATCGATCCAGAACGCATTCGCGATGACACGATCCTCGAACTCGCCGTTGCGGCCGCCCGCCGTCAGGTAGCGGTTGTTCGGCGCGGGCGCGTTCAGGCCGATGAACACCGTGTCGTCGCGCACCCAGCGAACGTTCTCCCGATAGGGATGAAAGCGCGGCACTTCGCTCTCGCGCGTGAGCAGCATCGGATTCGCGGCGGGCAGTGCCGGCTCGGTGAAGACGCTTTGGCGCAGGAAGTCGAGCCGTTCGACGGGGTCGTACGCGCCGGCGTCGCGCGCGCCGCACGCGGCCCAGTCGAACTGGCCCGGCAGCAGCACGATAGGAACGCGGGACGTCGCGAACAGTGCGTTGCGCTGCTCGTACAACTGATCGCGGCATGCTTCCTTCGGCCCCTTCAGGTTGCCTTCGTAGACGATGAACGACACCGAGCGGTCGCGTGCGATTGCGTCGAGCAGGCGCCGAGCGGGCGGCTCGTCGTCGGACGACGCGATCACGCCGGACAGAACCCCGAACGTATACGGCTCGCCGCCCGCACGCGACGACGCGGGCGCGGCCAGCATGCCGCCTGCAAGCGCGCACGTGAGCGCGAAAGCGGCGACGCGCGAGCGAAGCGCCGCGTGAGGCGCGTGAGGCGCGTGAGGCGCGATGCCGTCAGCGTTGCGCATCCGTTGCGCCTGTGCGGGCGAGCGCGTGCAGTTCATAGAGCAGGTCGAGTGCGTCGCGCGGCTTCAAGTCGTCCGGATCGAGTGCGAGCAGGCGCTCGAGAGCCGGATGCGGCACGGCCGCCGGCGGTTCGTCGTATTCCGGTTCGTCGACGGCCGGCTGCGCGGCGAAGAGATCGAGCTGCGGCGTTGCTTGCGCGGCGGACTGCTGTTCGAGGTGCGCGAGATGCTTGCGGGCGGCGCGAATCACCGGCGCGGGGACGCCTGCAAGCTGCGCGACCTGCAGCCCATAGCTCTGATTCGCTGGGCCTTCCTCGACTGCGTGCAGGAATACGATGCCGTGCCCATGTTCGACCGCCGACAGATGCACGTTCGCCGCTTGCGGGAATTCGGCCGGCAGTTGCGTGAGCTCGAAGTAGTGCGTCGCGAACAGCGTGTAGCAGCGATTGTGCGACAGCAGGTGGCGCGCGATCGCCCACGCGAGCGCGAGGCCGTCGAACGTCGACGTGCCGCGGCCGATTTCATCCATCAGCACGAGGCTTTGCGGCGTGGCGTCGTTCAGGATCGCGGCGGCTTCCGTCATTTCGACCATGAACGTCGAGCGGCCGCCCGCGAGATCGTCCGCCGCGCCGATGCGCGTGAAGATGCGGTCGATCGGACCGAAGCGGGCCGCCTTCGCCGGCACGTAGCTGCCGACGTACGCCATCAGCGCAATGAGCGCTGTTTGCCGCATGAACGTCGATTTACCGCCCATGTTCGGGCCGGTGATGAGGAGTAGCTTGCGATCGGTGTTCAGCGAGCAGTCGTTCGCGATGAACTGCTCGACCTGCGCTTCGACGACCGGATGGCGGCCTTGATCGATTTCGATGCCGATCTCGTCGGTGAATTCCGGTGCAACCCAGTCGAGCGTGCGGGCCCGTTCGGCGAAGGCCGCGAGCAAGTCCAGTTCCGCGAGGCCGCTTGCGACGCGCTGGCATCCTTCGATGTGAGGCAGCAGCGCCTGCAGTACGCTGTCGTAAAGCGCGCGCTCGCGGGCGAGTGCGCGCTCCTGCGCGGACAGCGCCTTGTCCTCGAACGTCTTCAGCTCGGGCGTGATGTAGCGTTCGGCGTTTTTGAGCGTCTGGCGGCGACGGTAGTCGTCGGGCACCTTATCGGTCTGGCCGCGTGTGACCTCGATGTAGAAGCCGTGGACCTTGTTGTATTCGACGCGCAGATTCGAGATGCCCGTGCGCGCGCGCTCGCGCGTTTCGAGGTCGATCAGGAACTGACCGCAGTTCTCCGAGATGTCGCGCAGCTCGTCGAGTTCCGCGTCGTAGCCGCGGGCGATCACGCCGCCGTCGCGGACCATCGCAGCAGGCTCGGGCGCGATCGCGCGCGTCAGCAGATCGAGGCAGCCGGCGGGCGGCTCGAGCGCGGCTTCAAGGCGGCCGAGCGCGGCCGCGTTCGGTGCGATTTCGGCGACGCGCTCGCGCAGCACGGGCAGGGCGGCGAACGTGTCGCGCAGGCTGGACAGATCGCGTGGCCGCGCGGACAGCAGCGCGAGGCGGCCGGTGATCCGTTCGACGTCGGCAATTTGCCGCAGCGCCGAGCGCAGGCTGTCGAGGCTCGCGTTCGCGGCGGCGTCGAGTAGTGCGCCGATCGCCTGGTGGCGCGCTTGCGCCGCGACCGACGCGCGCGGCGGATGATGCAGCCAATGGCGCAGCAGGCGGCTGCCCATTGCGGTGCAGCAGGTGTCGAGCAGCGAATAGAGCGTCGGCGACTCGGTGCCGCGCAGCGTTTCGGTGAGTTCGAGATTGCGTCGCGTCGACGGATCGAGCCCGATGTATTCGGACTCGTTTTCCACCTTGAGACTGCGCACGTGGCGAAGCTGCTGGCCCTGAGTCGACGCCGCGTAGATCAGCAGCGCGCCGGCGGCCCCACAGGCGCTCGTGAGCGCCTGCGCGCCGAAGCCGTCGAGACTCGCGACTTCGAGCTGATCGCAAAGGCGCTGTGTGCCCGATGCGATGTCGAAGTGCCAGGCGGGCACGCGCGTGATCGCGCCCATGCCGGCCGGCACCGATTCGATCGTGCCGTCGGCCGCGAGGATTTCCGCGGGCCGGATGCGCTCGAGCGCCGCGGCGATCTGATCCGGCGCGACCTCGGCGAGCCGCAGCGCGCCGCTCGCCAGGTTGAGCCAGGCGAGACCGATGTTCGACGCTACGCCGCGCTTGTTGTGTCCGACGCAAAGCGCGAGCAGGAACACGTCGCTCTTGTCGGACAATAATGCGGCGTCGGTCAGCGTGCCCGGCGTGACGACGCGCACGACCTTGCGCTCGACGGGCCCCTTCGACGTCGCGGGGTCACCGATCTGCTCGCAAATCGCGGCCGATTCGCCGAATTTCACGAGCTTCGCGAGGTATTGCTCGACCGCGTGATGCGGCACGCCCGCCATCTTGATCGGTGTGCCGGCGGACGCGCCGCGCTGCGTGAGCGTCAGATCAAGCAGGCGCGAGGCTTTCTCCGCGTCCTCGAAGAAGAGCTCGTAGAAGTCGCCCATCCGGTAGAACACGAGTGTTCCGGGATGTTCTGCCTTGATGCGTAAGTACTGCTGCATCATCGGCGTGTGCTGCGCGGCGGCCGCTGCCGCTGCGTCGGGGGAGGCATCGATTTGGGTGGCCATCTTGCGAATATCTGTCTGCGTATGCGGAATTGGGTGAGAGTTTACCTTGTCGTAGCGCTGCGCGAAGCCGGCCGGATGGCCAACGTGTTCGGGCAGCGCCGATTCGTGCGCATCGTGCGGCTTGATCGCGGGCGAGTGCGGCGTTTCGTGGCGCGCCGGCCGTCGCCTCGAACGAAAGAAAATTCGGTGTTGAACATGCGCGGGTTTGACGAGCATCGTCACGGTTCATTCGCCGGACGCCGTCGACGTTCGAATTCGACGCCGACCCATCGACAATCGAAACCGTTGGGACCGTTTCAGCCGCGCGTCGACGCGGATCGAACCGCGATGTCGAGCGATCGTCGCGCATCCGAGCGTAGGGCGGCGGCAGGCGGGCGACGCGTCGACACCGCGGAGATTCAATGCCCGTATTCGAACGCGATCGCGAACAATAATTGGAACGCGAATTAAAAGGCAAAATTGATGCCGAGCGTGCTGAATTCGGTGCTGCATTGTTTATTGATTCATTCCCGATGTAAAAATATGATTGTATGATGGTGTTTATATTGTCTATTTTGTTATCGATGCATGGCGAATGCTATTGATTGAGGGGGCGGATAAATTAATACCATTGGTTTTGTTGGAGGAGTGGTAATAGTCTCCGTCGAGCGCAGAAATAAAAAGAATCCGGAAATGCGCGATTGCTATCAGGCGTGTGCGACGAAGTGACGAAAACAGCACGTCGACACGCCGGATTGACGATGGCCGTACAGTGTTGACCGAGAAGAAATCAGCATACGGCGTTGTCGGGTATCTCCACCCGAGTATCTCTGCCGGATGATCATTGATTGAAATGCCGATGTCCGCCGATTGACTCGTTCGAGTCGAAACGATGCGGCATCGTGGAAGTCGGGGAAGTAGCGGGAAAATGATTAATCGAACGATGCGGCGATTTCGCGCGCGTCGCCAATATCCCGCGAAAAAAAAGGGGTCATGATGTCTCGTCAAATCTTGTCGGCTTTGCAGCGGGTGGGCTCGATACGAGTGCGCGCGGCGTGGCGCTTCGCACGCGGTCGCGCGATGATGACGGATTCGTGATTTTTCGATTGCCGATGCAGGCCGTGCCGATCGCGGATTCGGCACTGCCATGAATCTCGGCGCTTGAATCCATTGCAATTCACGGTGCGTCCACCGAATCGGGTGGGATGTCATGCCGCGCCCGTTTATTTCGAATTCGACGGATGTGTATCCGGTGCGCGCTGCGGCCGACGCGATGCGATCGAGCGCCCGCGATCCGTACAGGCCGAACTCTGTCGCGCATCGATCCGCGACGAATGCTCGAGTGTTGAAGTGTTGGTGGAGTTGAGTGTGTAGTGCAAGAGTGTATGCATGCAGTCAGTGTTTCAATCGAAGCGTCATTTTTTTATTTAGGAGAATGAAATGAAAAAGACTCTCGCCGCTGTCGTTTCCGCAATGCTTTTGGCTTCGTCGTACGCGCACGCCGATACGTTGTGCACGTCGGGCACGATCAGCAAGCTCTTCATCGACAAGAACGGGGTCATGGAGGTGACGGTCGGCACCCTGTCGTACTTGAACGGAAACAAGGATGTGTATCCGCTCATCACGTCGGCATTTGTGATGGGCAAGCAACTCTACATCTACGCGAGCAATTGCCAGCCGGGCACGTCGATGGGAGGCTTTGCCGTTCGGTAATGGAGGCCGGCGAAGCAGGCGGCGCAAGTGTGATGGCCGTCGTTCGCGTCGCGATGTGGCCCGCCGGCCGCCCTTTTTCGTCGCGATGAAGCGCGCTGCGGTACGTTTCACCGCGACGTCGTAAAGCGGAAAGCGTTATCCGCGATGCGAGCCGGCTCGTTCGAGCCGGCCTGAAAGCGAAACGGCCCGCGGCGCTCGAGGCGCCGCGGGCCGCCGATCTCGCCGCCGAAGCGACTTGGCGTCACGCGCCTTCGGTGCGGCCGCTGCTCATTCCTCGGCCGGCCGCGTGTGCGTGTAGCGGCTCAGGATCGGGATCATCTGCGCGTAGATCTTCGGGTTCGCGGCAACGATCTCGCGCCGATGCAGGAAGTCCGAATCGCCCGTGTAGTTGCCGACGAGGCCGCCCGCCTCGGTGACGAGCAAGCTGCCTGCGGCGACGTCCCAGACGTTGATGCCCTGCTCGAAGAACCCGTCGAGGCGGCCCGCCGCGACGTTGGCGAGGTCGAGCGCGGCCGCGCCCGGGCGGCGTAGCCCGGTGCACGCTTGCGTCATCTCGGTGAAAAGGCGTGAATATGCGTCGAGGCCGTCTTTCTCGCGGAACGGGAAGCCTGTGCCGATCAGCGCGTCGGCGAGGCGGTCGCGTCGGCCGACGCGGATGCGCCGATCGTTCAGGAATGCACCGCGGCCGCGCGTCGCCGTGAAGAGGTCGTTGTGGTTCGGATCGTAGACCACGGCCTGCGTGACGACGCCCTTGTGCGCGAGCGCGATCGACACGCAGTAGTACGGAAAGCCGTGAATGAAGTTCGTCGTGCCGTCGAGCGGATCGATGATCCACTGGAATTCGGATTCGTTGCCCGATTCGCCGGATTCCTCGGCGAGGATCGCGTGATCGGGGTAGGCGGTCTTCAGTGTTTCGATGATCGAGTCTTCCGCCGCCTTGTCGACTTCCGTCACGAAATCGTTCTGCTGTTTCTTGCGGATCTCGATCAGGTCGAGGTCGAGCGATGCGCGATTGATGATCTGTCCGGCGCGGCGAGCCGCCTTGACAGCGATGTTGAGCATGGGATGCATGAGCCTGAATCCTGAAGCCGGCGGCGCAAGGCCGCCACGAGTGGTGATCGAACCAGCGAGACGCGCCCGGGCGCGCACGTGGCGGCAGGCGGGCGTTTCGCTGACGGAAGACGAATTGGCAAAGAGCGGGGGCGGGCCGAACAGTGCGGGCGCCGCGGACAAGGACGTAATTTTACCCGACTCGCGGCGGTTTTTTGTGAAACGATCGCGTGCACGGTTCGGCTGGCCATTCGGACGAGTGGGTTTGTCGGCGAGTTGGCGATACCATACCGGCATCCCGATCAGTCAAATGAAAGTCTTGGAATCTCAGCAGAAACCGTCCGCGCCGTCCGCCGGCGCGGCCACATCCCGTCCGGCGCGCGCCGCACGCGGCGGATTCACGTCGACGCGCTTCGTGCTCGTCGAGCCGAGTCACCCCGGCAACGTCGGCGCGGCGGCGCGCGCGCTGAAGACAATGGGTTTTTCGCGCCTCGTGCTCGTCGCGCCGCGCGTGCCGCACGTGCAGAGCGATCCGGAAGCGCTCGCGATGGCGAGCGGCGCCGACGACGTGCTCGCGTCCGCGCATGTCGTGCCGACGCTTGCCGATGCGCTGAACGGCGTGCAGTGGTCGATCGCGCTCACCGCGCGGTCGCGCGAATACGGGCCGCCGCGGCTCGCGCCCCGCGCGGCCGCCGCGAGTGCCCTCCGGCACGTGCATACCGGCGACATCGCGTTCGTGTTCGGCAACGAGCGCACGGGCCTGTCGAACGAGCAGGTCGAGCGCTGCAGCGCGCTCGCGCATATTCCGGCGAATCCCGCGTACAGCTCGCTCAATCTCGCGCAGGCGGTGCAGGTGCTCGCGTACGAGTTGCGCGTCGCGCTGCTCGAAGGCGACGCATCGGCCGCGCCGCGGGACGCCGCGCTCGGCACGCTCGCGCAGAGCGACGAGATCGAGCGAATGTTCGTGCATCTGGAAAATGCGCTGATCGCGCTCGACTTCCTCGATCCGCGCAATCCGAAGAAGCTGATGCCGCGGCTGCGGCGGCTCTTTGCGCGCACGGGGCTCGAACGCGAGGAGGTGAACATCGTCCGCGGGATCGCGAAGCACATCCTGCTGAAGTCGGGCGGCGCGCAAGCGGGTGCGGGCGCCTCGGGCGACGGCGAAGGCGAAGCGGGCGAGGCCGGCGACGCGGTCGACGCGGACGATTCCGGCATCGGCGCCGGGCGAGGCGAGTAGCGGCGTGCGCCGGTCTGCCGCCGGCGCGCTATATCCGTGATCGCGGCAGGGAGAACGCGGCGCCCGCTGCGCACTCGCGGCGGCCGATCTACAATCGTCCGAACATCATAAGCAAAGCTGTCAAAGCGATAACGGCTCCGCCCGGCGGCCGCGCGCCGGGTTTCCTCCTTCCATCGTCACCATCATGTTCACGAGACTTCGCGAAGACGTCGCCACGATCCGCGAGCGAGATCCCGCCGCCCGCAGCGCCTGGGAAACACTCACGTGCTATCCGGGGCTGCATGCGCTCGTGTTCCACAGGCTCGCGCACGCGTGCTGGCGCTCGGGCTGGCGCTGGCTCGGCCGGTTCGTGTCGCAGGTCGGCCGCTTCCTGACCGGCATCGAGATCCACCCGGGCGCGACGCTCGGCCGGCGCGTGTTCATCGATCATGGGATGGGCGTCGTGATCGGCGAAACGGCCGTCGTCGGCGACGACTGCACGATTTACCAGGGCGTGACGCTCGGCGGCACGTCGCTCACGCGCGGCGCGAAGCGTCACCCGACGCTCGAGCGCGGCGTGATCGTCGGAGCCGGCGCGAAGGTGCTGGGCGGCTTCACGGTTGGCGCGGGCGCGAAGATCGGCTCGAACGCGGTCGTCGTGAAACCGGTGCCGGCGGGCGGCACCGCGGTCGGCAACCCGGCGCGGGTCGTGATGCCGGCCGACGCGAAGCGCGCGCCCGAGCGCGCGGCGTTCTGCGCGTACGGGATCACGCCGAACGCCGACGATCCGATGTCGCTCGCGGTCCACGGCCTCATCGATCATGCGGCGAAGGAGGCGCAGCGCGTCGACGAAATCGTCGCCGCGCTCGAGCGGCTGGGCGCGCATCTGGATGCATTGCAGGGCGCGGACGGCGCGCGGCTCGATTTGCGCCGACTTTCCGCGGCGTTCGAGGGCGGGGCGCTCGACGGGAAGACGGCCGGGCGCTGAGTCGGGCGGGCGCAGGATGCGCCGCGCGCGGCATGCCTCGCATCGGATATCGCCGCGTGCGGTCCGTTTGCGATGCATCGTCATATTCGAGCCGACACCGAGCGGCATCGCGCGAAAGCTGATCAAAGCGACGCGAACCTGCCGTCGCGCGCGGCGCGAAGGTTCGCCGCATCGCTCGTCAGGAATCCAATGAGCGTGGAGCATGGGGGCGCGCCGGGTTCGCTCGGCGCGGCACGACCGAGTTCGCGGGGCAGCCGGAAGCCGCGCAGCCCGCTTGTCCGTCTCGAACGTGCCCGATGCTCAATCGAGCGGCAGCGCGCGTATCCCTTGTGCGTCGACGCACAGGTAGCCGCCGCGGTGCGGCGCGTGGTCGAGTTCCCAGTCGGGCAATACCCAGCGCACGCCGCCCGCCTCGACGTGCCGCGCCGGCTTGTGCGTGTGGCCGTGGATGATCGTGCGCGCGCCGCTGCGTTTGAATAGCGCGGCGATGCCCTTGCGCGTCACGTCATAGCGCGGCGATGCGGGGCGCATCCGGCCGGATTCGCTCGACGCGCGCATCCGCTCGGCGAGCGCGCGGCGCCACGCGAACGGCCACGCGAGAAAGAGCCGCTGCGCGAGGCCGTTGCGCGCGAAGCGGCGAAACCATTGATAGCCGCGGTCGGCCGTGCACTGCGCATCGCCGTGCGCGAGCGCGATGCGGTTGCCGAACGCGACGACGACGGACGGATCTGGAATGAAGAGCGCGCCCGCCGCTTTCATGAAACGCTTGCCGAGCAGGAAGTCGCGATTGCCGCGCATCACGTAAAGCGCGATGCCGCGCTCGGAGAACGTGCGCAGCAGCGCGGCCATTCGCGCGGCGAACGGATCGTGGTCGAGGACGTCGTCGCCGATCCAGTATTCGAACAAGTCGCCGAGGATGAATACCGAATCCGCGCTGTCGGCCGTCACGCGCACGAAGTGCTCGAACGCCGCGACCGTGCGCGGAATCGCTTCGCTCAAATGCAGATCGGAGACGAACAGGAACGGGCGAGCCGCGTGCGCGAGCCCGCGTTCGCCCGGCACGCCCGCAAAGACGCTTCGCGGCGGCGTTTCCTGCAACATTCCGGTGCCTCGTCGCGCCAGGTTCAGACCACGACGGCCTTCTCGATCACGACGTCGTCGTTCGGCACGTCCTGATGGAAGCCCTTGCTGCCCGTCTTGACGGCCTTGATCTTGTCGACGACGTCCTGGCCTTCGACGACCTTGCCGAACACCGCGTAGCCCCAGCCCTGCGGCGTCGGCGACGAGTGGTTCAGGAAGTCGTTGTCGTTCACGTTGATGAAGAACTGCGCGGTCGCCGAGTGCGGATCGTTCGTGCGCGCCATCGCGATCGTGTACGTGTCGTTCTTCAGGCCGTTGTTCGCTTCGTTCGCGATCGGCGCGTCGGTCGGCTTTTGCTTCAGGCCCGGCTCGAAGCCGCCGCCCTGGATCATGAAGCCGTTGATCACGCGGTGGAAGACCGTGCCGTCGTAGTGGCCCTTCTTCACGTAGTTGAGGAAGTTCTCGACCGTCTTCGGCGCCTTCGCCTCGTCGAGTTCGAGCTTGATGACGCCGTGGTTCGTATGCAGTTCGATCATGATGGTTCCTTCGGTGGATGGGGGTTAAACGGCGCGCGGCCGCTCGGGACGACGCGGCCGCGCGGAAGAGTCGGGCGGGCTTATTTCGAGACGATCGTCGCCGATTCGATCACGATCGGCTTTTCCGGCACGTCGCGCATCGGCCCGCGCACCGTCGTCGTCGTGGCTTCGATCTTCTTCACGACGTCCATGCCCGACACGACCTTGCCGAACACCGCGTAGCCGTTGCCGTCCGGGTTCGGATAGTCGAGGCCGGCGTTGTCGACGGTGTTGATGAAGAACTGCGCGGTCGCCGAGTTCGGATCGCTCGTGCGCGCCATCGCGATCGTGCCGGTCGCGTTCTTCAGGCCGTTCTGGCTCTCGAGCGGGATCGGCGCGCGGGTCGGCTTCTCGTCGAAGTTCGTCTTGTAGCCGCCGCCCTGGATCATGAAGCCCTTGATCACGCGATGGAAGATCGTGCCGTTGTACTGGCCCGCCTTCACGTAATCGAGGAAGTTGGCGACGGTCTTCGGCGCCTTCTCCGGGTACAGCTCGACGCGGATGTCGCCCTGCGTGGTCTTCAGCTGCACGACGGGGTGCGTCGCGGCCGATTGCGCGAACGCGGGGGCGGTCGCGAGGAGGGCGGCGCTGCCGAGCGCCAGCAACAGACGTTTCATAACGGTCCTCTGGGTGGGTGAAGGAAAGGCGCGGCGTCGCGGCGTTATTGCGACGGCGCGACGTAGGGCGGCATCGCGAGCGTGCCGCTCGGTCCGCCGAACTGGAACGTCGGGGAAAGCGGCAGGGTGGTCGTCGTCACGTTCGCGGCCGCCCGCGCCGAATAGTCGCGCGTGGCCGACGCCGGCGCGGCCGCCGATTTCGCCTTCGGCGGCGCGATGATCTTCTGCAGGTCCGACAGGCGCTGCGCGGTCGCGCCGCTCGTGCGGCCGAGCGATTGCGCGCGCTTGTACGATTCGGCCGCGAGGCGCAGGTAGAGATCGCCGAGGTTCTCGTAGGCGAGGCCGTAGTTCGGGTTCGCCTGCGTCGCGGTGACGAGCGCGCTGCGCGCTTCGTCGTAGCGGCCGTGTTTCGCGTAGAGCGCCGCCAGGTTGTTGTAGGGTTCCGGCAGCTCCGGGTAGGCCTGTGTCAGCTCGACGAACTGCTTGATCGCTTCGTCGTCGCGGTTCAGGCGCGCGAGTACCGCGCCGCGCTTGAACTGCGCCTGCACGTCGCGCGGGTTCGACGCGATGCGCGCGTCGAGCTGCGCGAGCGCCTGCGTCCAGTTCCGGCTCGCGATCGACGCGTCGATTTCCGGCGTGCCGTCGATGGGGGCGGGCGCTTTCTGCGCAAGGGCCGCCGCGCCCGGAAAGAGCGCGAGCGCGGCGCTCACGGCGGCGGTCGCAACAAGGGTCGCAGCGCTCGGCGCACGGCCGCGGGAAGGTTTCATAGGCTCAAATCGGAATGTTATACTCCGACCCATTCTAACAAAACGTCCGCGCGTTCCGGCGAGCCGCGGATAGTCTTTGCCTCTCGTGGCCGTCACCGCTTCACTTGCGGATCGATCGCCGCATGTCATCCGAGGAAGCGCACGGCACGCGGCCCAGCCAACAGAAGTCCTGTCGGGTGCCGCATGCACGGCGAGCATCGCCAGGCGGTTTCCTTCGGCTCACTTTCGTCTCTATGGAATCACTGCGCATCTACAACACGCTCGCGCGTGACAAGCAAGTTTTCGTGCCGCGGCAGCCCGGCGAAGTGCGGATGTACGTTTGCGGGATCACCGTTTACGACTACTGCCATATCGGTCATGCGCGGATGGTCGTCGTGTTCGACATCGTCCAGCGCTGGCTGCGTGCGATCGGCTATCGCGTGACGTACGTGCGCAACGTCACCGACATCGACGACAAGATCATCCGCCGCGCGGTCGAGAACGGCGAGACGATCAAGTCGCTCACGCGCCGCTTCACCGACGCGATGAACGCGGACTTCGACGCGCTCGGCGTCGAGCGCCCGGACATCGAGCCGCGCGCGACCGATTTCATTGCGCAGATGCTCGGCATGATCGAGAAGCTCGAGGCGAACGGCTACGCGTATCAAGCGAAGGACGGCGACGTCAATTATTCGGTGCGCAAGTTCGCGGACTACGGCAAGCTTTCCGGCAAGTCGCTCGAGGATCTGCGCGCGGGCGAGCGCGTCGCCGCGAACGACGCGAAGGAAGATCCGCTCGATTTCGTGTTGTGGAAGCGCGCGAAGCCGGAGGAGCCGGCGGGCGCGTCGTGGGAATCGAAATACGGCCTGGGCCGTCCGGGCTGGCACATCGAATGCTCGGCGATGGGTTGCACGCTGCTCGGAAATCATTTCGACATCCACGGCGGCGGTCAGGACTTGCAGTTTCCGCACCACGAGAACGAGATCGCGCAAAGCGAGGGTGCGACGGGACAAACTTTCGTCAATTATTGGATGCACAACGGTTTCGTGCAGGTCGATAGTGAGAAGATGTCGAAATCACTCGGCAACTTCTTCACGATCCGCGAGGTGCTCGAGAAGTACGATGCCGAGGTCGTGCGCTTCTTCATCGTTCGCACGCACTACCGTTCGCCGCTCAACTACAGCGACGTTCATCTCGACGACGCGCGCGCGTCGCTCACGCGTCTTTACACGGCGCTGAAGGACGCGACGCCGGATGCGGCGCCGCTCGACTGGAACGAGGCGCACGCGCAGCGTTTCGCGGCCGCGATGAACGACGATTTCAACACGGCCGTCGCGGTCGCCGTGCTGTTCGAGCTCGCGACCGAGGTGAACCGCACGCGCGATCCGGCGCTCACGCGCCAGCTCAAGCGGCTCGCGGGCCTGCTCGGCCTGCTCGGCCGCGAGCCGCGCGAGTTCCTGCAGCAGGCGTCGGGCACGGCGCGCGCGGGCGCGCTCGAGCCGGAAGAGATCGAAGCGAAGATCGCCGCGCGCGTCGCGGCGAAGCAGGCGAAGAACTATGCCGAAGCGGACCGGATTCGGGCGGAACTGCTCGAGGCCGGGGTCGCACTTGAAGACAAACCGGGCGGGTCGACCGAGTGGCGCCGCGTATGAGCGCGCATCGTCTGTCCCACTGATCGATTCGCCAGGTAGGAGGCTAGATGGCAACGGCCAGAAAAGCGCCGGCCAAGCGTGCGGCGACGCAGCCGCCGATTGCGGCCAAGCGGGCCGGCGCGCGTGCGCCGGCGGTGCACGAGGCGAGCGCGAAGCGCGCGGCGCCGAACGGCGCGGCCAATGGCGCCGCGCATAAGCCGAGCTTGCGCGCGGCGGCCACGAAGCCGGCGCGCGCGAAGGTCGACGGCGAGCGGGGCGCCGACGCGCTGCCGCGCGAGGCCGTCGTCGTCGCATCGGCGGAGCCGGCCGCGCGCAAGGCGCGCGTGTCCGAGGCGGCCGTGCCGGTGCAGCTCACCGACGCCGAGGCGGTCGCGCGTCCGCCATATTGGGACAAGGCGTGCGCCGATCTCGTCAAGCGCGACCGAATCCTGAAGAAGCTGATTCCGAAGTTCGGCCCGGCGCATCTCGTCAAGCGCGGCGATTCGTTCGTCACGCTCGCGCGCTCGGTCGTCGGGCAGCAGATCTCGGTCGCGGCCGCGCAGTCGGTCTGGGTCAAGATCGAAACCGCCTGCCCGAAGCTCGCGCCGCCGCAGATCATCAAGCTCGGCCAGGAAAAATTGATCGCGTGCGGCCTGTCGAAGCGCAAGTCGGAATATATTCTGGATCTGGCTCAGCACTTCGTGTCGGGCGCGCTTCACGTCGACAAATGGGCGACGATGGACGACGAGGACGTGATCGCGGAGCTCACGCAGATCCGCGGGATCGGCCGGTGGACGGCCGAGATGTTCCTGATCTTCAACCTGTCGCGGCCGGACGTGCTGCCGCTCGACGATCTGGGGCTCATTCGCGCGATCAGCGTCAATTACTTCAGCGGAGAGCCCGTCACGCGCAGCGAGGCGCGCGAGGTGGCGGCGAACTGGGAGCCGTGGCGGACGGTTGCCACCTGGTATATGTGGCGCAGTCTCGATCCGCTGACGGCCAATAGCTGAACGCGGCTATTGCTTTTCGCTAATCGATAGTTGCGACCCGGTCTTGCGCCAGGCGAGCGCGGTTAGAATACGCGCTGCCGCAAGACCCAAGGATTTCAAACACATGAAGACCACATTTCTGGATTTCGAGCAGCCGATCGCCGAGCTCGAGGCGAAGATCGAGGAACTGCGTTTCGTGCAGGACGATTCGGCTGTCGACATCTCGGAAGAGATCGAGCGGCTGTCGAAGAAGAGTCAGCAGCTCACGAAGGATCTGTATGCGAATCTGACGCCGTGGCAGGTGTCGCAGATCGCGCGCCATCCGCAGCGGCCGTACACGCTCGACTACGTGAGCGAGCTTTTCACCGATTTCCACGAACTGCACGGCGACCGCGCGTTCGCGGACGATCAGTCGATCGTCGGCGGCCTCGCCCGCTTCAACGGCCACGCGTGCATGGTGATCGGCCATCAGAAGGGCCGCGACACGAAGGAGCGCGCCGCGCGCAATTTCGGGATGCCGCGCCCGGAAGGCTATCGGAAGGCGGAGCGCCTGATGCGCCTCGCCGAAAAGTTCGGGCTGCCGATCTTCACGTTCGTCGACACGCCGGGCGCCTATCCGGGCATCGGCGCGGAAGAGCGCGGCCAATCGGAGGCGATCGGCCGCAATCTGTACGTGATGGCCGAGCTCAAGACGCCGATCATCGCGACGGTGATCGGCGAGGGCGGCTCGGGCGGCGCGCTCGCGATCGCGGTTGCCGACACGGTGATGATGCTGCAGTTCTCGACGTACTCGGTGATCTCGCCGGAAGGCTGCGCGTCGATCCTGTGGAAGAGCGCCGCGAAGGCGCCGGAAGCGGCCGAGGCGCTCGGCCTGACCGCGCATCGCCTGAAGGCGCTCGGCCTCATCGACAAGATCATCAACGAGCCGCTCGGCGGCGCGCACCGCGATCCGAAGGGCATGGCCGCGCTGCTGCGCCGCGCGCTCGCGGATTCGCTGCGCCAGTTCCAGGGCATGAGCATCGATGCGCTGCGCGAGCGCCGCTTCGAGCGCCTGATGGCCTACGGCAAGTTCAAGGAAACGACGCCGGGCGCGTGAGCGCCGGGCCGTCGACTCGCGAGGCGCGACGCGCCTTCCCGCTGTGATTCCCCCACAAGAGTTTTCCGCCGATCGCGTCGTGCTCGATGCGATCGGCGTCGCGCTGTCCGCGCTGCCGGGCGATGCGCGCATCGCGCTCGCGTATAGCGGCGGCCTCGATTCGACCGTGTTGCTGCACGCGGCCGTGCGGGCAGCGGGCGCCGGGCGTTGCATCGCGCTGCACGTCCACCACGGCCTGAGCGCGAACGCCGACGCGTGGCTCGCGCACTGCGCGGAAACGGCGAGCGCGCTCGGCGTGCAGTTCGACGCGGCGCGTGTCGACGTGTCGCGCGCGAGCGGGCAGGGCGTCGAAGCGAGCGCGCGCGATGCGCGCTATCGCGCGCTCGAGTCGATGTGCGCGCGCCACGGCGTGCACGCGCTGTGGCTCGCGCAGCATGCGGATGATCAGGCCGAGACGGTGCTGCTGCAATTGCTGCGCGGCGCGGGCATCGCGGGGCTTGCCGCAATGGCGCCGCAATACCGGCCGGCATCGGCCGACGTCGTGCGCGTGCGTCCGTTCCTGCACCTGCTGCGCGCGCAGCTCGAGCGCTATGCGCAACAGCATGCGCTGCGCTGGATCGACGACGAATCGAACACGAACACGCGCTACGCGCGCAATGCGCTGCGCGTCGACGTGCTTCCCGCGCTCGCGCCGCACTTCCCGGGCTTTCGCGACGCGCTCGGCCGCGCCGCGCAGCACGCGGCGGCCGCGCAGCGGCTGCTCGACGACCTCGCCGCGATCGATCTTCGCGCGCTCGCGCGCGAAGACGGCCGCGTGCTGTCGCGCGATGCGCTTGTCGCGCTCGACGACGAGCGCGGCGCGAATCTGCTGCGCTACTGGATGCGCTCGCTCGGGCTGCCGGGCGCGTCCGCCGCGCGTCTTGCCGAGATGATGAAGCAGCTGCGCGCGGCGCGCGATGCGCACGCGCTGCGCGTCGATCACGCCGGATGGCGCTTGCGCCTTTATCGCGACCACGTCCAATGGGAAGTCGGCGAGGGCGCGGAAGCGACGGACGTGCAAGCGGTCGGCGCTCATGTGCCTGACGACGATGCCGATGCGCGCGACGAAGCGGCCGCTGCCGCCGCGCCGCTGCCGGAATGCGCGCTTGCATGGCGGGGGCAGGAGGTCTGGCGCTTGCCCGCGTGGCGCGGCACGTTCGTGTTCAGCCCGGCCGCCGCGCACGAGCAC
The DNA here is from genome assembly GCF_000773065.1 of Burkholderia sp. ABCPW 111. Classification (NCBI taxonomy): domain Bacteria; kingdom Pseudomonadati; phylum Pseudomonadota; class Betaproteobacteria; order Burkholderiales; family Burkholderiaceae; genus Burkholderia; species Burkholderia sp. ABCPW 111. The sequence continues at coordinate 2,276 of NZ_JPWT01000079.1, read as the reverse complement.
GATGCGGTGCCGGAGGCGCTGCTCGCCGCGGCCGACTTGCATGCCCGCGCGCGCGCGGGCGGCGAGCGGATGCGCACCTGGCAGGGCGGGCCCGGGCGCACGCTGAAGAACCTGTTCCAGGAGCGGGGCGTGCCCGCATGGCAGCGCGACGTGCCGCTGCTGTACGTGGGCGACCGGCTGCTGTTCGTGCCGCGCGTCGGCGTGAACCGCGCGGCGCACGACGGCGTCGACACGCCGGGCGGCTGGCGGCGCATCGAATGGCGGCCGGACGTGCTGATCGCATAGCGCGGCGTATCCGGCGCGCGTCGCGGCAGCCGTGAATTCCGCGTCGCCGGAAAAAGGTTGCGACCCGGCCTGCCGATGTCCGCGCGGCTTGTCAAGCGGCCGTCGATCGGGTACGCTCAAGCGTTTGCTCGGCTCGATTTTCGAGCGTTTTGTGCAGGTTTTCCGCGTGACGTACCCGGTTTGCGCGGCCTGATCCGCCTTTTCCGGGCAAATCGCCACGCCCGTGTGCTGCGCCCCAGCCGTTCTCCCCGTCGTCCGTCCACAGCCACAAGCCGCGTGACCGAACGGCATCGCGGTCTGTCCAGTACGCCCGTGCGGCCCTTCTTCAGTTCTGAACGACAATGGCACTCATCGTACATAAATACGGCGGCACTTCGATGGGCTCGGTCGAGCGCATCAAGAACGTCGCGAAACGCGTCGCAAAATGGCATCAGGCCGGGCACCAGATGGTGGTCGTGCCGTCCGCGATGTCCGGCGAAACGAACCGCTTGCTCGGTCTCGCGAAAGAGATTTCGAGCCAGCCGAGCCCGCGCGAACTCGACGCGATCGCGTCGACGGGCGAACAAGTCAGCGTCGGCCTCTTGTCGATCGCGCTGCAAGAGATCGGCGTCGAAGCGGTGAGCTACGCCGGCTGGCAGGTGCCGATCAAGACCGACAGCGCGTACACGAAGGCGCGCATTCATTCGATCGACGACGAGCGCGTGCGCCGCGATCTCGACGCGGGCAAGGTCGTCATCATCACGGGTTTTCAGGGCGTCGATCCGGACGGCCACATCACGACGCTCGGCCGCGGCGGCTCGGACACGTCGGCGGTCGCGGTCGCGGCCGCGCTCGAGGCCGACGAATGCCTGATCTACACGGACGTCGACGGCGTGTACACGACCGATCCGCGCGTCGTCGAAGAGGCGCGCCGGCTCGATAGCGTGACCTTCGAGGAAATGCTGGAAATGGCGAGCCTCGGCTCGAAGGTGCTGCAGATCCGCTCCGTCGAATTCGCGGGCAAGTACCGCGTGAAGACGCGCGTGCTGTCGAGTCTCACCGATCCGCAAATTCCGCTCGACGAGGAGATGCGCTCGGGCACCCTGATCACTTTTGAAGAAGACGAGACCATGGAAAAGGCAGTCATTTCGGGCATTGCGTTCCAGCGCGACGAAGCGCGCATCGCGGTGATGGGTGTGCCCGACAAGCCGGGCATCGCGTATCAGATCCTCGGCCCGGTCGCCGATGCTAATATCGACGTCGACATGATCATCCAGAACCAGAGCGTCGAGGGGAAGACTGATTTCACGTTTACCGTCGGCCGCGGCGACTACCAGAAGGCGATGGACATCCTCACGAATCAGGTGAAGGGCCACGTGAACGCCGAGCAGGTGCTGGGCGATCCGAAGGTGTCGAAGGTGTCGGTGGTCGGCGTCGGGATGCGTTCGCACGTCGGCGTCGCGAGCACGATGTTCCGTACGCTGTCGGAAGAGGGCATCAACATCCAGATGATCTCGACGTCCGAAATCAAGATTTCGGTGCTGATCGACGAGAAATACATGGAGTTGGCGGTCCGCGCGCTGCACAAGGCATTCGAACTCGACCAGGCGTGATGAAATTTCCATGACGCACGAAAGAAAATGCGTCTTGGAAATTGACCTTGGCCCCGTAACCCTATAGAATCTTGGCTTCGTCGCGCTGCCTCCCTGGCGCGAGCGAAGGTTTGGGAGACGTGGCCGAGAGGTCGAAGGCACTCCCCTGCTAAGGGAGCATCTGGGCCAAAACCTGGATCGAGGGTTCGAATCCCTCCGTCTCCGCCAGAAATGGCGGAACAAGCCCCGCAAGTTCTCGGACTTGCGGGGCTTTTCTTTGGTTCATCGCAGGAAACCGTGGAGGGTTTTCGAGCGATTGCGTAATCTGACACCTGATTTTAAGGATGTCGGAGGAAGCAATTGCTCGATCGAAAGGCACTTCAGGCACTGGGCTGCTGGACAGGTTATCGGCTGGAACGT
>NZ_JPWT01000078.1:0-51839 GCF_000773065.1 Burkholderia sp. ABCPW 111 | reverse complement strand
GAGATCGACGAGCGCGGCTTCGTCGAACGCGTTCGGCAGGATCTCGTGAAGGAGAATCCGGCGTTTGCCGATGACGGCGGCTTGTCGTCCCGGCTCTGGGCCGCATATCGCGCCGCGCGCACATTCGGCATCGAGCAGGACGAGAACATCGTCGCGTTCCTGAGGCTCGAGGCGTACGCGCCGAGCTTCTACGAAAAGCCCGCGACGAAGGCTTGGCTCACGCGCCCCGGCCGCTCCGCCGACGAGCGCTTTCATGATTATCTACGCGTCATCAAATGGCGCATCGAACATCCGGACGGAGGGCTGGAACATGGCGGGATTGGTGTTTCCGGTGATAGAAGCGGCGGCGGTGGAGCTTGGACCGATCTTGGCGCGCGCTGGCGTCGCCTTGTTGGGCGGGGTGACGGTGGCGGGAACGGCGAGCCTGTCGGGTGACACGCCGGAGGAAGACAGCAAGGCGACGCCGGATGTACGGGCTTTGCCGCGCACCGGCGAAAGCTGCAAGAAATGCCCGCCCGAGGGTGGAGCGAAAATTCGCCGCAATCATGGTGTCAACTGGAATGCGTACCGATATCAGGCACGCATTACTGGCTTTGCGTTCGACACTAAGGAATGTCGCTGGAGCGATGAGTGGAATTGGCTCGGCATCGACTTCGACGGCTTCCAGCCCGGCGAGTGCTTGCTACAGGAAACCAAGGGCAATTACGATCAGTTCCTCGATGGTTCGATCCCGAAGGCCGACAAATTTTTCAAAGGATTCGACTCGATGGAAGCCACTGCCGTACGACAGGGCGCAGCCGTGCGGGCCAACCCTCCAGCGCGATTGATGTGGTACTTCCAAACACCGCTCGCCCACCAACGCATGCTCATTATATTGAGACGGTCGGGTATTACCTCCGTCGTTCAGCCCTGAGAACCTCCATGAACATCACCGCCAGTTTCCGCGATTCGTCGCTCACTGCATTCGATTTTCCTGAAATCTTGGCGCGGGTATCGAAGATCATCGACGCGCTGAAGGCGCACGATGACTCTTTACGATATGAGAACTGGATGCTCAAAGGAGACAGCCAGGAAGACGCAACTAGGTACCACGTCTATGACGCTGCCGGCATCGCCACGCCAGCGGCGCTCGCCGTACTTCGCGAGGAGTTTCGCAACAGCAAAGACTTCACCTACGTAGCGATGTGGGATGGCAATCTTACTAGCGACGACGGCGCGTCCATATCGTGCCACGTCGGGGATAAATCCCTCCCTGACACATTGACCCTTCGCATCGAGGGTGAACGGTGGAGCGCCTACGCGGCCATTTCCGGAATCGTATCGACAATGGTCGCTGTATTCAGCCCAGCACTCGTCGAGGTGAGTTTCGACGAGTACGCTGTAATGCAGGTTTTCGACGACAAGCCCGGCGTCGGCTGGATGCTCTACTTGCCGAAGGTCATTACGCAACAGCAGGTTCCCGAGGCCCGAGCGCTGATTCCCGTACCCGCCAAAGGCAAACAGACCGGCACGATCATCGTCAGCGTCACCGACGCCCCGTTCTCAGTCGACAATCCCGAGCACGTGGCGATCGCGAACCGCATCGAGATCCGGCTCGTCGATCAAGACCTGCTCCCCGCCTACGTCGATATCTGAGCCAGCCGGCGCGATTACCGCGCCGGCTGCAATCAACAAAACAACCCGGCCGGCTCCGCTGAATCGCCTCAACCGAGAATGATCCGTTCGCGGCGATCGACGCCCTTTCCACCGCTCACCGTGTATTGAATCGGCACGCTCTCGATGCAGGAGCCGGCAAACACACACCGGATCTCCGGGTGGGCATTGAGGCTGACGATCGCGCGGCCCACGATCGACCGCAATCGATCGGCCATCTTCTCGTACTGCGCGAACGGAAACGGTACGCCGTACCCTTCCGTCTCGAAATATGGCGGGCCGAGGCAGAACAACGCGTGCGGCCGATCGCATCGATCTATGCACGTCACCGCCCATTCGAGCCGCTCAATGTAGGCATTCGCAAGGCGAATTTGCGCAGCCGACAGCGCTTCCTCAATGCGCGGCAGAACCAGCCGCCGCAACGCAGTCGTCGCCGTTCCGAACGGCTCCCCTTCCAGCTTGCCGCCGAAGCCATGTTCCCGAAGGCGGCCGATGCGCGCCGTGCGCCGGATATCGATGAAGACGCCCGGGACCGTATGCCTGAGCCATTCGCATACCTGCCCGCTCGCTGGTGCCCAATTGAGCGGCGCGGAAATTTGAGCGGCGCGGAAAAAAGAAAAGCCCCGATCAACGGGGCTTTTTCTGGAGGCGCGAGCCGGAGTCGAACCGGCCTACACGGCTTTGCAGGCCGCTGCATAACCGCTTTGCTATCGCGCCGTAAGCGGTCTGCCGAACATCGCGAAAACCAGTTGGCCTGCAACGATCGACAGTTTTTTGATTGAAGGCCATCGGGCCCATCAAACAAAAAGGGAAGCTCGGCTTCCCCTTGTTCTGGAGCGGGAGACGAGTCTCGAACTCGCGACCTCAACCTTGGCAAGGTTGCGCTCTACCAACTGAGCTACTCCCGCATCGTCCTGCACTGCATGCTTTGCCGAACAACACGCCAAGCAAAACGCTGCTTTCAAACCTGGAGCGGGAGACGAGTCTCGAACTCGCGACCTCAACCTTGGCAAGGTTGCGCTCTACCAACTGAGCTACTCCCGCGTTTTACTTCATCCACCGCACTGCGCCAGGCACCGTTCAGTGGAGAAACGAGATTATGGTGAAACTCGAATTATGTGTCAAGCGTTTTTCGCGCCCTTTTTCTTCGACCGCATCCTCGCGCTCGTTGACGCGCAATCGGGCATGCGCGCCGAATGCTTATGCGGCGCCCCCGCGTTCGCGAATCTGCGGCCACGCCAGCTTCATGTAGTAGAGCATCGACCAGATCGTCAGCACGGCCGCGAGATAGATGAGCCACTCGCCCCACACGCGCGTGTCGATCGCGATGCCGCCGCCGAACGGCAGCCGGCCGTAGTACAGCAGCATCGGAATCGCAATCATCTGGCACGCGGTCTTGAATTTGCCGAGCGAATTCACCGCGACGCTCTTCGACGCGCCGATGTGCGCCATCCATTCGCGCAGCGCCGAGATCGCGATCTCGCGGCCGACGATCACGAGCGCGATCGCCGCGTCGAGGCGCGCGAGCTGCACGAGCACGAGGAGCGCCGCCGTCACCATCAGCTTGTCGGCGACGGGATCGAGAAACGCGCCGAACGCCGACGTCTGGTTCCACTTGCGCGCGAGATAGCCGTCGAACCAGTCGGTCAGCGCGGCCAGGATGAAGATCGCCGCCGCGGCCAGATTGCGGTGGTCGGCGCTCAGCACCGTATCCGGCAGATAGAACACGCCGACGACGAGCGGAATCAGCACGATTCGCACCCACGTCAGGAAAATCGGGAAGTTGAACGGCATGGCACGCGACACGGTTGAAGGATTTGCCATTGTGCCGCGTCACCCGCGCCGCCACAAGCAACGCGCCCGGCGCGGGCCGCGCCGCCTGGCTCGCCGGCCGGCGCGGCCCGCCCTCAGTGCAGTTGCCGGTAGATCTGCTCGGCGAGCGCGCGCGAGATGCCTTCGACGCTCGCGAGCTCGTCGACGCTCGCCGCGACCACGCCGCGCAAGCCGCCGAAGCGCGCGAGCAGCCGCTGCCGACGCTTCGCGCCGACGCCTTCGAGCTCCTCGAGCCTCGACGTCTGGCGCGTCTTCGCGCGCTTCGCGCGCATGCCGGTGATCGCGAACCGGTGCGCCTCGTCGCGGATCTGCGCGACGAGCATCAGCGCCGCGCTCTCCTTGCCGAGCTCGAGCGGCGCGCGGCCGTCGGCGAAGATCAGCGTCTCGAGCCCGACCTTGCGCCCCTCGCCCTTCGCGACGCCGACGAGCATCGCGATGTCGAGCCCGAGCTCGGAGAACACCTGGCGCGCGATCTCGACCTGGCCGCGGCCGCCGTCGATCAGCACGATGTTCGGCAACCGGCCGGCCGACGCGGCCGCGTGCACCGCGTTGCCGTCGATGCCGGCCGCCTCGTCCGCCGACGCCTCGGCGGCCGCTTCCTCGACCATCTTCTCGTAGCGGCGCGTGAGCACCTGGCGCATCGCGGCGTAGTCGTCGCCGGGCGTGATCCCCGTGATGTTGTAGCGGCGGTACTCGGACGACTGCATCTTGTGATGGTGATAGACGACGCACGACGCCTGCGTCGCCTCGCCCATCGTGTGGCTGATGTCGAAGCACTCGATCCGCAGCGGCGCGAGATCGTCGCTCTCGTAGCCGAGCACGCCGGCGAGCGCGCGCGTGCGCGCCTGCTGCGAGCCCTGCTCGGACAACAGCCGCGCGAGCGCGAGGCGCGCGTTCTGCTCGGCCATCGCGAGCCACGCGCGCTTCTGGCCCTGCGGCTGCCGCACGACCGACACCTTGTGCCCCGCCTGCTCGACGAGCAGATCGATCAGCTCGCGATTCGCGATCGCGTGGCTCGCGACGAGAATCGGCGGCACGCGATTGCCGAGATAGTGCTGCGCGACGAACGCTTCGAGCACTTCGGTTTCGAGCGGCGCGGCGTCGGCCTCCTGCGGCGCGGCGTCGTCGCCGATGTCGGACGGCGCGGCTGCTTCGGTTGCTTCGGCTGCTTCGGTTGCTTCGGTTGCTTCGGTTGCTTCGGTTGCTTCGGTTGCTTCGGTTGCTTCGGTTACTTCAGTTGCTTCAGTTGCTTGCGCGGCTTCGCCGGCTTCGGCAATTGCGGCTGCCCGCGACGCTTCGGTGATCGCTTCGGCCATCGCGTCGGCGCTTCGTTCGACGCTTTCGTCGGCACACGCTTGCGCGCTCGCCTCGACATGGCGTGCCGCGCCGCCGTTCTCGCTCGCGCCCGCCGCATCCGCCGCATCCGCCGCGTCCGTTGCCGCATCGCCGGCGAGCCGCGCCTGCGCATCCGCTCCGGCACCCGCCTCGTCACCCACGTCGTCGCCCGCCTCGTCGCCCGCTTGCGCGCCCGGATCGCCGGCAAGCGCGAGCGCGCTTTCGACGTGCGTCGGGAAGTACGCCTTGTCGCCGAGATGCCGGCCGCCGCGCACCATCGCCAGATTCACGCACACGCGGCCGCCTTGCGCGACGACGGCGAGAATGTCGACGTCGCTGTCGCCGCCGACGTCGATCGCCTGCTGATGCAGCACCTTCGCGAGCGAGCTCATCTGGTTGCGCACGGCCGCCGCCTGCTCGAACTTCAGCTCGGCCGCGAACGCATGCATCTTCCGCTCCAGCTCGCCCATCACCTCGTTTTGCCGGCCGAGCAGGAAGCGCGACGCGTTGTCGACGTCGCGCGCGTAGTCCTCTTCGCCGATCGCGCCGACGCACGGCGCCGAGCAGCGGCCGATCTGGTGCAGCAGGCAAGGACGCGTGCGGTTGTTGAACACCGAGTCCTCGCAGGTGCGCAGCTGGAACACGCGCTGCAGGATCTGGATGCTCTCGCGCACCGCCCACGCGCTCGGAAACGGCCCGAAGTACTGGTTCTTCTTGTCGACCGCGCCTCGGTAGTACGCCATCCGCGGAAACTCGTGCCCCGTGAGCTTCAGGTACGGGTACGACTTGTCGTCGCGAAACAGGATGTTGTAGCGCGGCGCGAGCGCCTTGATCAGGTTGTTCTCGAGCAGCAGCGCCTCGGCCTCCGAGCGCGTGACGGTAGTCTCGATACGCGCGATGCGCGTGACCATCATCGCGATCCGCGGCGAGAGCTGCGTCTTCGTGAAGTAGCTCGACACGCGCTTTTTCAGGTCGCGCGCCTTGCCGACGTACAGCACCGCGTCCTGCACGTCGTAATAACGGTAGACGCCCGGCAGATGCGGCAATTGGGCGAGGATCGGCTTGGGTTCGAAACGGGATTCGGGTGCGTCGGGGGATGTCATGCTCAATGCGGGCGCGAGCGGCGCGCGCGAACAAGGTCATTTAGAATCGCCAGTTTAGAGCATTCGCCGCGCGCGATCGCGGCCGGCTCGCCGCGGCACGCGCCCGCTCGGCGTTCGGCTTGCCGGTTCGCCGGTTTGCCTGTCGGTTTGCGTGCCGGCTTGCGCGCCGATCGGCCGGTCGGCGCCCCACTCGCTTCGCTTGGCACAGATCAGATGACGTCGTCCGCTCCCCTCACGCCCCCCGCCTCCGCCCTCGCCGACATTCGCCCCACGGACGCCGCCGCAAGCGCGATCGCATGCGACATCTTCTGCGCGGTCGTCGACAACTTCGGCGACATCGGCGTGTGCTGGCGTCTCGCGCGCCAGCTCGCGGCCGAGCACGGCTGGCAGGTGCGGATCTTCGTCGACGACCTCGCGACGTTCGCGCGCCTTCAGCCGGCCGCCAGGCCCGACGCCGCGCGCCAGACCGTCGACGGCATCGTCGTCGAGCACTGGCGCGCGCCCGCGCACGCCGGCGACACGCTCGAGATCGCCGACGTCGTGATCGAAGCGTTCGCATGCGAGCTGCCGGGCGCGTACGTCGCCGCGATGGCGCGCCGCGCGCGGCCGCCCGTGTGGATCAATCTCGAATACCTGAGCGCCGAGGACTGGGTCTGCGACTTCCATCTGCGGCCGTCGCCGCACCCGCGCTACCCGCTCACGAAAACCTTCTTCTTCCCCGGCCTCGGCCCCGGCACGGGCGGCGTGCTGAAGGAGCGCGACCTCGACGCGCGCCGCGCCGCGTTCGAAGCGAGCGGCGACGCGCGCCGCGCGTGGTGGCAAAGCGTCGCACGCGCGCCGATGCCCGGCCCGGACGCGACCGTCGTGTCGCTCTTCGCATACGAAAACCCGGCGCTCGACGCGCTCCTCGAGCAATGGCGCGACGGCGGCGAGCCGATCGCGCTGCTCGTGCCGGAGGGCCGGATCTCCGCGAGCATCGCGCGCTTTTTCGGGGTCGGCTCGTTCGGCGCCGGCGCGCACGCGGCGCGCGGCAGCGTCGCCGCGCACGGGCTCGCGTTCGTCGCGCAGCCCGACTACGACCTGCTGCTGTGGGCGAGCGACGTGAACTTCGTGCGCGGCGAGGATTCGTTCGTCCGCGCGCAATGGGCGCGCCGGCCGTTCGTCTGGCAGATCTACCCGCAGGCCGACGCCGCGCATCTGCCGAAGCTCGACGCGGCGCTCGCGCACTTCAACGCGCGCGTCGATCACGCAACGCGCGCGGCCACCGAGCGCTTCTGGCACGCATGGAACGGCGCGGGCGCGCCCGACTGGGCCGATTTCTGGCGGCACCGCGCGGCGCTCGCCGCGCGCGCGGCAAGCTGGGCGGACGAACTCGCGGCCGTCGGCGGCCTCGCCGGAAATCTGGCGAATTTTGCAAAAACTCAGTTAAAATAAGCGGTTATCCAATGGCTGACCACGCAAGCGCGTCCGTTATCGGCGCGACGCGCCAGGATAAAGGGGGCCGTCCGGCCGCGACCGATCACAGACGCGGCCGCTCGGCTGCCGGATCGAGCCCGCTTGCGCCGTTGGCCGTTGAGCAACGCTCAGGCAATTTCTCTCGTTCAGGATAGTTTTAGTTATGAAAACCGCACAGGAACTCCGCGTAGGCAACGTCGTGATGGTCGGCAACGACGCTTGGGTCGTGTCGAAGACGGAATACAACAAATCGGGCCGCAACGCCGCCGTCGTCAAGATGAAGCTGAAGAATCTGCTGACGAACGCGGGCCAGGAATCGGTCTACAAGGCGGACGACAAATTCGACATCGTCGTGCTCGACCGCAAGGAAGTGACGTACTCGTACTTCGCGGACCCGATGTACGTGTTCATGGACGCCGACTACAACCAGTACGAAGTCGAAGCGGAAATGATGGGCGACGCGCTCAACTACCTCGAAGACGGCATGACGTGCGAAGTCGTGTTCTACAACGAAAAGGCGATCTCGGTCGAACTGCCGACGATCCTCGTTCGCGAGATCACGTACACGGAGCCGGCCGTCAAGGGCGACACGTCGTCGGGCAAGGTGCTCAAGAACGCGAAACTCTCGACGGGCTTCGAGCTGCAGGTGCCGCTCTTCTGCAATACCGGCGACAAGATCGAAATCGACACGCGCACGAACGAATACCGCAGCCGCGCATAAGCGCCGTTTGCGCGATCAGGTCGAACAAAGCGCCCTTCGGGGCGCTTTTTGTTTATTCGGCGCCGCTTATTGCATAAAGGCGCCACATCATAAACAATGCTTTGCAGAAACCGTGACGGGATTCAATTTGTATCATCCGTAACTGTTTTATAGTCAATAACAAATACCGTACGCCAAGTGCGCGATGGGGCATAAAATTCATTTCTCATCCCGAAATGGGGGCTGTACGCCGGTCCGGCCGACGGATCGGTCTTTCAACTCGCGCACACCATGCCACACGCCCTGATTGTCGAAGACGATCCCAATAGCTTGTCCGGCCTGACCGCGCTGCTCGCGGCGGACGGATTCTCGGTCGATACGGCGACGTCGCTCGCCGAGGCGCGCGGCGCACTCGCCCGCTCGATTCCCGACGTCGTGCTCGTCGACCTGAACCTGCCCGACGGCAGCGGCTTCGATCTGTTGCAGAACCTGCCGCAGCAGCAGCCGAACGGCTCGCTGCCGGTGATCGTGCTGACGGGCAACGCGACCGTCGAGAGCGCGATCGAAGGGCTGCGGCACGGCGTCTGGGATTACCTGCTGAAGCCCGTCAACATCCCGCGGCTGCGCAGCCTGCTCGCGCGGATTCCCCGCCCGTACGAGCTGATCGAGGAAGTGCAGGCGCTGCGCGCGACGCTGCGCCGCCTCGGCCGCTTCGGCTCGCTCGTCGGGCGCAGCGACGCGATCCAGCACGTCTACGACATGATCGAGCACAACGCGCGGACCGAAACCGCGGTGCTGCTGTGGGGCGAGCCCGGCACGGGCAAGGAGGCGGCCGCGCGCACGCTGCACGACCTGAGCCGCCGCCGCAAGGGCCCGTTCGTCGCGTTCGACTGCCGCGCCGCCGTTCAGTCGCCGCGCAACATCGAAACCAACGGCCGCGCGGTCGAGAGCATGCTGCTCGGCCGCGAGCGCGGCGCGTACACGGGCGTCGAGCGGCGCGACCCGGGCGTCTTCGAGCAGGCGAGCGGCGGCACGCTGTTTCTCGAGGAAATCACCGCGTTGCCGCTTTCGCTGCAGGAGGCGCTGCTGCGCGCGCTCGATTCGCAGAACTTCATGCGCGTCGGCGGCACGATCGAGATCGCGAGCGACTTCCGGCTGATCGCGACGACGCGCCGCCCGGCCCGCGAGGCGGTCGCGAACGGCACGCTGCGCGAGGATCTGTGGCTGCGCCTCGACGCCGCGTCGATCGGCCTGCCGCCGCTGCGCGAGCGCGACAACGACGTGATCGAAATCGCGGAAGCGTTCGTCGACGACCTGAACCGCGACGCGCGCGCCGCGGGCCTGAACATCACCGACAAGCGCGCCGCGCCGGGCTTCATCCGCGAATGTCTCGCTTACGACTGGCCCGGCAACGTGCGCGAGCTGCTGGAGCGCGTGCGGCTCGCATACGACCAGTCGGGCGACTTCATCGAAACGCTGCGCGCGGGCGACGCGTATCCACAGCCCGGCGCGGCGCTGAACGGCAGCAGCGTGCAGGTGCGCGTCGGCACGCCGCTCGCCGACGTCGAAGACCTGCTGATCCGCGCGACGCTCGACGCGGTCGGCGGCACGCGCCACCGCGCGGCGACGCTCCTCGGCATCAGCCCGAAGACGCTCTACAACAAGCTGCAACGCATGAAGATCGGCTGACGCCCGATCGACGTCGACGCGAGGGCGGCCGCGCGCCGCCCTCGCCCGTTTCGCATCAGGCGAACGTACTGCGCAGGAGCGCCTGCGCGCGCAGATAGCGCGGCTCGCGCATCAGCTTGTTCCATTTGAGCGCCTTGCCGCGCGGCCGCATCTGCTTGATTCGCCGCAGCGATTCGCGCGACGTCGTCGCGCGCAGCGCGTCGAGCACCCGCTCCGCCGCATCCGGCTGATTGCAGATCAGCACCATGTCGCAGCCCGCGTCGAGCGCGGCCTGCGCCGCCTGCGCGAGCGTGCCGCCTTCGCGCGCCGCCTCCATCGACAGATCGTCGCTGAACACCGCGCCCGGAAAGCCCAGCCGGCCGCGCAACACGTCTTGCAGCCACACGCGCGAGAAGCCCGCCGGCCTCGCATCGACTTGCGTGTAGATCACGTGCGCCGGAATGACCGCCGAAAGCGACAGCCCGAGCCAGTCGTACGGCGCGGCGTCGTTCGCGAGGATCTCGTCGAGCGGACGGTCGTCGGTCGGCAGCGCGACGTGCGAATCGGCTCGCGCGAAACCGTGACCGGGAAAATGCTTGCCGCAGTTCGCCATCCCGGCGAGCGCGAGCCCGTGGTTCAAGCTCTTCGCGAGCAGCGCGACGACGCGCGGATCGCGATGGAACGCGCGATCGCCGATCACCTTCGAGCGGCCGTAATCGAGATCGAGCACGGGCGTGAAGCTCATGTCGACGCCGCACGCGCGCAGCTCGGACGCGAGCACGTAGCCGGCCGCGGTCGCCGCCTTCGTCGCGTGCAGCACGTCCTTGTCCCACAGCTCGCCGAGCCGGCGCATCGCGGGCAGCACCGTGAAGCCGTCGGTGCGAAAGCGCTGCACGCGGCCGCCTTCGTGGTCGACCGCGATCAGGATGTCGTCGCGAATCGCGCGGATCGCGTCGGTGAGCGCGACGAGCTGCGCGCGGCTCTCGAAGTGGCGCGCGAACAGGATCACGCCGCCCGTCTGCGGATGTGCGAGACGGCGCGCGTCGTCGCGCGTGAGCGTCGTGCCGGCGACGTCGAGCATCACCGGGCCGGGAGTCAGTTTCATCGAATCAGCCCTTGCGGAGAAGGAATCAGGAAGCGGCGGCCGAGCGCGCGGCGGCGACGTCGTCGGGCGCCTCGGCGACGACGAACGTCACCGCGTAATCGCGCTCGTCGCTCACCGTCACGCGCGCGGTGATGCGGCGCGCATCGAGCCATGCGGCGAGCTCGCCCGACGCGACGACGTACGGCTCGCCGCTCGGCCGGTTGAGCGTTTGCAGCACGCGCCACGTCATCGGCCAGTGCATGCCGAGGCCGATCGCCTTCGAGAACGCTTCCTTCGCCGAAAAGCGCGTCGCGAGGAACGCGATGCCGCGCGCCTCCGAGCGCGCGCGCCGCGTGCGGAACACGCGCAGCTCGTCGGGGCCGAGCACCTTCTCCGCGAAGCGGCCGTCCGTGCGCGCGAGCACGGCGGCGATGCGGCTCACCTGGACGAGATCGGTGCCGATGCCGTAGATCGCCATGCGTATCAGCGGCCGCCGTGCAGCGCGGCGACGCGCGCCGCGACCATGATCGCCTTCATCTCGCGCACCGCGTTGTCCCAGCCGACGAACACCGCGTGCGCGACGATCGCGTGGCCGATGTTCAGCTCGGCGATGCCGGGCAGCGCGGCGATCGCCTGCACGTTCGTATAGTGCAGCCCGTGCCCCGCGTTCACCTTGAGCCCGAGCGCGATGCCCGCGTCGACGCCCGCCGCGATCCGCTCGAACTCGCGCCGCTGCTCGGCTTCGCCGTGCGCATCCGCGTAGCGGCCCGTGTGCAGCTCGATCACGGGCGCGCCCGTCTCGTGCGCGGCGCGGATCTGCGCGTCGTCCGGATCGATGAAGAGCGACACGCGCACGCCGGCGTCCGCGAGCTGCCTGCATGCGGCGCGCACCGCGTCGAAATGGCCGGCAACGTCGAGGCCGCCTTCCGTCGTCAGCTCCGAGCGCTTCTCCGGCACGAGGCACGCGTCGTGCGGACCGATCTCGCACGCGATGTCGAGCATCTCCGCCGTCACCGCGCATTCGAGATTCATCCGCGTTTTCAGCAACGGACGCAGCGTGCGCACGTCCGCGTCGACGATGTGCCGGCGGTCTTCGCGCAAATGCAGCGTAATCGCGTCGGCGCCCGCGTCCTCGGCGGCGAGCGCCGCGCGCACGGGGTCCGGATACGCTGTGCCGCGCGCGTTGCGCAGCGTCGCGACGTGGTCGATATTGACGCCCAGTTCGATGGCGGTGGGCGATGTCAGGAAAAAGCTCATAGGTTTTGCAGGTCGATCAGGATCTGACGCGTGGCGAGCGGCGTGCCGCCCAGATAGGTGTTGAGCAGGAAGCGCATCAGCGTCTTGCTTTGCGCGACGGTCTGCGCCCGATGGTAATCGTCCTCTTCCATGTCGAGCAACGTCTGGCCGGCGATCACCGGCCAGTGCGACGGTACGTCGCCGCCCGCGTCGCGCACGCCGCGCTCCGGATCGAACACATAGAGCTTGTCGGGCTCGACCGCGCGCCGCGCGACCGTGCGCTTGAGCGACATCGCATAGCCCGTCTCGCGCAACAGCACGCGCTCGAACGAGCGCAGCACCTGCACGGGCGGCTCGCCGTGCGCGAGGCGCGTGAGCGTGACGAGATAGTGCTTGAAGAGCGGCGGGTGCGGGTCCTCGCGCGCGCAGAACTTGACGAGCAGCTCGTTCACGTAGAAGCCGCACAGGAGCGCGTCGCCCGCGAGCGGCAGCATGCCGCCCACCCATTCGGCGCCCGTCAGCGTGCGCAGCTCGGACTTGCCGGTCCACGACAACGACAGCGGCTGGAACGTCTGCAGCACGCCGCGCAGCGCCGAATGCGGGCGTTTCGCGCCCTTCGCGACGAGCGCGATGCGGCCGTGATCGCGCGTCAGCACGTCGACGACGAGGCTCGTCTCGCGATACGGATAGCCGTGCAGCACGAACCCCGGCTGCTCCGCGATCCGGAATTCGGATGTGCGCGCGGCGGCGCGGCGCGGCTTGCGCGCCGGCTTCTCGGCGCCCGGCGCGGGCGGTGCAGACAGCGCGGGCTGCGTAGACGGCGCGATCGAAGGTTGCGGGTCGGCGTCGGCCTCGTCGGTCATCCCGACATCGGACGTCCCGTCATTCGTACCCATAGGCGCGCAGCCCCGCTTCGTTGTCGGCCCAGCCGCTCCTCACCTTGACGAAGGTTTCGAGATAGACGGGGCCGTCGAACAGCTTCTCCATGTCCTGTCGCGCCTCGGTGCTGATCTGCTTGAGCTTCGCGCCCTTCTTGCCGATCACCATCGCCTTGTGCGAGTCGCGCTCGACGAGGATCGTCGCGAACACGCGCGTGAGCCGCCCCTCCTCCTCGAACTTGTCGATGACGACGGTGCTCGTGTACGGCAGCTCGTCGCCCGTCCAGCGAAACACCTTTTCGCGCAGGATCTCGGCCGCGAGAAAGCGCGAGCTGCGATCGGTCAGATCGTCTTCGCCGTAGATCGCGTCGCCCTGCGGCAAGTACGGCTTGATCGTGTTCATCAGCCGCTGGATGTCCTCCGAATGCTTCGCCGACAGCGGCACGATCTCCGCGAACTCGCGCAGCTCGCCCATCTTCTGGAAGAACGGGTACAGCGTGTCCTTGTCCGACACGCGGTCGAGCTTGTTCGCGACGAGCAGCGTCGGCGTGCCGGGCGGAATCAGGTCGAGCACCTTCTGGTCGTCGGGGCCGAAGCGGCCCGCCTCGATCACGAACAGGATCGCGTCGACCGATGTCAGCGTCGACGTCACCGCGCGGTTCAGCGACCGGTTGAGCGCGGTGCTGTGGCGCGTCTGGAAGCCGGGCGTGTCGACGAAGATGTACTGCGCGTCGTCGAGCGTGCGGATGCCGGTGATCCGGTGGCGGGTCGTCTGCGCCTTGCGCGACGTGATGCTGATCTTCTGGCCGACGAGCGCGTTCATCAGCGTGGATTTGCCGACGTTCGGACGACCGACGATCGCGATCATGCCGCAACGGAAACCGGTGGGAGCGGGTGCGTTCATATCAGGTTGCTGCTGGGTTCGGAAGCGGCCGCGCGACCGTGCGCGACCGCAATGTCGATTGGGACGATGTCAATGACCTGCATCGGCGACGCGCACGGGCGCGGCGGCCAGATCGGGCTCGGCGGCGGACGGCGACGCATCGCGGGCGCGCGGCGGACGGTCGGACGCCCCCGCGGCGCCGCGCGCGGCGGCGTCGGTTTTCTCGGCCGTCTTGTCGGACGCTTTTTCCGGGGCATGATCGGACGGCTTGTCATGCGGCTTCTCGAGCCCCTTGTCGTGTCCTTTGTCGAGCCCCTTGTCGGACACGGGTTCCGTCGCCTTCTCCGCCGGCTTCTCCGGCAACTTGTCGGCCGCCGAAGCAGGCTTGTCCGCCGGCTTCGCCGCGCGCGGCTCGGCCTTGTCGACACCATGTTCGACGTGCGCCGCGCGGATCACCGCGACGGGCGTGGCGGCGTGCGAACGCACGGACGCATCGTCGGCCTGCGCGGGCGCAGCGAACGACGCCGCCGCATGAGCCTGCGCGCCCGCCTTCGCGTCGGCGGATTTCGCCTCGACGGGCTTCGCGTCGGCCGAGGCTTTCGCGTCGGCCGCCTTCGGATCGTCGGCTCGGAACTCCGCGATCTTCGGGTCGGCGTGCTTCGGCTCAGCCGCCTTCGCGTCGATCGGCACGGCTTCGAGCGCGGCCCTCACGTCAACCGCCTTCGCGTCGGCAGCCTTCGGATCGACGCCCGCCGCGTGATTCACGCCACGCTCCTTGCGATCCGGCGAGCGCAGGTCGAGCGCCTCCTGCACGCCCTTCACGCCCGGCACGATCTCCGGCTCCACGTGCTTCGCGCCGCGCGCGCTCTTCGAGCGCTTCGGCTTCGCGGCGAGCATCGGCGCGGCCGCCATCACCTCGTCGAGCGCCTTCTTCGCGGCGGCCTGCTCGGCCGCGCGGCGGCTCGCGCCCGAGCCGGACACCTTCACGTCCAGCTTCGGCACCGTGCATTCGACTTCGAATTGCTGATTGTGCGCCGCACCATGCGTCGCGACGACGGTGTAGGTCGGCAACGCGATCTTGTGGCCCTGCAGATACTCCTGCAGCAGCGTCTTCGCGTCCTTGCCGAGCGTGCGCGGATCGATGTGATCGAGAATCGGCACGTACAGGCGCTTGATGACCCCTTGGGCGGCTTCGAAGCCGCCATCGAGAAACACCGCCCCGATGATGGCTTCGAACGCGTCCGCGAGGATCGACGGTCTTCGGAACCCGCCGCTGCGCAGCTCGCCCTCGCCGAGCCGCAGGCCGTCCGAGATATTGAGGGCCTGAGCGATTTCGTAGAGCGACTGCTGCTTGACGAGGTTCGCCCGCACGCGCGACAAGTCGCCCTCGTCCAGCTTGCCGAAACGCTGGAACAAAAGGGCGGCCACCGCGCAATTCAGAACGGAGTCGCCAAGAAACTCGAGCCGTTCGTTATGCGTGGCACTGTGACTGCGATGGGTCAAAGCCTGGCGCAACAATTCCGCATTGCGAAATTCATAGCGCAGCCGGCTTTCCAACTGGGATAGGGCCATGGACAGGAGTATAACGCGGGCGCCGCTTCGGTCGGCAAACGCGACCTGGCGCGAAAAGGCGTGGCGAGGCGGTGTTGCCGCCGGTTCTTAAAGTCGTTCGGCAACACGCCGCGCAGCCCTCGCGCGGCGTGTCGCAACATCGACGCACAGCTCAGTTGAACGAGCCGACGCGTTTCAGTTCGCTGAAGTTCATCCAGATGAAGAAGGCGCGGCCGACGATGTTCTTGTCCGGCACGAAGCCCCAGTAACGACTGTCCGCGCTGTTGTCGCGGTTGTCGCCCATCATGAAGTAATGGCCGGGCGGCACCTTGCAGACGACGCCGCGGCTGTCGTACTGGCAGTTGTCTCGATACGGATAATCGTCCGCGCCCATTACGAACGGCGGCACCGCCGGATTATTGAGGATCGCGTTCTTGCGCGCGCCGATCGTTTCCTCGAACTGCTTCGCGTAGTTCATCCGCTCTTCGTCGAAGTAGTCGGGCAGCGGCGCCTCGGGCACGGGCTGGCCGTTGATCGTCAGCTTCTTGTCCTGGTACGCGACCGTGTCGCCCGGCAGGCCGATCGCGCGCTTGATGTAGTCGACCGATTCGTCCTTCGGATAGCGGAACACGACGACGTCGCCGCGCTGCAGCGGGCGGCCCTCGGTGATCTTCTGATTCGTGATCGGCAGGCGCAGGCCGTAGTCGAACTTGTTGACGAGGATGAAATCGCCGACGAGGAGCGTCGGCACCATCGAGCCCGACGGAATCTTGAACGGCTCGACGATGAAGGAGCGCACGACGAACACGACGAGAATCACCGGGAAGAAGCTCGCCGTGTACTCGAGCCACCACGGCTGGCGCAGCTTCTCGTCGCGCAGCCGCGCGCGCGTTTGCGGCGCGTTCTCGTCGGCGAAGCGCTCGCCGATCCGCTCCTGCTGGCGGTCGAACTCGGCGACCGCCGCGTCTGCCGCCTTCTTCCGTTGCGGCAGGAAAACCAGCTTGTCCAGCACCCATGCAATGCCCGTCACGACGACGAGCACGAAAAGGATCAACGCAAAATTCATAGAGGATCAGTCCTGTTTATTTGTCTTCGACTCGCAAGATCGCCAGGAACGCCTCCTGCGGGATCTCGACCGAACCCACCTGCTTCATTCGTTTCTTGCCTTCTTTCTGCTTCTCGAGCAGTTTCTTCTTGCGCGTGATGTCGCCGCCGTAGCACTTCGCCAGCACGTTCTTGCGCAGCGCCTTGATGTTCTCGCGCGCGATGATGTGCGCGCCGATCGCCGCCTGGATCGCGACGTCGTACATCTGGCGCGGAATGATCTCGCGCATCTTAGCGGCGACTTCGCGGCCGCGATACTGCGACTGCGAACGGTGGACGATGATCGAGAGGGCGTCGACCTTGTCGCCGTTGATCAGCATGTCGACCTTCACGACGTCCGACGTCCGGTATTCCTTGAACTCGTAATCCATCGACGCGTAGCCGCGCGACACCGACTTCAGCCGATCGAAGAAATCGAGCACGATCTCCGCCATCGGGATTTCGTACGTGAGCTGCACCTGCCGCCCGTGATACTGCATGTTGATCTGCATGCCGCGCTTCTGCTCGCACAGCGTGATCACCGAGCCGACGTAGTCCTGCGGCATGTACAGGTTGACCGTCACGATCGGCTCGCGGATCTCGGCGATCCGCGCGGGCTCCGGCATCTTCGCCGGATTCTCGACCATGATCGTCGCGCCGTCGCTCTGCACGACCTCGTAGACGACCGTCGGCGCGGTCGTGATGAGGTCCATGTCGAACTCGCGCTCGAGCCGCTCCTGGACGATTTCCATGTGCAAGAGGCCGAGAAAGCCGCAGCGGAAACCGAAGCCGAGCGCCTGCGACACTTCCGGCTCGTATTGCAACGACGCGTCGTTCAGCTTCAGCTTCTCGAGCGACTCGCGCAGCGCGTCGTACTGGTTCGCCTCGACGGGATAAAGGCCCGCGAACACCTGCGGCTTCACTTCCTTGAAACCCGGCAGCGGCTCGGGCGCGGACTTCGTCGCGTGCGTGACCGTATCGCCGACCTTCGCCGCCGTCAGCTCCTTGATGCCGGAGATGATGAAGCCCACCTGCCCCGCCGACAGCGATTCGAGGTTGCGCGACTTCGGCGTGAACACGCCGACGTGCTCGACCGCGTACTGCGCGTCGGTGGCCATCAGCTTGATCTTTTCCTTCGGGCGCAGCGTGCCGTTGACGATCCGCACGAGCATCACGACGCCGACGTAGTTGTCGAACCACGAATCGATGATGAGCGCCTGCAGCGGCGCGTCGGGGTCGCCCTTCGGCGGCGGCACCTTCGCGATCAGCGACTCGAGCACGTCCTCGACGCCCAAGCCCGTCTTCGCGCTGCAACGCACGGCGTCCGTCGCGTCGATGCCGATCACGTCCTCGATTTCGGCGATCGCGTTCTCCGGATTGGCCGCCGGCAGATCGATCTTGTTGAGCACGGGCACCACTTCGACGCCGAGCTCGATCGCCGTGTAGCAGTTCGCGACGGTCTGCGCCTCGACGCCCTGGCTCGCGTCGACGACGAGGAGCGCGCCCTCGCACGCGGACAGCGAGCGGCTCACTTCGTACGAGAAGTCGACGTGCCCCGGCGTGTCGATGAGGTTCAGGTTGTAGACCTTGCCGTCGCGCGCGCGATAGGTGAGCGCGGCGGTCTGCGCCTTGATCGTGATGCCGCGCTCGCGCTCGAGATCCATCGAGTCGAGCACCTGCGCTTCCATTTCGCGGTCGGACAGGCCGCCGCAAAGCTGGATGATGCGATCCGCGAGCGTCGACTTGCCGTGGTCGATGTGCGCGATGATCGAGAAGTTGCGAATATGATCCATTCAGTGCCGATCAAGCGAAAAAGGCGCGCTCGACGACCGCGGAGCACGCCTTGTAAGTCGGTGAAAAAACGGCCTATTTTAGCCGAAAAGGCCCGCTAGGGGCGGCATTTTGGACCTCGGGCGCGCGCCCCTGGCCAGCGGCGCGCGGCGCGATCGTTCGGCGGGCGCTGCTGGCCGCGCGGCGCATGCCGCTACGGTGCGGCCGCACCCACTCTCCCCATACGTTCTTTTAGGCGCCCGCCTTCGACGCCGGCGCCGCGCGTCACGCCCCGCGCCGCGCGAGCGCCTCCCTGACCCGCGCCTCGTCGAAGCGGTGCCGGCACACCTCGACGCCGTCGAGCAGCAGCACCGGCACGTCCTCGTCGTAGCGCGCGACGAGCGCCGGCTCCGCGTCGATGTCGACGTAGTCGACGCTCGCCGAGCATTCGGCCGCGACAGGCGCGAGCGCGTCGCGCATGTCGTCGCACAAATGGCACCAGCCTCGGCCGTACAGCGTGAATCGCGCGGCGGCGCTCACTTCTGACGCGGCCGGATCGGGATGAACTGCGTGTTGTCGCCGCGCCGCACGAGCACCGCGACCGCGCGCTGCGGATCGAGCTTCGAGGCCACGTCGACGAACTGCTTCGCGCTCGTGATGTCGACGTCGCCGACGCGCAGCACGATGTCGCCGCGCTGCAGGCCCGCGCGCGCGGCCGGGCCGTCGACCGCATCGATCTGCACGCCGTTGCGCAGCTTGAGCGTCTTCAGTTGCTCGGGCGACAGGTCGCTGACCGTCAGACCGAGCGCATTGCTGCGCGGCTTCTGCTGCGGCGCCTGGCGGCTCTCGGTCTTCGCGCCCTTGTCGGTCGGGAATTCGGCGATCGTGATCGGCAAATCGCGCGACTGCCCCTTGCGCCACACCGTCACCGTCGCCTTCGCGCCCGGCTTCGTGTCGCCGACCATGCGCGGCAGATCCGACGCCGTGTCCACCGGGCGGCCGTTGAACTTCAGGATGATGTCGCCCGGCTGCAGGCCGGCCTTGTCGGCCGGGCCGCCCGGCTCGACGCTGCTCACGAGCGCGCCTTCCGCCTTCGGCAGGCCGATCGAATCGGCGACTTCCTTCGTCACCTCGCCGATCGCGACCGCGATTCGGCCGCGCGTGACCTTGCCCGACGCCTTCAGCTGCTCGGCGACGCGCATCGCCTCGTCGATCGGAATCGCGAACGAGATGCCCATGAAGCCGCCCGTGCGGCTGTAAATCTGCGAGTTGATGCCGATCACCTCGCCCTGCATGTTGATGAGCGGGCCGCCCGAATTACCGGGGTTGACGGCGACGTCGGTCTGGATGAACGGCAGGTAGTCGCCGGTGTTGCGGCCCTTCGCGCTGACGATGCCGGCCGTGACCGTGTTGTCGAGGCCGAACGGCGAGCCGATCGCGACGACCCATTCGCCGACGCGCACGCGGTTCGAATCGCCGATCGCGACGGTCGGCAGGTTCGTTGCGCTGATCTTCACGATCGCGACGTCCGTGCGCTCGTCGACGCCGATGAGCTTTGCCTTGAATTCGCGCTTGTCGGTGAGCGTCACGTAGATCGTGTCCGCGTCGTCGACGACGTGCGCATTCGTCATCACGTAGCCGTCAGGCGACAGGACGAAGCCCGAGCCGACGCCGCGGTTCTGCTCGGTGTCGGGCGCGTCGGGCGTGCTCGGCGCGTTCTTCTGCCCGCCCGGCGGCTGCGGCAGCGGGATGCCGAAGAAGCGGCGGAAGAATTCCGACATGTCGCCGTTGTCGAGGCCGGGCGGCAGCGCGCCGCGCGTATCGGCCGGCACGCTGGCCGTCGTCCGGATGTTGACGACCGCCGGGCCGACTTTCTCGACGAGGTCCGCGAAATCGGGCAAAGCCGCGCGCGGCGCGGGCGCCGTGCCCGTGGCGGCGGGCGCGGCCGTGACATTCGGAGCCGCCGTCGCCGAGTGCGCGGCAAGCGGCGCCAAGGCCGCCACCGCTGCGGCGACGAGCCTGGTGCGCAGCGAGGGATTCATCATGTCGGAAACCGGAAGGTTACTTGGAAGCCTTGTATTCTATGGCAGACGCGAACTGCTGCAACGTCGCGGGAGGCGCTTCGCCGAGAACGGTGATCCAGAAATCGCCGCGGCGCTTGACGAGCACGTGCGTCGCGCCGGTGCTGCCCGCCCCTTCCTTGCGGCTGTTCTTTTCGGCAGGCTCGATAAAGACCGAAATGGTCGCGAGACCGTCGGTGAACACGGCCTGATCGACCGGAATCGGCGGATCGCTCGCGTCGCGCGCGGCCATCGGGCGGCGCACCTCGCGGATCTTGCGGAAGCCCGCGACCGTCGGCGCGATCTGCCAGCCCTGCGCCTCGATGTCGATGGGCGCCACCGGCGGCCGCACGACGGTCCAGCCGCCGAGATTGCGCATGCCGGCCGCGATCGCAGTCTTCTGGTTCGGCGCCGCGGCGCCGAGCTGCAGCTGCGAAAACGCGATCTGCTCGAGCACGTGATCGTCGGCATCGAGCGTCTGCGAACGCAGCAGAAGCCCCGTCTTCGCGTCGGTCCACAGCTTGTACGCGAAGCGGTACGCGTCCTTCGGCACGAGTTCGACGACCTGCGCGTCGAGGCCCGCGACGCGGTCGCGCCCGAGCGCCTTCGGCTCGTAGACGGACAGCACCTGCTCGCCGCCCGCACCCAGCAGCGCGGGGAACGAATCCTTGTTCTGGCGGCGCTCGACGACGCAAAGCCGCCGCTCGGGCACGAACGTGTAGAGATCGTCGTTGTGGCGCAGCAGCTTGCGCGGCTTGCCGTCGAGGCTTTCGACCTGCTCGAATTCGCCGTCGCCCTTCGACGCGAAATGGACGATCCGGGACGACTGCACGTACGCGCCGCGCTGATACACGAACGTGCCTTCGTAGTTCTGCTGCTGCGCGGCCTGCTGGATGCGATCGAGCCACTCGGCGGCCGAGCGCCGGGTGGCCACGGGATTGTCGGGCTGCTGAGCGAAGGCGGCGGATTGGACGGACAACAGCGCGGCCGCGCACAGCAACAGCGCCGGCAGCCGCCTCCAACCGAGGATGGCTTGATTCAACTGCAACGTCCGCATCGAATTTATTGGCCTTGCGTGGTGACGGCTGTGCGAATGACCGGCATCGAACCCGTCACGACGGGCTGCTGCGCGAACTGTTGATGCGCTTCGAGATATTGATCGAGGCTCGCATCGCGAATGATGTTCGCGTCCTGCAGCGCGGGCTGAGCGGCCGACACGCGTTGCAGGCCTTGCTGCGCGGGGCTCACCGACGCAACCTGGACAGCACCCGGCGCACCGACGCGCTGCATCTGCGGCACGACGATCCACGTCAGCGTCGCCGCGGCGGCCGCCACCGCGAACGCGGGCACGACCCGGCGCCGCAGCCCCAGCAGCCGGCGCGCGACGGGCGCGGCGGCGGGCGCGAGCAGGTGCGGCTCGGCCACGAGGCTCGCCGAGAAGCGGGCCATGAATGCGCCGCTTTCGGCCGGCTCGAGCGTGAGCTCGTCGGACCGAAGCGCGTCGCCGATCACGTGATACTGTGCCCATGTCGCGCGCTCGGCGTCGCCCAGCCCTGCGAGAATCTGTTTCAGCGAAAGGCCCTCAGGCGCTTCGCCGTCGACCAGAGCGGACACGCGCTCGCGTTGCGAACACGTATGCGACTGCGTAGAGACCGACCCCATGATGCTCCCCATCTTGCACACCCCGTCGTAACACACGACTCCGTAACTAGACCCCAAGCCGCTTCGATTCGCCTCAGGCACTCACCAGCGCTTGCCTTCCGGCGTATCGAGCAGCGGCCGCAATTTTGCAGCGATCGCCTCGCGGGCGCGAAAGATCCGCGAGCGAACGGTGCCGATCGGGCATCCCATCATCTCCGCGATCTCTTCGTAGCTCAGACCTTCGATTTCGCGCAGCGTGATGGCCGTTCGCAGCTCTTCCGGCAACAGCGCCATCGCGGCGTTGACCGTTTGGGCGATCTGCTTGCTCATCAACATCGACTCAGGCGTGTTGATATCCCTTAGTTGGTCCGCATCGGAGAAAGTTTCAGCCTCTTCGGCATCCGCGTCGGTGGACGTGGGCGCCCGGCGCCCCTGGGTCGCAAGGTAGTTCTTCGCCGTATTGACGGCAATCCGGTACAACCACGTGTAGAACGCCGACTCGCCGCGAAACTGCGGCAACGCGCGATAGGCCTTGATGAACGCGTCCTGGGCCACGTCCTCGACCTCCGCGGGATCTCGCACGAGGCGCGAGATCAACCGGATGATCTTGCGGTGGTATTTGGAGACCAGGAGTTCGAACGCCGCCTTGTCGCCATTCTGTACGCGCTCGACCAGTACCTGATCGATTTCTTTTTCACTCACCTGACAAATCCGTAAACGAGGGAAGCAACGCGGAGCGCTATTGTAACGTTCCCGCTCGAGGCGCTCATGCGCGTTTGAGCCAGGGAACGGTCCCGGCCGCGTTCATGCCGCCGCGAGCGTCCCGCGCGCGGCGCGCCGGCCGAGCACGCAGAGCGCGCGGAACACGGGCGCGTCGACCGCGTCCACCGGGATCACGAGCGGCGTTGCGCGCCGGCCGCGGCCTTGCACCGTCAGCACGACGAGCAGATCGCTCCATTGCGTGCAACCGGCGATCCGACCGCGCGCGAGCAGCCGCCCGCCGCGATCGAACGCCGCGAGCACGCCCGCACCGGCATCGATCCGCAACGCGGCCGGCTGGCGCCGCTCGCAGGCGGCCCGTGCGCGCAGCGCGACGAGCGCCGCGACCAGCACGGCGAGCGCCGCCGCCCCGCCGTTGCCGACGAGCGGCGCGGCGCCCGCATGCACCGCCGCGCCGACGACCGGCACGAACAGCGCGCATGCGGCGCGCAAGCACGCCGACGCGCGCAGCACGACGTGCTGCGCACCTGCCGATGCGGCGTGGAACGGCTCCGTCAAGCGACCCCGCGTCAGACGCGCTTGAAAACCAGCGTGCCGTTAGTCCCGCCGAAGCCAAACGAGTTCTTCAGCGCGATGTCGATCTTCATCTCGCGCGCTTCGTTCGCGCAATAGTCGAGATCGCACTCGGGATCTTGGTTGAAGATGTTGATCGTCGGCGGCGACACCTGATTGTGGACCGCGAGAACCGTGAACACCGATTCGAGCCCGCCGGCGCCGCCGAGCAAGTGCCCCGTCATCGACTTGGTCGAGTTGACGACGATGTCCTTCGCGTGGTCGCCGAACGCGCGCTTGATCGCGACGGTCTCGGCCAGATCGCCGAGCGGCGTCGACGTGCCGTGCGCGTTCAGATAATTCACCTGATCGGCATTCACGCCCGCGTTGCGCAGCGCGGCCAGCATGCAGCGGCGCGCGCCGTCGCCGTCCTCGAGCGGAGCCGTCATGTGATAGGCGTCGCCGCTCATCCCGTAACCCGCGACTTCCGCGTAGATCTTCGCGCCGCGCGCCTTCGCGTGCTCGTACTCCTCGAGCACCATCACGCCCGCGCCCTCGCCGAGCACGAAGCCGTCGCGGTCCTTGTCCCACGGACGGCTCGCCGTCGCCGGATCGTCGTTGCGCTGGGACAGCGCGCGCGCCGCCGCGAAGCCGCCGATGCCGAGCGGCGACACGGTCGACTCCGCGCCGCCCGCGATCATCACGTCGGCGTCGCCGTATTCGATGAGGCGCGCGGCCTCGCCGATGCAGTGCAGGCCGGTCGTGCACGCGGTGACGATCGCGAGATTCGGGCCCTTGATGCCGAACTTGATCGACAGGTGGCCGGAGATCATGTTGATGATCGACGCCGGCACGAAGAACGGCGAGATCCGGCGCGGGCCGCGATTGAGCAGCTCGGTCTGCGTGACTTCGATCATCGGCAGCCCGCCGATGCCCGAGCCGACCACGACGCCGACGCGCTCCGCGTTTTCGTCGGTGACCTGGAAGCCGCTGTCGTGCATCGCCTGCACGCCGGCCGCGATCCCGTAATGGATGAAGGTATCCATGTGGCGCGCTTCCTTCGCCGGGATGTAGTCCTCGACGTTGAAGCCCTTCACCTCGCCTGCGAAGCGGGTCGAGAAGTTCGTCGCATCGAACTTCGTGATATTGACGATGCCGGACTTGCCGGCCACGAGATTGGCCCAGCCGTCGGCAACATTATTGCCAACAGGCGAAATCAGCCCAAGGCCTGTAACAACAACACGACGGCGGCTCACGGTAACCTCTTTTCCATTGAATGACAAAAACAAAAGCCACAGCGGCCACAGGAACCACTCCTGCGAGCCCTGTGGCTGTTAGCTCGGCCGGCGACGACGCCGACGCGATCGCGCATCCAGCGCAGCGTGTGCAAAAACTTGCAGACGGCGTGCGTGTTACGCCTTGACGTTCGCGCGAGCGTAGTCGATCGCTTGCTGAACGGTCGTGATCTTCTCTGCCTCTTCATCCGGAATTTCCATGCCGAACTCGTCTTCGAGCGCCATGACCAGTTCGACCGTGTCGAGCGAGTCCGCGCCGAGGTCGTTCACGAACGACGCTTCGTTCTTGATTTCAGCTTCGGCGACGCCCAGTTGTTCGGCGACGATCTTCTTGACGCGTTGTTCGATATTGTCCATTACCCCTCCGAGGGAAAGTTCAGATTTACAAGTGCGCGCATTTTAGCAGGTTTGGTGCTGCCCAAAATGCGCGCCGGCTTTGCGGCCAAGCATGCGCCGGATGCGCTGTCACGCATGCACGGCGCGGATGGTAAACGAATTCCGTTACGACATGAACATGCCGCCGTTCACGTGCAGCGTCGTGCCCGTGATGTAGCCGGCCTGCGGCGATGCGAGGAACGCGACCGCATGCGCGATGTCCTCCGGGCTGCCCAGGCGGCCGAGCGGAATTTGCGTCTTCAGCGCGGCCTGCTGATCTTGCGGCAGCACCTTCGTCATGTCGGTGTCGATGAAGCCCGGCGCGACGCAATTCACGGTGATGCCGCGGCTGCCGATCTCGCGCGCGAGCGCGCGCGTCATCCCCGCGACGCCCGCCTTCGCGGCCGCGTAGTTGATCTGCCCCGGATTGCCCGCGGAGCCGACCACCGACGTGATGTTGACGATGCGTCCGCCGCGCGCCTTCATCATCGGGCGCAGCACCGCGCGCGACAGACGGAATACCGCCTTCAGGTTCGTGTCGATGACGGCGTCCCACTCTTCGTCCTTCATCCGCATCGCGAGCTGATCCTGCGTGATGCCCGCGTTGTTGACGAGCACGTTCAGCGCGCCGAACTCGCTGAGCGTCGACTCGACGAGCGCGTCGACCGTCGCCGCATCGTTGACGTTCAGCACGGCGCCGCGGCCTTCGAGCCCGGCTTCCTTGAATGCGGCGGAAATGCCCTCGGCGCCCGCTTCGGTCGTCGCGGTGCCGATCACCGTCGCGCCGCGGCGCGCGAGCTCGAGCGCGATCGCGCGGCCGATCCCGCGCGACGCGCCGGTCACGATCGCGACTTGTTTGTCGAGAGTCTTGTCCATGCAGTGGTTCCGTGTTTCGGTTGAATCGGCAAGCTTGCGCGCCTGACGCAACGTCAGGCGGCGGCGAGCTTGAGCGCTTCGTCGAGCGACGCCGGATCGAACACCGACGCGCCGACCAGGTTGCCGTCGATGCGCTTCGTGAGGCCCGCGAGCACCTTGCCCGGGCCGCACTCGATCACGTGCGTCACGCCTTGGCGGGCGATGTGCTGCACGCACTCGACCCAGCGCACGGGGCCCGCCGCCTGGCGCACGAGCGCATCCTTGATCGCCTCGGGATCGGACGCCTGCGCGACGTCGATGTTGTTGACGACGGGAATCTGCGGCGCCTTCACGTCGACCTTCGCGAGGTAGTCGCGCAGCTTGTCCGACGCGGGCTTGAGCAGCGACGAGTGGAACGGCGCCGACACGGGCAGCGGCAGCGCGCGCTTCGCGCCCTTCGCCTTCGCGATTTCGCAGGCCCTCTCGATGCCCGCCTTCGTGCCCGCGATCACGACTTGCGCGGGCGCGTTGAAATTCACCGCTTCGACGACGCCCGACGCCGACGCCTCGGCGCACACCGCGCGCACCGCATCGTCGTCGAGACCGAGAATCGCCGCCATCCCGCCCACGCCGACGGGCACGGCCGTCTGCATCGCCTGCGCGCGGAAGCGCACGAGCGGCAGCGCGTCGCGAAACGCGATCGCGCCCGCGGCGACGAGCGCCGTGTATTCGCCGAGGCTATGGCCCGCGACGATCGACGGCTCCACGCCGCCCGCCTGCCGCCACGCGCGATAGCACGCGTACGCGGCCGTCAGCATCACGGGTTGCGTATTCGTCGTCAGATTGAGTTCGTCGGCCGGGCCGTCGGCGATCAGCTTGCCGATGTCCTGACCCAGCGCGTCGGACGCTTCGTCGAGCGTCTCGCGCACGACGGCGACGTCGGCGAATGCATTGAGCATGCCGACCGATTGCGAGCCCTGGCCCGGAAAAACGAATGCAAATTTCATATCGTCCCCAAATGAATCGAATCGAGCGGCGCGCACGAACTGCGCGCCGATGGGATGCGAGGAGAAACCCGTCAGAAGCGGAAGACCGACGCGCCCCACGTGAAGCCGCCGCCGACGCCTTCGATCAGCACGTGCTGGCCGCGCTTGATGCGGCCGTCGCGCACGGCGACGTCGAGTGCGAGCGGGATCGACGCGGCGGACGTGTTGCCGTGCTCGTCGACGGTGACGATCATGCGTTCCTGCGGCAGGCCGAGCTTGCGGCACGTGCTTGTCATGATACGGATATTGGCCTGGTGCGGAATCAGCCAATCGACCTGCTCCGGCGCGAGATCCGCCTTCGACAGCGCTTCGACCGCGACCTTCTCCAGCACGTTCACGGCGAGCTTGAAGACGGCCTGGCCGTCCATGTGCAGGAATGCGCTGCCCGCGACGACGCCGCGGTTCACGTTGCCCGGCGTGCAGAGAATGTTCGAGTAGCTGCCGTCCGCGTGCAGCGCACTGCCGAGGATGCCCGGCTCTTCGGACGCCGACAGCACGACGGCGCCGGCGCCGTCGCCGAACAGCACGCAGGTCGTGCGGTCCTTGAAGTCGAGGATGCGCGAGAATGTCTCCGCGCCGACGACGAGCGCCGTGCGATGCTGCCCCGTGCGGATGAAGCTGTCGGCCGTGGCGAGCGCGTATGCGAAGCCCGAGCACACCGCCTGCACGTCGAACGCGGCGCCGTTGTTCTTGATGCCGAGCTTGTTCTGCAGCAGGCACGCCGTGCTCGGGAACACGAAATCGGGCGTCGACGTCGCGACGATGACGAGGTCGATCGACTGCGGATCGACGTCGGCAGCCTCGATCGCGCGCTGCGCGGCGACGAGCGCGAGATCGCTCGTCGTCACGTCGGGCGCGGCGAAGTGCCGCGCGTGGATGCCCGTGCGCGCGACGATCCACTCGTCGCTCGTCTCGATGCCATCCTTCGCGAGACGAGCGGCGAGTTCTTGATTCGTGACGCGGTCGGGCGGCAAGTAGCTACCCGTGCCGAGCACGCGGGAATAGAGGGTCGATTGGGCCATTATGTCTTCGAGGAAAGCGCGGCGGAGGGCTCGGCTGGCTGGCCTGCGGACGGACTCGCCTGCCCCGCTCCGCCCGCGTCGCGACCGCTTTCGCCAAGCGGCGCGGCGTTTTCCGCCATCGCTCGCGAAAGACGCTCCAGCACGCCATTTTTGACGGCATCATACCCGCGTTTGACCGCCCACTCAAACGCGTACGCGTCGGCGGAGCCATGGCTCTTGATGACGAGACTGCGCAAGCCGAGCAGCGCCGCGCCGTTGTACTGGCGATGATCGACCCGCTTCTTGAAGCGCAGCAGCACGGGCAGCGCGAGAAACGCCATCAGCTTCGACAAAAGCGAGCGGCTGAACTCTTCCTTGATGATGTCCGCGAGCATCTGCGCGAGGCCCTCGGACGTCTTCAATGCAACGTTGCCAACGAAGCCATCGCAGACGATCACGTCGACAGTGCCCTTGTAGATGTCGTTTCCTTCGACGTTGCCGCGAAAATTCAACGTGCTCGCGCGCAATAGCTCGCCAGCGCGCTTGATTGTTTCGTTGCCCTTGATGATCTCCTCGCCGATGTTGAGAAGACCGATCGTCGGCCGCTCCTTGCCCTCGAGCGCCGCGACGAGCGCGTGCCCCATTTCGGCGAACTGCAGCAGGTGCTGCGGCTCGCAGTCGACGTTCGCGCCGAGGTCGAGCATCATCGTGTAGCCCGTCGGATTCGGCAGCGCGAACGCGATCGCGGGCCGCTCGATGCCGGGCAACGTCTTCAGCACGTAGCGCGACACCGCCATCAGCGCGCCGGTGTTGCCGGCGGAGATGCACGCCTGCGCCTCGCCTTCCTTCACGTGATTGAGGGCGACGCGCATCGAAGAGTCCTTCTTCTTGCGCAGCGCCACTTCGACGGGATCGTCCATCGCGACCACTTCGGTGGCCGGCACGACGGACAGCGCAGGCTCGTCGAGCGCCTTGCACTTCTTGAGTTGCGCCCGGATCGCGCTTTCGATGCCGACGAGCATCAGGTGCGCGTCGGGATGCGACCGAACGAACTTGACTGCCGCGGAAACGGTCACGGACGGGCCGTGGTCGCCTCCCATGCAATCGATTGTGAGCTTTACAGTCATGGAATGCGACGAATTTCAGGCACAAAAAAGCGGCAGTTGAATGCCGCCTTCTTGTTGAGCCAGGAAAGTGTCAAGCGAACCGGTTGTCGCGCGACGAGCCTGAATGGCCATCAGACGCGCGCCACGGAGACGGAAACGCTTAGTCGTTCTTCGTCTTGACGACTTTCTTGCCGCGATAGTAGCCGTTCGGGCTGATATGGTGACGCAGATGCACTTCACCCGTGCTCGGCTCGACGGCGAGCGGCGAGGTCGTCAGGAAATCGTGCGAACGATGCATGCCGCGCTTCGACGGCGACTTCTTGTTTTGTTGAACTGCCATGACTAACTCCTAAAAATTTTCCGGATTCTAACACAGCCCGATCCGGCGCTTGCTACCCCGGCCCTGCGGCCTCACGCCTTCCCGCGCCCCAACTGCTTAGTGTTTGCCGCCGTCCCCGCCCTTTTTCAGCGCTTCGAGCGCCGCGAACGGATTCGGCCTGTCGCTTTCGCCCGCCGGTTCGTCGGACGTATCGTCCGTATCGGCCGCTGGACCGCTCACGCCCGACACGAGGCTTTCGTGCACCGCCGGACAAACGTCGTGCTTCGGCACGAGCGGCAGCGAAAGCAGCAACTCCTCTTCGATCAATTCGACGAGATCGAACTGGCGCGAGCCGACGATCACATCGACGTCATCTTCGTCGAGCGGAAATTCGTCCGCCTCTTCCTCGGAGGCGACGATCCGGTACACGACGTCGATGTCGAACGACTGCCGGTACGGCGTCACGCAGCGCTGGCACTCGAGCCACGCGGCACCGTGCAGCGCGAGCCGCAGATAAGGCTGTTGCCCCTCGGCGCCGTCGTCCTGCAGCTCGGGCTGCGTCGAACCCTCGGCCTGCCAGGTGAATACGGTGTCGCGGTCTGGCGCGTCCGCCGGCACTTCGTTTAACATGCGCGGCAACTGCGAAAGCCGGACGGCACCCGCCGCCTGCCGAGCGCTGCGCGCAAATTCGAACAGATCGATCGCATGCGGATCGAGCGAAACCGCAGGCTTACCTGAAGACGGATTCATGTGCGCTCCTGCCGTATCAACCCTCGGTACAACTCGTCGTTCGTGCAGGCGGCCCGCGCACCACGCGCCCGATGCGTGGCGCACGATGCGCACGCCCGATGTGTACGTACGCCGATGGGACGCATCGGGCCGTGGTCGGGCACTCGCAAAAACCCTGCCGATGAAAAGCGCAAGAGCATACCCGTTTTATCTTTTCGAGTCAAATACTTAAGGCATCACCGAACACACCCCCGCCGAGCGCCCGCGTGCCGCGCGGCGGAGGCCATTCCTTCACATCCGATCTTTCGAACCGACCGATACCCGACACCATCATGCCGGACAACGCTTCCAGCCCGCCGCGGCTGATCCTCGCCTCCAGCTCCCGCTACAGGCGCGAGCTCCTCGAACGCCTGCGCGTGCCGTTCGACGTCATCACGCCCGAAGTCGACGAAACGCCGCTGCCGGACGAAACGCCGTCGGCGACCGCGCTGCGGCTCGCCGCCGCGAAGGCGCGCGCCGCGGCCGAACGCGCCCGAGCGCCTCACGGCGCGCTCGTGATCGGCTCCGATCAGGTCGCGACCTTCGACGGGCTGCAGATCGGCAAGCCGGGCACGCATGAGCGCGCGCTCGCGCAACTGCAGGCGATGCGCGGCCGCGAGGTCGAATTCCACAGCGCGCTTTGCCTGTACGACAGCCGCTCGGGCGCGACGCAGATCGAAGACGTGGTGACGCGCGTACGGTTCCGCACGCTGACCGACGTCGAACTCGACGCCTATTTGCGCGCGGAGACGCCGTACGACGTCGCGGGCAGCGCGAAATCGGAAGGGCTCGGCATCGCGCTTCTCGACGCGATCGACTCCGACGATCCGACCGCGCTCGTCGGCCTGCCGCTCATCGCGCTCACGCGGATGCTGCGCGCGGCGGGCTATCCCCTCTTCGGCGCGCGGGCGCCGGCTTCCGGCGGAGCGAACGGACGATGACGGCAGGCACGCTTTATCTGATCCCGAACACGCTCGGCGAAGGCGAAGGCGACGCCGAGATGCTCGCCGCCGTACTGCCCGCCGCCGTGCAGGCGCGCGCCGCGTCGCTCGGCTATTACATCGGCGAGAACGCGAAGACGACGCGCGCGTTCCTGAAGAAAATCGGCACCGAGCGGCCGATCCAGGAAATCGAGATCCGCGAGCTGAACGTGAAGACGCCCGCGGGCGAGATCGGCAAGCTGCTCGCGCCCGTGCTCGCCGGCGCCGACGCCGGGCTCGTGTCGGAAGCCGGCTGCCCCGCCGTCGCCGATCCGGGCGCGCTGCTCGTGCGGCGCGCGCACGAGCGCGGCGTGAAGGTCGTGCCGCTCGTCGGGCCGAGCTCGATCCTGCTCGCGCTGATGGCGTCCGGCCTGAACGGCCAGAGCTTCGCGTTCCACGGCTATCTGCCCGTCGACGCCGCCGCGCGCGCGAAGCGCCTGCGCGAGCTCGAGCAGCAGTCGCGCAAGGCGAATCAGACGCAAATCTTCATCGAGACCCCGTACCGCAATCACGCGATGCTCGATGCGCTCGTCGCGACGTGCGCGCCGTCGACGCTCGTATGCGTCGCGGCCGACCTCACGCTGCCGACCGAGACGATCGCGAGCCGCTCGGCCGCAGAATGGAAAAAGGCGCCCGTGCCCGATTTGCACAAGCGCCCTGCGATTTTCCTGCTGCTCGCGAACTGAGCGCGGCGGACCGCGCCGTCAGCGCAGCTTCAGCTCGCCGCCGGCCACGGCCGCCTTCAGCGCGGCCTTGCCGACCGCCGCGCCGAAGCGGCGCGCGACGCGATCGGTCAGGCTTTCCTTGACCGTGTAGTCGACGAGATCGGGCGCCTTCAGCACGTCGCGCGCGACGGTATCGGTCGTCCCGTAATCGTCGGCGAGGCCGAGCTCGATGCTCTTCGCGCCCGTCCAGAAAAGCCCCGAGAAGATCTCCGGCGAGTCGTGCAGCCGCGCGCCGCGGCCGTCCCTCACCGCCTTGATGAACTGCTCGTGGATCTGGTCGAGCATCTCTTGCGCGTGCGCGTCCATCTTCGCCGTCTCCGGCGAGAACGGATCGAAGAAGCCCTTGTTCTCGCCCGACGTGTGCAGCCGCCGCTCGACGCCGAGCTTGCCCATCAGCCCGGTGAAGCCGAAGCCGTCCATCAGCACGCCGATCGAGCCGACGATGCTCGCCTTGTCGACGTAGATCTTGTCGGCCGCCGCCGCGATGTAGTAGCCGCCCGACGCGCACATGTCGGAGACGACGACGTAGAGCGGCTTCGCCGGATACTTCTTGCGCAGCCGGCGGATCTCGTCGTAGACGATGCCCGC
Organism: Burkholderia sp. ABCPW 111; assembly: GCF_000773065.1. NCBI lineage: Bacteria > Pseudomonadati > Pseudomonadota > Betaproteobacteria > Burkholderiales > Burkholderiaceae > Burkholderia > Burkholderia sp. ABCPW 111. Next base: position 19,576 of record NZ_JPWT01000078.1, on the reverse strand, counting down.
CTGCACCGGGCTGCCGCCCGGGCTGTTGATGCGCAGCACGACGCCCACCGTGCCCGAATCCTCGAACGCGCTGCCGAGCGCCGTGTTGATGTCCTCGGCGTTCGCGTTGGTGCTCGCCGCGATTTCGCCGTCGATCGTCACGACGGCCGTGTGGCGTCCGCTCGCGAGCTTGCTGCCGTCGCCGGACACGCTGAGGAACGCGAACGCGAGCACGGCGAGCACGACGAGGAACGCGAAGCGGAAGAATATCCGCCAGCGCCGTGCGGCGCGCTGCTCCTTGATCGCCGCGAGGGCGACGCGCTCGAGCACCGCGCGCTCCCAGTTTGGTTCGCGAGCGGCGGCGCTCGCCGCGGAAGAGGAAGACGGATCGGGCGGATTGATTTGATCGGACATGCGTGAAAGTCAGTGGTCAGAAGAGGCCGGGCGCAGATCGCCGTCGGGCAGCCAGAACACCGCGCGGCCGCCCGGCGTATCCCGCTCGTCGACCTGAACGGCGCGCAGCCGCGCGCCGCGGCACGGGCCGCCGACGCACTTGCCCGTCTCCGGCTCGTAGATCGCGCCGTGCGTCGCGCACATCAAGTATAAGCCCGACGATTCGAAGAACTGGCCCTCGGCCCAGTCTAGTTCCATCGGCACGTGCGCGCAGCGGTTCAGGTAACCGTACGCGCGCCCCTCGTAGCGCACGAAGAACACGACGGCAGGCTCGCCGCGCAGCGTCGCGTCGACCCGCACGCCCTCGCCGCCGTCGACGAGCGCGTCGGCCGCGCAGACGAAGCGCGCGTCGCCGCCGCCCGTCATGCGTGCTCCCGCAGCCAGCCGGCGAGCGCCGCGACGTCGGGCGCGACGAAGCGCGGCGACAGCGCCGCGAGCGCGTCGGCCGAATGCGCGCCGTACGCGACGCCGATGCCCGCCGCGCCCGCGCTCGCCGCCATCTGCAGGTCGTGCGTCGTGTCGCCGATCATCACGGTGCGCGCCAGATCCTGCCCCAATTCGCGCGACAGCTCCTGCAGCATCGCCGGATGCGGCTTGGAGAACGTTTCGTCCGCGCAGCGCGTGCCGTCGAAGAGGCTCGTGAGCTTCGCCTGGTCGAGCGCGCGGTTCAGGCCGACGCGCCCCTTGCCCGTCGCGACGGCGAGCAGGTAGCCGGTGTCGCGCAGTTCCTCGAGCATCTCGCGCACGCCGGCGAACAGCTCGATGCGCTGGTCCTTGACGAAATAGTGGAACCGGTAGCGTTCGGCGAGCCGCGGATAGTCGGCGGTATCGAGGCTCGGCGCGGTCACGGCGAGCGCGTCGCGCAGGCCGAGCCCGATCACGTAGCGGGCGGCCTCGTCGGATGGCACGGGCACGCCGAGATCGCGGCACGCGGCCTGGATGCTTTGCGCGATGTGCGCGGTCGAATCCATCAGCGTGCCGTCCCAGTCGAAGACGATCAGATCAAATTGCTGTCGGGCCATGCGTGTCACGCGTGTTCGCGCAAGTCGGTGAGTTGGTCGAGAAATTGCCGGCACTCGGCGGGCAGCGGCGCGTCGAACTGCAGCGGCTCGCCCGTCAGCGGGTGCGCGAGGCGCAGCCGGTGAGCGTGCAGGAACATCCGCTTGATCGACGGCACCGCGCTCGCGCGCGCGAGCGTCTTGTTCAGCGCGAAATCGCCGTACTTCGCGTCGCCGACGATCGGCAGGCCCAGATGAGCGAGGTGCACGCGAATCTGATGGGTCCGACCCGTTTTGAGTTCCGCCTCGACGAGCGCATAGCCCGGCCAGCGGTCGACGAGATTGAACACCGTGTGCGACGGCAGCCCGTCTTCCTGGACGCGCACGCGCCGCTCGCCGTCGGGCGTCGAGTACTTGAAGAGCGGCGCCTTCACCGCGCGGCGGCGGCCCCAGTCCGCCGCCCAGTCGCCGTGCACGCATGCGTAGTAGCGCTTGTCCATCCGGTTGTCGCGGATCTGCTCGTGCAGCCCGACGAGCGCCGAACGCTTCTTCGCGAGCATCAGGATGCCCGACGTCTCGCGATCGAGCCGGTGCGCGAGTTCGAGGAACTTCGCGTGCGGCCGCGCATGGCGCATCTGCTCGATCACGCCGAACGCAACCCCGCTGCCGCCATGCACGGCGACGCCCGCCGGCTTGTTGAGCGCGATGATCGCGTCGTCCTCGAACAGGATCTCGAATTCCGCGGCGGGCACGGGCGCGGGACCGGCCGCGCGCGCGAGGTCGGCCGCCGCGACGCGCACGGGCGGCACGCGCACGACGTCGCCGAACGCGAGCCGGTACTGCGCATCGATCCGGCCCTTGTTCACACGGACTTCGCCGCTGCGCAGAATCCGGTAAATGTGACTCTTCGGCACGCCCTTGCAGACGCGCAGCAGGAAATTATCGATGCGCTGCCCGGCGGCGTTTTCGTCGATCTCGATGAGCGAAACCTGGCCGCTTGCGACCGAATTATGGGATTTTTTGCCTAACTCATTCATACTGAATATAATTTTGCGCAGCTTTCCGTAATGGAGCGGCCTGATCGGCCGGTTTTCGGGCGGACTGCGTGAGGCGCAAGCGCAAACTGTTATTTTACTTGCGCCCGGGGCGTGCTGCTCGTCCTCACGAAATGAAAGCAGCAAGTTGCACGCACGGCACCCCGCTCTGGCAGGGATCGCGCCCACAGGCGGATTCGGTCGGAGCCGTGCCGCGGTAACGGAATGTTGGACAAAAAGAATTTGTTGGGAGCTGCGGCGCGGCGCGATGTTAGCCCGGCGCGGCTCCCTGTTGCGAATAGAACGGCGTGCGCCCGATGTGGTTCCGCAAGAGCGCGGAGCTTGGCGACGTCAAAACCAAGGAAGGAACACCCCAGGCGGGAAAGTCGGGCTGGATTCGATACTCCCCGCTGCGGCCGAGCCGCAGCATATGCCGCCACCCGGCGCCGCGCGCACTTTGCGCCGCGCCCCGCGGCAGTGCCCGGTCGGAGGCTTAGCGCGCCCTGCGGCGCGCGGAGTGTCGACGCCGTGTGCTTTGAAGCCGTGTTCGCAGGCGCCCTCTGGCCGCGGCCCGTCGTATGGGCTCGCGCCTCATCAGGCCATTCTCCCGCCATCATTCCCGCTCCAGCGTGCTCGTGACAACACAACAAGGCGCGGCCTGACGTCGTCCCGCGCTCCGCCTGACAACCGGAGCGCGCCGCCGGCAGAGCCGCCTGGAGTCGTTCAATGAAACGCATGCTGTTCAATGCGACGCAGCAGGAAGAACTGCGCGTCGCCATCGTCGATGGGCAGAAGCTCATCGACATCGACATCGAAACCGCCGGACGCGAACAGCGCAAAGGCAACATCTACAAGGGCGTCGTCACCCGCATCGAGCCGTCGCTCGAAGCGTGCTTCGTCAACTACGGCGAAGACCGCCACGGCTTCCTGCCGTTCAAGGAAGTCGCCCGCCAGTACTTCAAGGAAGGCGTCGACATGCGCTCCGCGCGCATCCAGGACGCGTTGCGCGAAGGCCAGGAGCTGATCGTCCAGGTCGAGAAGGAAGAGCGCGGCAACAAGGGCGCGGCCCTCACCACGTTCATCTCGCTCGCCGGCCGCTACCTCGTGCTGATGCCGAACAACCCGCGCGGCGGCGGCGTGTCGCGCCGCATCGAGGGCGACGAGCGCCAGGAACTGCGCGAAACGATGGCGCAACTGCAGATCCCCGACGGCATGAGCATGATCGCCCGCACGGCGGGCATCGGCCGCAGCGCCGAGGAACTGCAGTGGGACCTGAACTACCTGCTGCAGCTCTGGCGCGCGATCGAGGCGGCGTCGCAAAGCGGCCACCCCGGCCAGCCGATGCTGATCTACCTCGAATCGAGCCTCGTGATCCGCGCGATCCGGGACTATTTCCAGCCGGACATCGGCGAAATCCTGATCGACACGACCGAGATCCATGATCAGGCCCGCGCGTTCATGGACATCGTGATGCCCGACAACGTCGGCAAGGTGAAGCGCTATCACGACGACGTTCCCCTCTTCTCGCGCTTTCAGATCGAGCACCAGATCGAGACCGCGTACTCGCGCACGGTGCCGCTGCCGTCGGGCGGCGCGATCGTGATCGACCACACCGAGGCGCTCGTCGCGATCGACGTGAACTCGGCGCGCGCGACCAAGGGCGCGGACATCGAGGAAACGGCGACCCGCACGAACCTCGAGGCGGCCGACGAAGTCGCGCGCCAGCTGCGCCTGCGCGACCTGGGCGGCCTGATCGTGATCGACTTCATCGACATGGAATCGGCGAAGAGCCAGCGCGAAGTCGAGCAGCGCCTGAAGGATGCGTTGAAGCATGACCGCGCGCGCGTGCAGATGGGCAAGATCTCGCGCTTCGGGCTGATGGAGCTGTCGCGCCAGCGCCTGCGTCCGGCCCTCTCCGAAGGCAGCCACGTGACGTGCCCGCGCTGCAACGGCACGGGCCACATCCGCGACACCGAATCGTCCGCGCTGCAAGTGTTGCGGATTATTCAGGAAGAAGCCATGAAGGAGAACACCGCGGCGATCCACTGCCAGGTGCCCGTCGAGGTGACGGCCTTCCTGCTCAACGAAAAGCGCCAGGAAATCAACAAGATCGAGTCGCGGTTCAAGGTCGGCGTCGTGCTGATTCCGAACAAGCATCTCGATACGCCGCACTACAAGCTCGAGCGCCTGCGCCACGACGACGCGCGCCTCGACGATCCGCGCGCCTCGTGGAAGATGGCCGAGGAAGCCGCCCGCGAGCTCGAGGCCGAAACCGGCTACAGCAAGCGCGCGGAGGAAACGAAGCCGCGTCAGGAAGCGGCCGTGAAGGGCATCACGCCCGAGCGTCCGGCACCGAGCCCCGCACCGCAGCGCCAGCCCGCACCCGAGGCGGCGCCCGCCGCCGTCGCACCGGCGAGCGGCGGATTCGTCAAGTGGCTGAAGAACCTGTTCGGCATGCAGCCGGCCGCGGCCTCCGCGCCGGCGCCCGCCGCGCAGGAAGCGGCCGCGCGTCCGGCGCGCGAGCGTGGCGAGCGCGGTGAAAAGGCCGAACGCGGCGGCGATCGCAATCGCAACCGTCGCGGCGGCGGCGCGCAACAGGCAGGCGGCCGCGACCAGGCCGCAGCGGGCGGCGGCCGCGCTCAGGCGCCGCGCGCCGAGCGCGAAGGCAAGGAAACCCGCGAGCCGCGCGAAGGCCGCGAGGCACGCGAAGGCCGCGGCGGCCGGGACAACCGCGAAGGTCGCGAAGGCCGTGAACCGCGCGAAAGCCGTGAGCAGCGCGAACAGCGCGAGCCGCGTGAGCCGCGTGAGCGCGCCGAAACGGTCGATGCCGCGGAAACACCGCGCAGCGAGCGCCGTGAGCGCGGCGAACGCGGCGAGCGGCGCAAGCCCGTGCCGCACGTCGCGACGCTCGAAACGGTGAACCGCGGCGAAAGCGCCCACGCGGAACCGGCCGAGAAGCCGGCGCATGCGCTCGGCGCCGAAGCCGGCGTCGAGGCCGATTCGAACGCCCGCGACGGCGAGGAACGCCGCCGTCGCCGTCGCGGTCGCCGTGGTGGCCGCCGCGAGCGCGAGGATGAAGCCGCAGGCGCCGTGCAAGCGGCGGAAGCCGGCGAAGACGTGACGGCCGAAGCGGCCGCAGCCGATGTGCACGAAGCCGCCGCGCCGGTTGCCGGCCATGAGCCGCAGCACGCCGCGCAGGCGGGTATAGCGGCGGTAGCGGCGTCAGCCGTCGCCGCGGAAGCGGTCGCTCACGTCGAGAGCGGCGCGACGGCCGAGCCGCAAGCGGCAGCCGAAACGCCCGCCGCCGGGGCCGAGCAGGCTCCGGCAGCGCCCGCTCGCGCTGTCGAAGCGCCGATGCAAGCCGCAGCGGTGGAGGCCGCACCGGCAGCCGCGGCGCACGCCGAGCCGGCTCCGGCCGAAACCGTGCAGGCGCAAGCCGCCGCGCCGGCCGAGGCCGCTGCCGTCGAGGCCGCACCGGTTGCAGCCGCCGCGGCGGACGTGTCCGAAGCGGCGGCTCCGGCGATTGCTCCGGCCCCGATTGCCGAGCCAGCGCCGGCCGTCGCGCCGCAGCCCGCGCCTGTCGAAACGCGCATCGCGCACGAGCCGCCCGCCGTCGCCGAAGCACCGGCTGCGCCGGCTGCCGAGGCCATCGCACCGGCTACGGCCGCCGCCCCCGTCGCGGCCGCGCCGGGCACGAGCCTCTCAACGGTGCTCGAAGCCGCCGGCCTCGTCTGGGTCAATACGGACGCGGACAAGCTGCATGCCGCTCAGGCCGTCGCCGCGCAAATCGTGCAGCCCATGCGCGTGCCGCGCGAACGCAAGCCGCTGCCGCCCGTCGACACGACGCCGATGCAGCAAGTCGAGACGACTCACCGCTGATCCGGTCGTCCATCGCACGAAAAAGCCCGCCCCGAAAAGGCGGGCTTTTTTGTCTGTGCTCCGGTTCTGCGGGTTTCCATGCCCGGCCCCTCCCGGCGCTTCCAGCTAAAATGGAGGTCTGGCTTATCTTGCAACGCACATGTCCCGACGCATCATCCCCGTGACCCCGGTGAGCGCGGCGCCCGATCTGCCCGGCGCCCTGCTCGCGCCGAGCGGCACGCTCCGCGACGCCTTCGCGCGCCCGTTGCGCGACCTGCGCATCTCGGTCACGGACCGCTGCAACTTCCGATGCGTGTACTGCATGCCGCGTACCGTGTTCGGCAAGGATTACCCGTTTTTGCCGCACAGCGCCCTCCTGACGCTCGAGGAAATCGAGCGGCTCGCGCGGCTTTTCGTCGCACACGGCGTCGAAAAAATCCGCATCACGGGCGGCGAGCCGCTCCTGCGTAAAAACATCGAATTCCTGATCGAGCGCCTCGCAAAGATGACGACCGTCGACGGACGGCCGCTCGACCTCACGCTGACGACGAACGGCTCGCTCCTCGTGCGCAAGGCGAGGAGCCTGCGCGACGCGGGGCTCTCGCGCGTGACGGTCAGCCTCGACGCGCTCGACGACACGCTCTTCAAGCGAATGAACGACGCCGACTTCGCAAGCGCCGACGTGCTCGACGGCATCTTCGCCGCGCAGGCGGCGGGCCTTGCGCCCGTGAAGGTCAACATGGTCGTCAAGCGCGGCACCAACGACGCCGAGATCGTGCCGATGGCGCGCCGCTTCAAGGGCACGGGCGTCGTGCTGCGCTTCATCGAATACATGGACGTCGGCACGTCGAACGGCTGGAACATGGCCGAAGTGCTGCCGTCCGCCGACGTGGTCGCGCGCATCGCCGAGCACTTCCCGCTCGTGCCGCTCGAGCGGCACACGCCGTCCGAAACCGCGCAGCGCTGGGGCTACGCGGACGGCAGCGGCGAGATCGGCGTGATCTCGAGCGTCACGCGCGCGTTCTGCGGCGACTGCACGCGCGCGCGGCTGTCGACGGAAGGCAAGCTGTATCTGTGCCTCTTCGCTTCGTCCGGCCACGACCTGCGCAGCCTCGTGCGCGGCGGCGCGACCGACGAGCAGATCGCCACCGTGATCGGCCACATCTGGCAGGCGCGCACCGACCGCTATTCGCAATTGCGCGGCAGCGCGCCGGCGACGGTAGAAGCGGCAAGCGAAGCGAAGCGCGTCGAAATGTCCTACATCGGCGGCTAGGCGCGCCGCCCGCTCGACGCGCCCGCCGCTTTCACGATGCCGCCGCACGCCGCCCCCTCCTCCACGATCACCGGCCTGCTGCTCGCAGGCGGGCGCGGCACGCGGATGGGCGGCGTCGACAAAGGGCTGCAGCCGCTGCGCGGCGAGCCGCTCGCGTTGCACGTGTTGCGCCGGCTCGCGCCGCAGGTCGACGCGCTCGTCATCAGCGCGAATCGCCATCTCGATGCATACGCGGCGCTCGGCGCGCCGTTTCACGCGCGCGTCATTACGGACACGCACGCCGACTTCGCCGGCCCGCTCGCCGGGCTCGCCGCCGGCATGCGCGCGGCGAGCACGCCGCTCGTCCTGTGCACGCCATGCGATTCGCCGTTCCTGCCCGCCGATCTCGCCGCGCGCCTGCGCGCCGCGCTCGACGCGCAGCGCGCGGAGATCGCGTTCGCGACGACCGTCGACGCGAACGGCGGCGCCTCGGCGCAGCCCGTCTTCGCGCTCGTGAGCACCGCGCTCGCCGACGATCTCTGCGCCTATCTCGCGTCCGGCGAGCGCAAGATGCGCGCGTGGTACGCACGCCACAAGACGGCCGAAGTGCCGTTTGACGACGAGCGGGCGTTTTACAATGCAAACTCTTTGCGGGACTTAGCCGGCCTCGAACGCGCATGACGGGCCGCATCTCGTTGCTCGCGCCGCCCGCCGCTTGCGATGCGAGCGCGTCACAACGGCGGCCGGGACACCGGCCCCGAACACAATCCGCCTAGCGGCGCCGTCATCGATGACCACGCACACCACGCCTACGCCATCCGCCACGTCCGAGAACGCCGTCGCGCTGACCGTCGACGAAGCGCGCGCGCTCGCGTTGCGTTTCGTCGAGGGCGTCGCGCAGGTCGAGCGCGTCGCGCTGCGCGATGCGCTCGGCCGCGTGCTCGCCGGCGACGTCGCATCGCCGTTCGACATTCCCGCCTACGACAACGCCGCGATGGACGGCTACGCGTTCGACGGCGCGGCGCTCGCCGCGCCGGCCGCCGACGGCACGCTCGAGCTCGCGGTCGCGGGCCGCGCGCTCGCGGGCCATCCGTTCGACGGCCCGCGTGTCGCGAGCGGCGCGTGCGTGCGGATCATGACGGGCGCGCGCATGCCCGCGGGCTGCGACACCGTGATCCCGCAGGAAAAAGTCGATGCGGCGGGCGACGTCGTGCGCTTTCCCGCATCGGCCGCCGCGCGCGGCGACCACTGCCGCCGCGCGGGCGAGGACCTCGCGCGCGGCGCGAGCGCGCTCGCCGCCGGCCGCGTCGTGCGCGCCGCCGATCTCGGCCTGCTCGCGTCGCTCGGCATCGCCGACGTCGCGGTGCGCCGCCGCGTGCGCGTCGCGTTCTTCTCGACGGGCGACGAACTGCAACTGCCGGGCGAGCCGCTGCGCGACGGCGGCCTCTACGACAGCAACCGCGCGACGCTCGCCGGGATGCTCGCGCGCGTCGGCGTCGACGCGCTCGATCTCGGCATCGTCCGCGACGATCCCGCCGCGCTCGAAGCCACGCTGAAGGCCGCGGCCGCGCAGGCGGACGCGGTGATCACGTCGGGCGGCGTGTCGGTCGGCGACGCCGATTTCACGCGCGCGCTGCTCGACAAGCTCGGCGACGTCACGTTCGCGAGCGTCGCGATGCGCCCGGGCCGGCCGCTCGCGTGCGGCCGCATCTGGGCGGGCGCACGCGACGCGCGGCCCGCGCTCTTCTTCGGCTTGCCGGGCAATCCGGTCGCGGTCGCGGCGACCTTCGTCGTGATCGTGCGCGACGCGCTCCTCGCGCTGATGGGCGCCGACGCGCCGCCGCTTCCGCGCTACCCGGCCGTCTGCGACGCGCCGCTCAAGAAGCGCGCGGGGCGCACCGAATTCCTGCGCGGGCGCGCGGCGCGCGACGCGAGCGGCGTCTGGCGCGTGACGCCCGCCGGCTCGCAAAGCTCGGCGTCGCTCAAGAGCCTGAGCGACGCGAACTGCTTCATCGTGCTCGCGCACGACGCCGCACGCGTCGACGCCGGCGCGACGGTCGACATCCTGCCGTTCGACGGCGTCATCTGAATCCGATCTCAGCACTTCCACGGGGGCAACTCGTATATGAAAAAACAAATCTCATCGATCGCGCCGGGGCAGACCGCGAAAGCGCTGATCCTCGTTTATCTGACGTTCAGCGTGCCGATCGTGCTGCTCGGCATCGTCAACGCATTCATCCGCGACCAATCGGTCGGGCTGGGCACGATCGTCAGCACGATCTTCAGCGCGCTGCTGCTGAACGCGATCGTCGGCTTCGTGCTGCTGTGGATCGCGTGCCACGCGTACAACTGGGTCGCATCGCGCTTCGGCGGCATCGAGATCGTGCTGTCGGACGCGCCGGAGGAAGCGTGAGCGCAGCGGCCGACGAGACGATCGCGATCCGCGCGGCCGCGGCGGCCGACGTGCCCGCGATGCTCGCGCTGATGCGCGAGCTCGCCGAATTCGAGAAGCTCACGCATCTGTTCGTCGCGACCGAAGCCGATCTCGCCGACGCGCTCTTCGGCGCGCGGCCGTCCGCCGAGGCGCTCGTCGCGGAAAACGGCGGCGCGATCGTCGGCTACGCGCTCTACTTTCACAACTATTCGACGTTCCTCGGCCGCCGAGGCCTCTATCTCGAAGACCTGTACGTGCAGCCGTCGCAGCGCGGCACGGGCCTCGGCACGCAGTTGCTGCGGCGGCTCGCGGCGATCGCGGTCGAGCGCCGCTGCGGCCGCTTCGAATGGACCGTGCTCGATTGGAATCAACCGGCGATCGACTTCTATCGGAAGATGGGCGCGGACGTGCTGCCCGATTGGCGCGTCGTGCGCGTGACGGGCGACGCGCTCGCGCGGCTCGCGGGCGGCGGCGCCTGAATCGGCCGCGAGCCGATGCACGTCCATGCGCGTCGATGTCACGCCGGCATCACGCCGACATCGCTTGCTTCGGCCCGCGATCGGCGCGAAACGCGACGGGCGGCCGGCAAAAACGCGAGCGCACGAAGCCGAACGAGGCCGCCCGGCACACGATCGAACCGGCAAAGCAAAACGGGGCGCACGCGGCGCCCCGTTTTTCGTTCCGCACGCCAGAGGCGCGCGAGACCAGCGATGCTTTCGCCGTTGCGCGCGGCGCGCGTCAGCTCTCGTCCGCCTCCGCGCCGTCGGCGCCCAGCAGCCCGTTCGCGACCTCGCCCGGCAGCGCCTCGACCTGCTTGAGCTTGCGGTTCATCACGCGCGTGCGCTGCTCGGCCGCCTCGATCGAGCGCGTGACCGTCTCGAGCTGCGACTTCGTCCGCGCGAGCACGTCGCCGAACTTGCCGAACTCGGTCTTCACCGCGCCGAGCACCTGCCAGACCTCGCTCGAGCGCTTCTCGATCGCGAGCGTCCGGAAGCCCATCTGCAGGCTGTTCAGGAGCGCCGTCAGCGTCGTCGGGCCGGCGACCGTCACGCGATAGTCGCGCTGCAGCAGATCGGTGAGGCCGGGACGGCGCAGGATCTCCGCGTAGAGCCCTTCGGTCGGCAGGAACAACAGCGCGAAATCGGTCGTATGCGGCGGCGCGACGTACTTCTCGGCGATCGTGCGCGCCTCCGCGCGAATCCGCGCCTCGAGCGCGCGCGCCGCTTCGTCGACGGCCGCCGCGTCCGCGCGCTCCTGCGCGTCGATCAGGCGCTCGTAATCCTCGCGAGGGAATTTCGCGTCGATCGGCAGCCACACCGGCTGAGCTTCGCCTGTCGCGCCGTCGTCGTGCCGGCCAGGCAGCCGGATCGCGAACTCGACGCGCTCGCCGCTCTTCGGCACCGTCGCGACGTTCTTCGCATACTGGTCCGGCGTCAGCATCTGCTCGAGCAGCGCCTCGAGCTGCACTTCGCCCCAGGTGCCGCGCGTCTTCACATTCGTCAGCACCTTCTTCAAATCGCCGACGCCCGCCGCGAGCGTCTGCATTTCGCCGAGCCCGCGATGCACCTGCTCGAGCCGGTCCGACACGAGCTTGAACGATTCGCCGAGCCGCTGCTCGAGCGTCGCGTGCAGCTTCTCGTCGACGGTGCGGCGCATCTCCTCGAGCTTCGCCGCGTTGTTCGCCTCGATTTCCTTCAGGCGCGTTTCGAGCGTCGCGCGCACTTCTCCGATCCGGCGATCGTTCGCCTCCGTCAGTTGCTTGAGCTGCTGATTGAGCGTGTCGCCGAAATGCCTGAGCGCCGCGCCCTGCTCTTCGCGCGCGAGCTGCGCCTGCCGCTGCAGCGTGTCGCGCATCGCGTCGAACTGCTGCGTGTTGCCCGCGACGAGCTTCGCGAGCTGCTGCGCGAAGCCGTCGATCTGACTGTTCTGCACGGTCGCGACGCTCGAGAGCTGCGCGGCGAGCGTCTGCTGCAGTTGCGCGAAGTTGCCCGCGAGCTCGGTGCGCGAGTTGCGCGCGCCGTCAACGATCTCCGCGCGCAGCTCGCGCTCGAGGCGCTCGGCCGCATGCGCGTGCGCGTCGTTTGCGTCGTCGATCTGCTCGGCGAGCCGCTCGAGGCCTTCGCCGCGCGAGCCGCCGCGCAGCAGCGCGAAGAGCGCGACGGCGAGCGCTACCGCCAACGCGACGACGGCGGCCAGCAACAAGGTTTCGGTCATATGCGAGCCTTCCCCAGCACGCCGGGATTGATCGGATTCGGCGGACGGCCCGCGCGCGGCCCGACGCCGAGCGCCGCGATCAGATTGTCTGCCGCGAGATTCGCCATCGCGCGGCGCGTGCCTTCGCTCGCGCTCGCGATGTGCGGCGTCAGCACGACGTTCGGCACCTCGAGCAGCGCCGGATGCACGCCCGGCTCGCCTTCGAACACGTCGAGGCCGGCTGCGGCGATCCGCTTGTCGCGCAGCGCCGCGGCGAGCGCGGCGTCGTCGACGATCCCGCCGCGCGCGATGTTCGTGAGCGTCGCGGTCGGCTTCATCAGCGCGAGCTCGGCCGCGCCGATCGTATGGCGGGTCTCGGCCGAATACGGCAGCACGAGCACCACGTGATCGGCCTGCGCGAGGAGCGCCGCCTTCGACACGTACTCGGCATTTAACTGCGCCTCGATCTCCGGCGCGACGCGCGAGCGGTTGTGATAGATCACGCGCATGTCGAAGCCGCGCGCGCGCCGCGCGAGCGCCTGGCCGATGCGGCCCATGCCGATCACGCCGAGCGTCGCGCCGTGGATGTCCGCGCCGAGAAAGCTGTCGTACGACCACTTGCGCCACTGCCCCGCGCGCAGCCAGTGCTCCGCTTCGGCCATCCGCCGCGCGGCCGCCATCATCAGCGCCCAGCCGAAATCGGCCGTCGTCTCGTTCAGCACGTCGGGCGTGTTGGTGCCGAGCACGTGCGCGGCGTTGAACGCGCCGATGTCGAAGTTGTTGTATCCGACCGCCATGTTCGACACGACGCGCAGCCGCGGCGCGGCCGCGAGCACCGACGCGTCGATCACGTCGCTCGCCGTCAGCGCGCCGTCCTTGTCCGCGAGACGCGCCTTCAGCGCGAAGGGCGACAGCGCGTCGCCGTCGTTCCAGTCCACGTCGAAATATTGCTTGAGCCGCTCGATCACGTCCGGGAAGATCGAGTGCGCGACCAGGATTTTCTGCATTGCCGTCTCCGTCACGCCGCGCGGGCGGCGAACGCGCGCATCGCGCCGCCCGCCGCCCGCGCGGCCGTCATCGTCATCTTGCCTAACCGCCGAAAAACACCCACGTCGTCAGCAAAAACACCGGCACGAGAATCACGAGCGCCCAGCCGAGGTACGCGAAGAAGCTCGGCATTCTCACACCGCGCGACTCGGCGATCGCCTTCACCATGAAGTTCGGCGCGTTGCCGATATAGCTGTTCGCGCCCATGAACACGGCGCCCGCGGAAATCGCCGCGAGCGTCGTCGCGCCCGTCGTCATCAGCGCCTGCGCGTCGCCGCCCGCGAGATTGAAGAACACGAGATAGGTCGGCGCGTTGTCGAGGAATGACGACAGCACGCCCGTCGCCCAGAAATACATCGCGTCGATCGGCTTGCCGTCGGCGTCCGTGACGAGATGGACGATCGGCGCGAACACGCCGTCGCCGCCCGCGCGCAGGATCACGATCACGGGCGCGATCGTCACGAAGATGCCCGCGAACAGCTTCGCGACCTCCTCGATCGGCGCCCAGTTGAACGCGTTGCCCTCGCGCGCCGAGCGCGGCGTGATCGCGAGCGACACGAGCGCGACCGCGACGAGCGCGACGTCGCGCACCGCGTTCTGCAGCGCGACGTGCGTGCCGAACAGGTCGAACGTGACGCCCGGCTTCCACAAGCCGCTCATCAGCACGAGCGCGATCACCGCGCCGAGCAGCACGAAGTTGATCTTGCCCTCGATCGACACGCCGTGCGAATCGGGCGTCGGATCGAGGAACGGCTTGCGCTCCTCGCCGCCCTTCCGATAGAAGTACGTATCGATCGCGAAGAAGAGCGTGAGCAGGATTGCGCAGATGAAAAGCATCGGCCGCGCGAGATGGATCGTCGTCCAGAAGAAATCGATGCCGTTCAGGAAACCGAGGAAGAGAGGCGGATCGCCGAGCGGCGACAGCGAGCCGCCCGCGTTCGCGACGAGGAAGATGAAGAACACGACGACGTGCACGACGTGCTTGCGGTTGTCGTTCGCGCGCAAGAGCGGCCGGATCAGCAACATCGCGGCGCCCGTGGTGCCCATCACGCTCGCGAGCACGGTGCCGAGCGCGAGAATGCCGGTGTTGAGCTTCGGCGTGCCGTGCAGGTTGCCGCGCACGCAGATGCCGCCCGCGACCGTATACAGCGACGTCAGCAGCACGATGAACGGAATGTATTCCTCGAAAAGCGCGTGCATCAGCGTGCCGAACGCGGTGCCGAAGCCGAACGTCGCGGCGAACGGAATCAGGAACGCGACCGCCCAGGCCGCGGCGATCTTGCCGAAATGGTGATGCCAGAACACGGGCGCGATCAGCGGAAAGAGCGCGATCGACAGCAGGATGCCCGCGAACGGGATCGCCCAGAACGCGGAAAGCGCGGCACCGTCGAGCGTTGCGGCCGATGCGAGCGCGGGAGCGGCGCCTAGCGCGCCTCCCAGCGCCATGCCCGCCCAGGCGGCATGTCGTTTCATGTGAGTTCCTCTTGAATTGCGAATGGATACGGCGCGCAACGCGACGGCGGCGACCGTGGCGTCACGCGTCACGCGTCGCGCACGACGATCGCGTGAACGCGATACGGCCCGTGCGCGCCGAGCACGATCGTCTGCTCGATGTCGCCGGTGCGCGACGGCCCCGACACGAAGTTCACCGCGCGCGGCAATGCGCCGCGCTCCGCGCGGATCAACGCGAACGCGTCCTCGTGCCCCGCGACGATGCGCGACGCGCTCACGAGCGCGATATGGGTTTCGGGCAACAGCGCGGCGGACGAGCACGTCTTCGGACTAGACAGCAGAACGAGCGAGCCGGTTTCCGCCGTCGCGCAAAAACAGCCGGTGATGCCGACGACGTCGCCGTCCACGGGCTTCCTGAATTCGACCGCGAGCCCCGCGCCCGCCCAGTCGAGTTCGTCGAGCGTCGGCCACGCGATCGCCTGCGTGCCGAGCCCCGTGCGCCGCAGATACGCGGCGGCCGCGGCGGGCGCGTCGCGCATCGACGCGACGGTGTCGACGGTCGTCTCGAGCCGCAGCGCCTCGTCGACGAAGCGCGCGACGAGATCGCCTTCGAGCGGCGGCCGCGGCCCCGCCGGATGGCGCGCGACGTAATCGGCCGCATGCTCGCGCTCCACCTCGGCCAGCTCGGCCGGGCGGCCCTGCGCGGCGCGGATGCGCGCGAGGATGTTGCGGCGGGCAGCCGATGTGTCCATGAACTCCTCGTGACGATGGCCTTCGATACCGGCCCGATTATACCGGCCGATGCGGCGCGCGCCCGTCGCGGCGGACACGAAAAAAAGCGGGCCGTGCGGCCCGCATGCGCGCTGCGTCGATGCGGCCGCGCTCGCGCGCCGCCCTTGCGGGCGGCGTCACTTGCCCGCGTCGTCGTCGGGCGGCTGCGTGATCCCGAACACCTGGCGCAGATACGCGAGGTACGCCTTGTCGTCGCACATGCTCTTGCCGGGCGAATCGGACAGCTTCGCGACGGGCTGCCCGTTGCAGCGCACCATCTTGATGACGATCTGCAGCGGCTGGTAGCCGAGATCGTTGGTCAGGTTCGTGCCGACGCCGAACGCGAGCTTGCAGCGCCCGCGGAACCGCTCGTACAGCTGCATGACCTTCGGGATGTCGAGCGCGTCGGAAAACACGAGCACCTTCGTGCGCGGATCGCAGCGATTTTCCTCGTAGTGCTGGATGAGCCGCTCGCCCCAGTCGAACGGATCGCCCGAGTCGTGGCGCGCGCCGTCGAAGAGCTTGCAGAAATACATGTCGAAGTCGCGCAGGAACGCGTCCATTCCGTAGACGTCCGACAGCGCGATTCCGAGATCGCCGCGATATTCCTTCGCCCACATCTCGAAGCCGTAGGTCTGCGAATCGCGCAGCCGCGGGCCGAGCGCCTGGCAGGCCTGCAGATACTCGTGCGCCATCGTGCCGAGCGGCGTGATCTCGTGCTGCATCGCGTAGTAGACGTTGCTCGTGCCGGCGAACTGCGCGCCGAGCCCGTCGCGCAGCGTGCGCAGCACCTCCTCGTGCCAGATCTTCGAGAAGCGGCGGCGCGTGCCGTAGTCGGCGATCTTGCAGTCGGCGAACTCGGGCTTCGCGCCGAGCAGTTGGATCTTCTCGCGCAGCCGCTCGCGCCCTTCGCGGTAGTCGGGCCGGCGCTGCGTGTTGCGAAAGTACACCTCGTTGACGATCGCGAGCACCGGGATCTCGAAGAGGATCGCATGCAGCCACGGCCCCTTGATCTCGATGTCGATCTCGCCGCTGCCTTTTTGCGACGGCATGATCGAGATGTATTTCTCGTTCAGATGAAAAAGCGCGAGGAAATCGACGAAATCGCTCTTGATGAAGCGCAGCCGGCGCAGGTAGTCGAGCTCGGGATCGGTGAAACGCAGCTCGCACAGCGAGCGGACCTCGGCGCGGATCTCGTCGATGTACGGCACGAGGTCGACGCCGGGCGTGCGGCACTTGAAGCGGTATTCGACGCTTGCGGCGGGAAAATGATGCAGAACGACCTGCATCATCGTGAATTTGTACAGGTCGGTATCGAGCAGCGAAGTGATGATCATGATTCCAGACTGCCAAGATCGAGACGGAGCCCGAGCGTTCGCGCGCGGCGCGCCTGCCCTCCGGTTGACGCATGTTACCCGAATGCGGCGCAAATCCGCGCCGAAGCGCCGCGGCGCCGCGCGTTCCGCCATAAACTAATCACGAAACGGTATAAGCGGCGAAGTCGAGCGCGCAATGCGGGTTTGGCGCATCAGTTACAATGCCGGTTTTGGCGCCATGCGTCGCCCCCATACATACCTAGATTCCGCCGCAGGAGCGTTTTGAATGACCCACGTTGTGACTGAAGCGTGCATCAAGTGCAAATACACGGATTGCGTCGATGTATGCCCTGTGGACTGTTTCCGTGAAGGCCCGAACTTTCTCGCGATCGATCCGGACGAGTGCATCGACTGCGCGGTGTGCGTCGCCGAATGCCCGACCAATGCGATCTACGCCGAAGAAGACGTGCCGGGCGACCAGCAGCAGTTCACCCCGCTGAACGCCGAGCTCGCGAAGAACTGGCCGTCGATCACGAAGACGAAGCCCGCACCCGCCGACGCCGACGAGTGGAAAGACGTGCAGGACAAGCTGCACCTGCTCGAGCGCTGATCGCCCGCGCTCGCGGGGCGCGACGCGACGTCGCGTGACGAAGCCGATGTGCAAAAGTATTGACAGATCGGCCAGCGCCTCATAGAATCTCATTTCTCTGCTGTTTGTTCCCCGATAGCTCAGTCGGTAGAGCGCCGGACTGTTAATCCGTAGGTCCCTGGTTCGAGCCCAGGTCGGGGAGCCAAGAATTGCAAAGGCCCGTTGCAGACGGGCTTTTTCATGGCCGCCTAGTTTCGAGGCGTCAAGCACGCCGAACCGTCTTATTCCCCGATAGCTCAGTCGGTAGAGCGCCGGACTGTTAATCCGTAGGTCCCTGGTTCGAGCCCAGGTCGGGGAGCCAGCTTCGAAGGCCCGTCGTTCGCGACGGGCCTTTTTGCTTTTCCCCTCTACGTTTTCGTTGTGCCGCGCACCGTCGCGCCGGCGGCGGCATGCTAGAGTCGTGCTCTGCTTCTCGCCACGCATCCGCCGCTTCCCCACCGATGAAAAACCGTTATTTCGCTGTCCTCGCGACCTGCGCCGCCCTCGTCTCGATCGCCACGCCGGCCGCGCGCGCCGAGGAAGTCGCAAGCGTCAACACCAATTTCCGCCTGACGGGCTCCGACCGCGTCGTCGTCGAAGCGTACGACGATCCGCTCGTGAGCGGCATCACGTGCTACGTGTCGCGTGCCCGCACGGGCGGCATCAAGGGCACGCTCGGCATCGCCGAGGACCCGACCGAGGCGTCGATCGCGTGCCGGCAGGTCGGCCCGATCCGCTTCACCGAGCCGCTCAGGCAGCAGACCGACGTGTTCAGCGAGCGGCTGTCGTTCATCTTCAAGACGCTGCACGTCGTGCGCGTCGTCGACAAGAAGCGCAACACGCTCGTCTATCTGACCTACAGCGACCGGATCGCGACGGGCAGCCCGAAGAACAGCGTGACCGCGGTGCCCGTGCCGACCGGCACGCCGATTCCGGTCAGATAACGGGCGCACCCGCATCGCCGGACCGTCGCGAGCCGCCGCCATGCGATCCGAACGCGCGCACGAGCAGGTCCGATACTGGCGCACGCCGCTGCTGCCGGACGCCGACTTCGTCACGGCGACCTACCGCGACCATGCGTTCGCGCCGCACTGGCACGACGCGTACACGATTCCCGTCATCGTGGCGGGCGCCGAGCGCTACACGTGCCGCGGCAGCGCCTATGTCGCCGACACGGGCTCGATCCCCGTCATCAATCCGGGCGAGATCCACACCGGCTCGCGCGCGGCCGAAGACGGCTGGCGCTATCGCGTGGCCTACGCGCCCGTCGACTTCATCCGCGCGCTCGCCGACGAAATCGCGGGCACGCCGCAGCCGCAGCCGTGGTTCCGGCTCGACGTCATCCACGACGCGGACCTCGCCGCGCGGCTCGTCGCCGCGCATCGGCTGATGGAAGCGAGCGGCGCGACGGGGCTGCGTGAGGCGATCGATCGGCTGCTGCGAGGCGAACGCGTCGCGGCGGCGGGCCGCGCTTCGGGTTTGGCTTCGGGTCCGGGTCCGGCTTTGGATTCGGGTTCCGGCTCGGTTTCGACTTCGGCCTGGCTGCCGGATGCGCTCCCTCGCGACGCAAGCGCGCCCCGGCCGATCGACGATCCGCTCTCCGCCGAAACCGCGATGCTCGACGCCTACTCGACATTGATCGCGCGTCACGCCGGCAATCGCACCGCGCCGCGCGACGTCGCGGCCGACCGCCGGCGCGTCGATGCGATGCGCGAGCGGCTCGCCGCCGATCTGTCCGAATCCGTCACGCTGTCGGACGTCGCGCGAGCGGCCGAGCTGTCGCCGTTCCATGCGGCGCGCCTGTTCTCGCGCGCAACCGGCATGCCGCCGCACGCATGGCGCAACCAGTTGCGCCTGCAACGCTCGCTCGCACCGCTGCGCGCGGGCGCGAGCGTCGCCGACGTCGCCGCCGCGTGCGGCTTCTCCGATCAAAGCCACTTCACCCGCCATTTCAAACGGATGTTCGGCGTGCCGCCCGGGCGATGGCAGCCGTCGTAGCGTTGTAGCGACAGACGCGCATCGCCGCCGCCGTCGCTTCCCGCTCCGGCGAAGGTACCGGTACCAGCTTTGGCTTTGGCTTTGGCTTTGGCTTTGGCTTTGGCTTTGGCTTTGGCTTTGGCTTTGGCTTTGGCTTTGGCTTTGGCTTTGGCTTTGGCTTTGG
>NZ_JPWT01000077.1:0-186594 GCF_000773065.1 Burkholderia sp. ABCPW 111 | reverse complement strand
GCGGTTGGCGGTTGGCGGTTGGCGGTTGGCGGTTGGCGGTTGGCGGTTGGCGGTTGGCGGTTGGCGGTTGGCGGTTGGCGGTTGGCGGTTGGCGTGCGACGTGCGGCGTGCGGCGTGCGGCGTGCGGCGTGCGGCGTGCGGCGTGCGGCGTGCGGCGTGCGGCGTGCGGCAGCGATGATACGAAAGATCGCTGCGCCCGCAACGACGATCACGATCGCGAAGGCGCCCACCATCGGCTGCAACGCGGGCCAGCGCCGCGCCCTCAGGCGGAAGACGCTCGCACACACGGGGCAACGCCTGCCCCGATCGCGCTACAACACCTTCCCGGGATTCAGAATCCCGAGCGGATCGAGCGCGGCCTTCATCGCCCGCATCACGCCGATCTCGGCCGCACTGCGCGAATACGCGAGAAACGGCCGCTTGTGCACACCGATCCCGTGCTCGGCCGATATCGATCCGCCCATTTCACGCACGACCCCGTAGACGGCGCGCTCGACGCTATCCGCGCCATGCGCGGGCAGATCGGCGAGCGACACGCCGACGTGCACGTTGCCGTCGCCGACATGCCCGAAGCACAGACACACCGCATGCGGCCAACGCGCGCGCAGCGCGGCGTTGCAACGTTCGGCGAACGCGCCGAGTTCCGCGACAGGCAGGCTCACGTCGAAATTGAGCAGATGCGGCAGCGCATCGATCGCGAGCCCTTCGCGCAGCGTCCACATATCGCGCGCCTGCCGCTCCGACGCGGCAAGCGCCGCATCGGTCACGAGGCCGGCGTCGAAGCATGCGCCGAGGCATTGCTCGAGCGCGTCGCGCGCGTCGGCATGCGCGCCGCTCGCCGCGCATTCGATCAGGATGACGAAATCGCCGCCCGCGCCGAACGGCGCGGTCAAGCCCGGCGTGTTCTCGGCAACGTAGCGATAGAACGCCGGCCACATCGCCTCGAAGCTGACGACGCCCGGCAGCGCCGCGCGCACGTCGCGCCAGAGCCGCACGAGCGTGCCGTAATCGGGCACTCGACACAGCGCCGTCGCGTGCCGCGCGAGCGGCGGATGCAGCCTCAGCACCGCGCGCGTGACGATGCCGAGCGTGCCTTCGCTGCCGATGAAGAGCTGCTTCACGTCGTAGCCGGCATTGTTCTTCAGCACCTTGTTCAGCGACGTGACGATCGTCCCATCCGCCAGCACGGCTTCGATGCCGAGCGTCTGCTCGCGCATCATTCCGAAGCGGATCGCGCGCGTGCCACCCGCGTTGGTCGCGAGCATGCCGCCGATCTGGCACGAGCCGCGTGCGCCGAGATCGACGCCGAACGCGAAACCCGCCGCGTCCGCCGCTTCCTGAACCGCTTGCAGCGTCGTGCCCGCGCGCACGGTCATCGTGCCGGCCGCTGCGTCGATCTCCTCGATTCCGGCGAAGCGCTCCATCGAGAGCACGACTTCGCCGCCGAGCGCGACGCCGCCGCCCGCGAGCCCCGTCAAGCCGCCCTGCGGCACGACCGGCTGCCACAGCCGCGTGCAAAGCGCGAGCGCGCGCGACACGTCGTCGACGCAGGCCGGCCGCACGAGCGCGAGCGGGCGGACGCCGGGCGCTTCGTTATACGCGGTGAAATAGCGCGGCTCGATCGCGGCCGAGCGCGTGACGAGCGCGGCGCCGAGTTCGTCGACGAGCGCTGATTCGATCGCGTGCGCGCGAGCGGCAGCTTCGGTGGCTTCGGTGGTTTCGGTGGCTTCGGTGGCTTCGGTGGCTTCGGTGGCTTCGGTGGCTTCGGTGGCTTCGGTGGCTTCGGTGGCTTCGGTGGCTTCAGCGGCTTCGGCCATCTCCGCGGCAGCGGCAATCGCAACGCTTGCCGCTGCGCGCAGCGCCCCGCCGCTCACGCCGGCGCCCGCGCTCGCGCCGGATGCCGCGCCGATTCGACATGCATCGGATAACGAAACGGCTGTAGCTGTAATCGATGCATCCGGCGCGACGCCGGCAGCAACGCCATCGCCATTGCCATCGCCCGCCGCATCGGCACCGATCGCATCCGCGCCGGCCGACGAATCGCGCGTCGCCCGCTCGCTCATCGCGCCGCCTCCGTCACTTCGTCGAGATGTCGATGTCGCCGAAATACTTCCGGCCGAGCGCCTTCACGGTGCCGTCCGCTTTCAGCTTGTCGATCGCGGCGTTCAGGCGCGTCTTCAGCGCATCGTCGCCCTTGCGCAGCCCGAATGCGATGCCGCCGCCGAGAATCTTGTCGTCGCGCACCGGCTGCCCGACGAACGCGAAACCCTTCGCATCCGGCCGCGACAGGAACCCGCGCTGCCCCGCCGGCGCAAGCACGAGCGTGCCGTCGAGGCGGCCCGCGGTGAGATCCGCGTACGCCTGGTTCTGGTCCTGATACGCGACGATCCGCACGCCCGAGCCCGCCCAGTGCGCATTCGCGTACGCCTCCTGGATCGAGCCCTGCAACACGCCGATCCGCTTGCCCTTCAACGATTCCGGCGCCGGCGCGAGGCCGCTGTCCGCACGCGCGATCAGCTGCGTCGGCACGCGGTAGATCACCGTCGTGAAGTCGATCGCCTGACGGCGCTGGTCGGTCGCGTTCATCGCCGAGTTGATCGCGTCGAACTTGCGCCCCTGCAGCGCGGGAATCAGCCCGTCGAACGACGTCTCGACCCACTTGCACGCGAGCTTCGCCTCCTTGCAGACGGCGTTGCCGACGTCGATGTCGAAGCCCTGCAGCTCGCCGTTCGCCGCCTTCGATTCGAACGGCGGGTATTGCGCTTCGAGACCGAAGCGCAGCGTTTGCGAAGCCTCGGCGCGCGCCGCGCCGCAGCCCGCGACGACGCCCAACGCGCATGCGAGCGCCAGCCAGATTTGCAGTCGTTTCATCGATGATTCTCCTTGAGGTCGGGATCTTGTCCGGTCGGGGTCTCGCCCGGTCGCGCGCGCCGCGCGCGTCAGAGGCTGCGCAGACGGCGCGCGCCTTCGATCAGCGTCGCGTCGTCCTTCGAAAAACTGAGGCGGATGCAGCCGGTGTTCGCGCCGTCCGCGTAGAACGCGGACAGCGGGATCGTCGCGACGCGCGCGTCGCGAATCGCGCGCAGCACGAAATCGGCGTCGGACTCGCCGGAAAAATGCCGAAAGCGCGCGAGCATGAAGAACGAGCCCTCGCTCGGCAGCAGCTCGAAACGCGAGCCGGCAAGCTCGCGCACGAGCAGGTCGCGCTTGCGCTCGTAGAACGCGCCGAGTTCGAGATAGCTCGACGGCTCGGCGAGCGCGTCGGCAAACGCGTGCTGCATCGGCGTGTCGGCCGCGAACGTCATGAACTGGTGCACCTTGCGCAGCTCGCGCGTGAGCTCGACGGGCGCGAGGCAATAGCCGACGCGCCAGCCCGTCACGTGATACGACTTGCCGAACGACGACACGATCACGCTGCGCTCGGCGAGCGCGCGATGACGCGCCATGCTGTGATGGCGCGCGCCGTCGAACACGACGTGTTCGTACACCTCGTCGGACAGGATCACGATGTCGGTGCCCTCGGTGAGCTGCGCGAGGCGCGCGATGTCGGCGTCGCCGAAGATCGTCGCGGTCGGGTTGTGCGGCGTGTTGACGATCAGCATCCGTGTGCGCGGCGTGATTTTGGCGGCCACTTCGTCCCAGTTCACGCGAAAACGCTCGGGCGAGAGACTGATCGCGACGGGCGTTGCGCCCTGCAGGCGCACGATCGGCGCGTAGCTGTCGAACGACGGCTCGAAGTAGATCACCTCGTCGCCCGGATGCACGAGCGCGCTGATCGTCGCGTAGAGCCCCTCGCTCGCGCTCGCGACGACGGTAATTTCGGATTCCGGATCGTAGCGCGCGCCGTACAGGCGCTCCGTCTTGACCGCGAGCGCCTCGCGCAGCGCGGCGACGCCCGCCATCGGCGCGTACTGGTTGTGTCCGTCGCGCATCGCGCGCGCGACGCGCTCGACGAGCGCCGGATCGGGCGCGAAATTCGGCGCGCCCTGCGACAGATTCAGCGCCTGGTGCTCGGCGGCGAGCTGGCCGATGACCGTGAAGATCGTCGTGCCGACGTCGTGCAGCTTCGAACGGGGCGCGGCGGCGCTCTGCATGGCTCCTCCTCGTTTCGTGGACAGGCGCGCCGGCCGTTGCCGATGCGCGGGGTAACGGTGCCGATTTGGCCCGAGCCAATATCCGGCGACAATCGAAAGTTCGTCATGGAAGGCATGACGAAAACTCATGCATTGGATTGATAGCGGAGGCTGGACGCGAGGAACGGCTCGATTGCTCCGTGCGGCCGGAGTGCCGCCGAGGGCCTTCGGGCGGAAGATGCGGGCGGTTGGCGAGCAGCAGTCTCGGTAATAGGGTCGAAACTTTCGATGGATCGATGGATCGATGGATCGATGGATCGATGGATCGATGGATCGATGGATCGATGGATCGATGGATCGATGGATCGGCGGATCGGCGGATCGGCGGATCGGCGGGTCAGCAGGTCAGCAGGTCAGCAGGTCAGCAGGTCAGCAGGTCAGCAGGTCAGCAGGTCGGCAGGTCAGCGGATTGTCCATTCAGCCGCTCGGCCATCCAGCAGCCCGACCGTTCAATGGCCCGGAAGTTGAAGGACAGCGCAACAAAACAACCGGGAAATTCGCAGATCGAGGCAAACATTCACCCAGCGAGAGACTTCGCAAAACCCGCCGAAATCGCCCAATCGCCCGCCGCCGCGCACCACGCCCGATGCCGCTCGCCGGAGCGGCATCGGCAACACATCCCGCTCATCCGGCAGCCGCCTACCCCGCCGCCTCGTCATCGGCCTCGGCCGCGAGATACGCGTCCACCGCCCGATGCAGCTCGCCGCGCAACTGCGCGACGTCGACATCCGCCCCTTGCGTGAGCAGCGACTGCGACACCCACCCGTAGCACAGCGCATGCACGACGCGCGCCGCCACGCCGAGCCGCGCGTCAGCCGGCGCATCGCTCGCGCCGGCGAGCGCATCGCGCCACAGCGCGACGTAGTCGTCGTAATGCCGGCGATACGCGTCGATCGGCGAGACCTTGCGCTCGAGCGTGAACATCGCGGCCCACACCCGCGCGTCCTGCTCGAGCGCATCGATCTGCGCGTCGACGAGCGCGGCCGCGATCGCCCGGCGGCGCGCGCCGCGCCGCGTATCGACGACGCCCCGCATCCGCGTCGCGATCGTCTTCACGTAATGATGGATCGTGAGCGCGGCGAGACTCTCCTTGTCGCCGAAATACTCGTAGAACGTGCCAACGCTCACGCCTGCAACCGCGGCGATCTCGCGGATCGTCGCCTTCGCGTAGCCGCGCTCGAGCAAAACCTGAACAAACGCCTGCTGCAGCGCCTCCGAGCTCGCGTGCGCGCGACGCTGCCGCGGACGGCGGCGCAAGGCCGGCTGCGGCTGAGCGATCGACCGCTCGGCGGGCGCGGAAACCTGAACATGTCGCGAAGTCATCTTTGCTAACCTGATCGAGCCGAACACCAACACGGAGACGCCCATCATGGCCTGGTCGACCCACGAGGTGAGCAACCAGTTCGACGAATTGACCGACTATAACCTCTTCGCGACCGACGCCGCGCTGGGTGAAATGCTCGAACGCGCGGGCGCGTCGTGGGCCGCGCCGCGGCTCGGCGCATACGGCGCGCGGCTCGGCGCGCGCGACACCGCGCAACAGGCCGAGGACGCGAACCGCCACGCTCCGGAGCTGAACGCGTTCGATCGCCGCGGCCGCCGGATCGACCGCGTCGATTTCCACCCGAGCTGGCACGCGCTCCTCGGCCTCTATCGCGAGCAGGGCCTGATCTCGCTTGCGTTGCGCGAATCGCGCGCGGGCCGCTGGGCGGCGAACGCGGCGGGCTTCTATCTGCACGGCCAGATCGAGGCGGGCACGCTGTGTCCGGCGACGATGACGCAGGCGAGCATCCCGGTCCTCCGGAAAGAGCCCGCGCTATGGGCGCAATTGAAAGACAAGCTCTACAGCGACGTCCACGACCCCCGCGACGTGCCGATCGACGCGAAGCAGTCGATCTTGATCGGCATGGGGATGACCGAAAAGCAGGGCGGCTCGGATGTGCGCGCGAACACGACGATCGCGGTGCCCGTCGGCGCGGGCGGCCGCGGCGGCGACTATCTGCTGCGCGGCCACAAATGGTTCTTCTCCGCGCCGATGTGCGATGCGCACCTTGTCGTCGCGCGCACCGAATCGGGCGGCCCGTCGTGCTTCTACTTGCCGCGCTGGCGGCCGGACGGCACGAAGAACGCGGTGCTGATCCAGCGCCTGAAGAACAAGGTCGGCAACCGCAGCAACTCGAGCAGCGAGATCGAGCTCGGCGACGCGTGGGGCGTGATGCTCGGCGAGGAAGGCCGTGGCATTCCGACGATCATCGAAATGGCGACCTACACGCGCCTGAACTGCGTACTCGGCAGCGCGGCGATCCTGCGCCAGGGGCTCGTGCAGGCGATCGCGTACACGCGGCGGCGTCACGCGTTCGGCCGCGCGCTCGCCGAGCAGCCGCTGATGCGCGCGGTGCTCGCCGATCTCGCGCTCGAAAGCGAAGCGGCGCTCGCGCTCGCGATGCGGCTCGCGCAGGCGTTCGAGCGCGACGAGCACGCGTGGACGCGCATCGTCACGCCGGCCGCGAAATTCTGGGTCTGCAAGCGTGCGGTCGAGGCCGCGGGCGAAGTGATGGAAGTATTCGGCGGCAACGGCTATGTCGACGACGGCCCGATCGCGCGGCTGTTCCGCGAGGCGCCCGTCAATTCGATCTGGGAAGGCTCGGGCAACGTGATGTGCCTCGACGTGATGCGCGCGATCGCGCGCGAGCCCGACGCGGCGCACGTGCTCGTCGACGAGCTGCACGCGCTCGGCGGCCGCGATGCGCGGATTCGCGCGGAGCTCGACGCGCTGCGCGCGCTGCTCGGCACGCCGCCCGACGCGCTCGAAGCGCTCGGCCGCGTGCTCGCGCAACGCATCGCGCTCGTCGCGCAGGCGTGTCTCCTGCTCGACGCGGCGCCCGCCTTCGTCAGCGACGGCTTCATCGCGACTCGCTTCGGCGAGCCGGCCTGGGGCCGCGTGACCGGCGCGCTCGATTCGCGCCGCGTGGACGTCGCCGCGCTGCTGCAACGCGCATACGCCGCGTGAGTGTGTGAGTGTGTGAGTGTGTGAGTGTGTGAGTGTGTGAGTGTGTGAGTGTGTGAGCCTGTGAGCGTGCGACCGTGCGACCGTGCGACCGTGCGCGGCGCGCGCTACGCCGCGCCGGCATTAGGCCCAGCCGGCTCCGCCGGCACGGCGCGACATGCGGCACCTCGCCCGAAGCCGACCGCCGCATGTCGCGCCGCATCCGCCCGAACGATCGCCCGCAGAACGAACGGAGCCCGAAGCGATGAACCTGATTGCCGCACTCGATCGCGCCGCGCGCGCGACGCCCGACAAACCGTTCCTGCGCTACGACGGCGCGACGATCACGTACCGGCACATGCAGCGGCGCTCGCGGCGCGCGGCCGAGGTGCTCGCCGCGCTCGGCATCGCGCCGGGCGAGCGCGTCGCCGCGATGTGCTTCAACACGCCCGCGTTCTTCGATCTGCTCTTCGGCGCGTGGCGCATCGGTGCGGCCGTCGTGCCGATCAACCACAAGCTGCAGGCGCCGGAAGTCGACTACATCCTCGGTCACAGCGCGAGCCGCGCGGTGCTGTTCGACGCCGCGCTCGCGCCCGTGCTCGCGAAGGTCGAGCACGGCGCGCAACGTCTCGCGACCGAGGGCGAGGCGAACGGCGCCGCGCCGTTCGACCGCCTCGTCGCGGATGCGGCCGGCATCGCGTCCGGCACGCCCGACGACACCGCGCTCGCCGAGATCCTCTACACGTCCGGCACGACGGGACGCCCGAAGGGCTGCATGCACAGCCACCGGACGGTCGCGCTCGCCGCCGCGACGAGCGCGCTCGCGCTGTCGATGACCGAGCGCGAGCGCACGTTGACGGCGATGCCGATCTGGCACGCGTCGCCGCTCAACAACTGGTTCGGCGGCACGCTCTACGTGGGCGGCACCGTCGTGCTGATGCGCGACTATCATCCGCTGCGCTTTCTTCAGACGGTCGAAGCCGAGCAGGCGACGCTGTACTTCGGCGCGCCCGTGTCGTACACGCTGCCGCTCGATACGATCGCCGATTTCGCGTCGTTCGACCTGACGAGCATGCGCGCCTGGCTGTACGGCGGCGGGCCGATCGGCGCGGAGCTCGCGCGCCGATTGATGCATGCGTACCGCAGCGAGGCGTTCTATCAGGTGTACGGAATGACCGAGACGGGGCCCGCCGGCACCGTGCTGTACCCGTTCGAGCAGACCATGAAGGCCGGTTCGATCGGCCGTCGGGGCACGCCGGGCGTTGACGTGCGGGTCGTGACCGCGTCGGGCGACGACGCGCGGCCAGGCGAGATCGGCGAAATCCTGCTGCGCGCGGACAGCATGATGCTCGGCTATCTCGACGCCCCCGACGCGACGCGCGCCGCGTTCGCGGACGACGGCTGGTATCGCAGCGGCGACGTCGCGCGCATCGACGACGACGGCTATCTGTTCGTCGTCGACCGGATCAAGGACATGATCGTGACGGGCGGCGAGAACGTCTATTCGAAGGAAGTCGAGGACGTGCTGACCGCGCATCCGGCCGTCGCGGAGGCGGCCGTGATCGGTCGCGCGCATCCGGAATGGGGCGAAACCGTGGTCGCGCACGTCGTGCTGCGCGCGGCCGGCGGCACGAGCGGCGCCGAAGGCGCGGTCGATGCCGACGCGCTGCGCGCGTTCTGCGAAACACGCCTCGCCGCCTACAAGATCCCGCGCGAATACGTGTTCGCCGAGCGCCTGCCGCGCACGCCGACGGGCAAGCTGCAGAAGTACCTGCTGCGCGCACGCGGCGCGTGACGCGACTGCGGCGCACCGTCTGCGCCGTCTTCTTCGCCGCCCGTGCGTCCGGAAAAAACGAAGCCCCGAGTCCGCTTGCGCAGCCCCGGGGCCCGTCGTGATCCACATCGATGCGCGCCGCGAACGCCGCTAGGCGACGCCCGCGTCACGCCGCACGGCGCTTACTTGCCGCCGATGCTCTTGAGCGGCTTCCACTCGCCCTTCTCGACCTTGTACATCGTGATGCCGCCGTTGCGCAGGTCGCCCTTCGTGTCGTACGCGATGTGCGTCGACGTGACGCCCGCCATGTCGGTCTTCGCGAGCAGCGGCAGGTACTTCGCCGGATCGGTCGAATTCGCCTTCTTCATCGCGTTGAACATCGCCATCGCGCCGTCGTAAGCGTACGGCGAGTACGTCTGCACGTCTTCGCCGAAGCGCTTCTTGTACTTGTCCGCGTACGACTTGCCGCCGGGCATTTCGTCGAGCGGCAGGCCGGCGAGCGAAGCGATCGAGCCTTCGGCCGCGTCGCCCGCGATTTTCAGGAACGTCGGCGTGTGCACCATTTCGCCGCCCATCAGCGGCGCCGCGACGCCGAGCGACTTCATCTGCTTGGCCATCGGCGCGGCCTGCGAATCCGCGCCGCCGTAGTAGACGAGATCCGGCTTCGACGCCTTCAGCTTCGTCAGGATCGCCTTGAAGTCGACAGCCTTGTCGTTCGTGAATTCGCGATCGACGATCGTCGCGCCCGCCGCCTTCGCCGCCTTCTCGAACTGGTCGGCGAGACCCTGGCCGTACGCGGTGCGATCGTCGACGATCGCGATCTTCTTCATGCCGAGATCCTTCACCGCGAACGCGCCCGCGACCGAGCCCTGCTGCGTGTCGGACGTCATCATCCGGAAGGTCGTCTTGTAGCCCTGCGTCGTGTACTCGGGCGCGGTTGCCATCGCGATCTGCGGGATGCCCGCGTTCGCGTAGATGCGCGAGGCCGGGATCGTCGTGCCCGAGTTGAAGTGGCCAAGCATGCCCTTGATGCCGTCGTCGACGAGCTTCTGCGCAACCGTCGTGCCGGTGCGCGGGTCGGCCTGGTCGTCCTGCATGTCGAGCACGAACTTCACCGGCTTGCCGCCGATCGTGGGCTTCGTCGCATTGAAGTCCTCGATCGCGAGCACGATGCCGTTCTGCATATCCTTGCCGTAGTGCGCCTGCGCGCCCGTCATCGGCGCCGCGAAGCCGATCTTGACGTCATCCGCGTGCGCCGTCCCCGCGAGCGACATGACCGCGACGAACGTCGCGCCTGCCAGCTTTTTCATCGTGTGTTGCATATCTTCTCCTAGTACCAGGGTAAATGGAGCGACTTCGGGTTCGCCTTGCCGCTTCCGTTTCATGAGGCGAAGGGCAAGGATTGCTCAGCCAATCGTCATCAAATTCGCATTGCCGCCTGCCGCCGCGGTGTTCACGCTCACCGAGCGTTCGGTGAGAAGCCGCTCGAGCGCGTAATCTTCGTCGTCGCCGTTCTCGAACGCGCCCGCCGCCACGCCTTGCACCGATACGATCGGCCCGGGGCGCTGCGCAACCTCCTTCACGAGCGCGAGCAGCTCGTCGCTGTCGCCTTCGAACAGCGCCGCGTCGAACGCCGCGTCCGCCTGCTTCCTCACGCCCGCATGCGCCTTCAGCGACGCCGGCAGCGCCGCGGCGAGCGCCTCGCCCGCCGCGCCCGCGAACAACGCGCGGTTGCCGGTCGCGAGCACCGCCGCGAACTGCGCGCGCGCGCCGCTCGGCGTCGCCGCGATGCACAGCACGGTGCCGCGCGCGCCGAGTGTATACGTATTGCGTTCGCCTGTCGGCCCCGCGAGCACCGCGGTCGCACCGGCCAGCACGTGCGCCAGATAGCCGTCGCAGCGCGCGGCGAGCGCCGGCTCGCGCTGCTCGAGCAGCCAGTCGCGCAGCGCGGTCAGCGCGGCGGACGGATTATCGCGCGTCTCGCCGTCCTGCGGCGCATCGGCGACGAGCGACGCCTCGAGCGACCTCGGCAGCCCCGCCGGGCGCGTCGCGAGGAGGCGCTGCAGATACAGCGCGCCGCCCGCCTTCGGCCCCGTGCCCGACAGCCCTTCGCCGCCGAACGGCTGCACGCCGACCACCGCGCCGATCACGTTGCGGTTCACGTAGATGTTGCCGACGTGCGCGCGCGAGATCACGTGCGCGATCGTCTCGTCGATCCGCGTGTGGATGCCGAGCGTGAGGCCGTAGCCCGTCGCGCGGATCTGCTCGAGCAGCTTGTCGAGGCCGCTGCGGCGATAGCGGACGACGTGCAGCACCGGGCCGAACACTTCGCGCTTCAGCTCGTCGACGTTGCTGATCTCGATGATCGTCGGCGGCACGAACGTGCCTTGCGCGCAGGCTTCCGGCATCGCGAGCTGCGTGACCGCGTGGCCCTTGTCCTTCATCGCCGCGACGTGCGCGTCGATCGTGCGCTTCGCGTCGGCGTCGATCACCGGGCCGACGTCCGCCGACAGGCGATCCGGGTTGCCGAGCGCGAGCTCCTGCATCGCGCCCTTGAGCATCGTCAGCGTGCGATCCGCGACGTCGTCCTGCAGACACAGAACGCGCAGCGCCGAACAGCGTTGGCCGGCCGAGTCGAACGACGACTGCATCACGTCGGCGACGACCTGCTCCGCGAGCGCCGACGAATCGACGATCATCGCGTTCTGGCCGCCCGTCTCGGCGATCAGCGGAATCGGCTTGCCGTCCGGATCGAGGCGCGACGACAGCGTCTTGTTGATGAGGCGCGCGACTTCGGTCGAGCCGGTGAACATCACCGCGCGCGTGCGCGGATCGGCGACGAGCGCCGCGCCCACCGTCTCGCCGTTCCCAGGCAGGAGCTGCACCGCACCCGCCGGCACGCCGGCGTCGCGCAGCAGGCGCACCGCCTGCGCGGCGATCAGCGGCGTCTGCTCGGCGGGCTTCGCGAGCACCGTGTTGCCGGCCGCCAGGGCGGCGGCCACCTGGCCCATGAAGATCGCGAGCGGGAAGTTCCACGGGCTGATGCAGACGACGGGGCCGAGCGGACGGTGCGTATCGTTCGAGAACTCGTCGCGGATCTGCGCCGAGTAGTAGCGCAGGAAATCGACCGCCTCGCGGATTTCGGCGATCGCGTTCGGCAGCGACTTGCCCGCCTCGCGCACGATCAGGCCCATCAGCGTGTGCATCTGCGCTTCGAGCAGGTCGGCCGCGCGCGCGAGGCAGTCGGCGCGCGCGTCCACGGGCGTCGCCTGCCAGATCGGCGCGGCCGCGACCGCGTGCGCGAGCGCCGCGCTCACCTGCTCGGGCGTCGCCTCGCTGACCGTGCCCACGACGTCGCGCAGATCGGCCGGATTGCGCACGTCGCGCGGCGCGGCGTGCGCGAGCGCTTCGTCGGCGAGCATCGGCGCGGCGCGCCACGGATGATGCGCGCTCGCGAGCAGCGCCGACGACAGCGACGCGAGCCGATGCTCGTTCGACAGATCGAGGCCCATCGAATTGAGGCGCGCGGCGCCGTACAGCTCGCGCGGCAGCGGGATCTTCGCGTGCGGCGCGCCGAGCGGCACGACTTTCCCGGCTTCCTCGACCGGATCGGCGACGAGCTCCTTCACCGACACCGTCTTGTCGGCGATGCGGTTCACGAACGACGTGTTCGCGCCGTTCTCGAGCAGGCGGCGCACGAGGTAGGCGAGCAGCGTCTCGTGCGTGCCGACGGGCGCGTACACGCGGCACGGGCGGTTCAGCTTGTCGCGGCCGGTGACTTCCTCGTAAAGCGGCTCGCCCATCCCGTGCAGACACTGGAATTCGTACTGGCCGGGGTAGTAGTTCTGGCCCGCGAGGTGATAGATCGCGGCGAGCGTGTACGCGTTGTGCGTCGCGAACTGCGGATAGACGGCGTCGGGCGCCGCGAGCAGCTTCTTCGCGCACGCGAGGTACGACACGTCGGTGTAGATCTTGCGCGTGTAGACCGGATAGCCTTCGAGGCCGTCCACTTGCGCGCGCTTGATCTCGGAATCCCAGTACGCGCCCTTCACGAGGCGGATCATCAGGCGATGGCGGCTGCGGCGCGCGAGGTCGACGAGATAATCGATCACGAACGGGCAGCGCTTCTGGTACGCCTGAACGACGAAGCCGATGCCGTTCCAGCCGGCGAGCTCCGAATCGAAGCACAGCGCCTCGAGCAGATCGAGCGACAGCTCGAGCCGGTCCGCCTCCTCGGCGTCGATGTTCAGGCCGATGTCGTAGCGGCGCGCGAGCAGCGCGAGCGAGCGCACGCGCGGCAGCAGCTCGCTCATCGTGCGCTCCTGCTGCGAGCGCGAGTAGCGCGCATGCAGCGCCGACAGCTTGATCGAGATGCCCGGGCCCTCGTAGATGCCGCGGCCGCCGGCCGCCTTGCCGATCGCGTGGATCGCCTGTTCGTACGACGCGTAGTAGCGCAACGCGTCCTCTTCGGTGGTCGCCGCCTCGCCGAGCATGTCGTACGAGTAGCGGAAGCCGCGCGCCTCGAACTTGCGGCTGTTCGCGAGCGCTTCGGAAATCGTCTCGCCCGTGACGAACTGCTCGCCCATCAGGCGCATCGCCATGTCGACGCCCTTCCTGATCAGCGGCTCGCCGCCCTTGCCGATCAGGCGCGTGAGCGCCGATGAGAGGCCGGCTTCGCTGTTCGTCGTGACGAGCTTGCCCGTGATCATCAGGCCCCAGGTGGCCGCGTTGACGAACAGGGACGGCGCGTGGCCGACATGCGAGCGCCAGTCGCCCTTGCTGATCTTGTCGCGGATCAGGGCGTCGCGCGTCGCGCGGTCGGGGATGCGCAGCAGCGCCTCGGCGAGGCACATCAGCGCGACGCCTTCCTGGCTCGACAGCGAGAATTCGTGGATCAGCCCTTCGACGCCGCCGCCCGAGCTCTTCTCGCGCAGCGCCTCGACGAGGCCCGCGGCCATCGACTGGACATCCGACGCGAGGCTCGCCGGCAGCCGCGCCTCGCCGATCAGGAACGGCACGCATTCGGGCTCCGG
This sequence comes from Burkholderia sp. ABCPW 111, assembly GCF_000773065.1. Classification (NCBI taxonomy): domain Bacteria; kingdom Pseudomonadati; phylum Pseudomonadota; class Betaproteobacteria; order Burkholderiales; family Burkholderiaceae; genus Burkholderia; species Burkholderia sp. ABCPW 111. The sequence continues at coordinate 172,668 of NZ_JPWT01000077.1, read as the reverse complement.
ACGCCGGTACGCGGCCGTGATCGCCGCGCGCAGCACCGACTGCGGCTGCACGTTCTGCGCGAATTCGAGGAACGGATGCGGCGCGCCGTCATCGTCGCCGTCGGCGTGGCCGTCGGACAGATCGGCCGCGCCCGTGTGACCGGAGAGCTCCGGCGGCAGCTGCCCGTGCTCAATCCGCTCGAGATAAGCGAAGATCGCCTGCTTGATCAGCCAGTGAGGAGTGCGCTCGAGGCGCGACGCCGCGTCCTTCAGACGCGAGCGGAGCAGATCGTCGACTTTGACGCCCAGTGTGGTGCTTGCCATGATTTTCTTCTAGCGCCGACCCGATGCCGGCCAAGGACTTTAAAAGATCGCAAAATCCTAAGACACCCAATAAAAAGGTGCAACCATATCGCGCACCTGGTTGCACCCGCACAAATTCCTTTGTTATCAATGAACTAGATGAAAACCCGCGGCGCGCGCACCACTTTGATCGATCGGTATTTTCCCTGATCCTGTCAGTTTTACTGGCTCGCTTTCCGTGGCAATCTGGCGTGATATCGGATTCGCGCGCACCCGCTGCCCGCGGACGCGAAGGAGAAAGTGGATGGACGGATGGGTAGTGATCGGCATCGTGCTCGCCGCGTGGATCGCGGGCGCGATCGTCTTCGTGCACCGCGCGTCGGCGGTGTTCTTTCAGGCGCTAGGCTGCACGCACGGCACGAGGAAAAGCAAGCGCGACACGCCGCTCGCCGGGCTGCGCCAAGCGCACGAATGACGCGCCGTCAGATGTCGAGCGGATCGACTTCGACGCTCCAGCGCAGCACGCCTTTCAGCTCGCGCAGCAACGGCTGCCAAGCGCGCAGCGTGTGCTGAAGCACCGCGCGCGACGCGCTCTCGATCAGCAGTTGCGCGCGATGGACGTTCGCCACCTTGACGATCGTCATCGGCACGGCGTCGTAGACGGTCACGCGGTCCGCGCCCGGCAGCGTCGAAAACGCGTCGGCCGCCTGCTGCAAAAACGCCAGCGCCGCATCGAGCGTGCGCCCCTCGGCGCGCAGCAGCGCCTGATAGACGAACGGCGGCAGATGCGCGTCGCGCCGCTCGCCGAGCGTCGAGCTCGCAAACCCGACGTAATCTTGCCGCGCGAGCGCGTGATAAAGCGCGTGACGCGGGTAGCGCGTCTGGATCAGCACCTCGCCCGCCAGCCCCGCGCGCCCCGCGCGGCCGCTCACCTGCATGAGTTGCGCGAACAGCCGCTCGCTCGCGCGGAAATCGTGCGAGAAAAGCGCGGTGTCGGCGTTCAGCACGCCGACGAGCGACACCCGCTGGAAATCGTGCCCCTTCGCGATCATTTGCGTGCCGACGAGGATGTCGACTTCGCCCGCATGCACGTCGGAGAAGAGCGCCTGCGCGCTGCCCTTGCGGCGCGTGCTGTCGGCGTCGATGCGCAAAATTCGCGCGCCCGGCACCGCGAGCGCGAGCGTCTCCTCGACGCGCTGCGTGCCGCGGCCGAGCGGCGCGATGTCGACGTTGCCGCATTCCGGGCACGACCGCGGAATCCGCGCCTCCCAGCCGCAGTGGTGGCAGCGCACCGCGTGCTCGGGCTTGTGCATCACGACGTACGCGCTGCAACGCGGGCAGCCGGCCACCCAGCCGCACGCGTCGCACGCGAGCGCGGGCGCATAGCCGCGCCGGTTCAGGAACACGAGGCTCTGCTCGCCGCGCTCGAGCCGCGCCTTCAGCGCGGCGACGAGCGGCCCGGACAGCCCGCCCATCGACGCGCGGCCGCGCCGCCGCTCCTCTTCGAGATCGACGAGCCGCACCGTGGGCAGCGCCGCGTCGGCGACCGCGCGCTTCGTCAGCGTGAGCCGCTTGTAGCGGCCCTGCTCGGCCTGCCACCAGGTTTCGAGCGACGGCGTCGCCGAGCCGAGCACGACCGGAATCGCGAGCTGCTTCGCGCGCCAGACGGCCAGATCGCGCGCCGAATAGCGCAACCCTTCCTGCTGCTTGTAAGCGGGCTCGTGCTCTTCGTCGACGACGATCATCGCGAGCGCCGGCAGCGACGCGAGCACCGCGAGCCGCGTGCCGAGCACGATCCGCGCGCGGCCGGTATGCGCGGCGAGCCAATGGCGCGCGCGCTCGCCCTCGGCGAGGCCGCTGTGCAGCGTGACGATCGCGTCGGCGGGCAGCGTCGCCGCGAAGCGCGCGCGAAACGCCGCCTCGAACTGCGGCGTCAGGTTGATCTCGGGCACGAGGACGAGCGCCTGCGCATCGGGCCGCCGGTCGAGCAGCGCGGCGAGCGCGCGCAGATACACCTCGGTCTTGCCGCTGCCCGTCACGCCGTGCAGCAGGAACGGCGCGAAGCCGTCCGCCGACGCGATCGCGTCGAGCGCTTCGGCCTGCTGGTCGGTCAGTTGCGGCGGCGTCGCGACCGCGCGCCGCTCGGCTGGGATCGCCGGGTTATCCACACGCTGCGCGCCAGCGTCCGTGATCGCAATTTCGTCGCACGCGGCCCATCCTTGCGCCTGCCAGTCGTCCAGCACCGCAGCAGCCTTCGGATGCAGCGCGCGAACCTCGGCGAGCGACAGCGCGGGCGCATCGACGAGCGCCTGCGCGAGCCGGCGCAGCGCGGCGCCGCGCGCGGGCAGCGCGTCCGGCAGCGCCGCGCGCCCGGCGTCGAGCAACCGGTAGCGCAATTCGGGCGCGAGCAGGCGCCCCCAGCGCGGCACGTCCCGCAGCGCCTGCGGCAGCGCGGGCAGCGCGACCTCGCCCAGTCCGCGCTGGTAATAGTCGGCCGCGAACGCGGCGAGATCGAGCCATTGCCGCGACAGCGGCGGCAACTCCGCGCACACGGCGTCGACGGCCTTCAGCTTGCCGGCCGGCACGTCCGTGTGAGCGGTCACTTCGCAGACGAGCCCGACCGCGCTGCGGCGGCCGAACGGCACTTGCACGAGCATCCCCGGCACGGCCGGGGCGTCGGCGCGATAGCGGTAGTCGAACAGCGTCGGCAGCGGATGGTCGAGCGCGACGCGCACGAACGCGTCAGCCATCGGTGCGGCACCGCTGAATGCCGCCATGCGCGGCAGGCCAGGCATCCGCGACGCCCGCGAAGTTAAAGTGAAACATCACTTTCGGCGCTAAGTTTTGGATTCTCATTAAGAATCGCGGCGCGTCCGCCGATCCTGTGGATAACTTTGTTGAGAACTCGCCCTCGAGGGCCGCGAAAAGCCGCTGCGCACGGCGATCCACTGCTTTTTCGCGATACGGCGGGCCGGCCGGGAAGCCTTATCCCGCAAGGCTGCTATCCAATTTCCGGCGTCATAGCGCGGCCCGTTCGTCGATATAGCCCTCTACCGCGCTGCAACGAGGGAAATGTGCATAAGTCAAGTCTTGACAAGCATGAGAACGCCATCGGACGGGCGCTTGCGCCCTGTTTAGCCGCGTTTGCGCAAACTCGCCCCACCGCGCCGCAGCATCGGGCCGCTTGCGATCACGATTCTGATCCGCTACGGATCGCGCGGCTATGGCGATGCACTTCGTCGACGAGTTCCGCGACATGCTCGGGCGGCGTGAACTGCGAGATGCCGTGACCGAGGTTGAACACATGGCCCGGGTGATTGCCGTAGCTGTCGAGCACCGCGCGCGCTTCGGCGCGGATCGTCTCGGGCGGAGCGAAGAGGATCGTCGGATCGAGGTTGCCTTGCAGGGCGACGCGCCCCGCGACGCGCTCGCGCGCGCGGCCGAGGTTGACCGTCCAGTCGAGCCCGACCGCGTCGACGCCCGTCGCCGCGATGTCCTCGAGCCAGAGCCCGCCGCCCTTCGTGAACGCGATCGCCGGCACGCGCGCGCCGTCGTGCTCGCGTTTGAGCTGCGAGACGACGCGCCGGACGTAGTCGAGCGAGAAGCGCTGGTACGCGCCGTCGGCGAGCGCGCCGCCCCATGTGTCGAAGATCATCACGGCCTGCGCGCCCGCTTCGATCTGCGCGTTCAGATACGCGGCCACCGCCTGCGCGTTGACATCGAGAATCCGGTGCATCAGGTCGGGGCGCGCGTACGCCATCGACTTCACCGTGCGGAAATCGTCCGAGCCGCCGCCTTCGACCATGTAGCACGCGAGCGTCCACGGGCTGCCGGAGAAGCCGATCAGCGGCACGCGCTGGCGGCCCTCGCCGTCCGTGAGCGCGCGGCGGATCTCGCGCACCGCGTCGGTCACGTAGCCGAGCGTCGCGCCGATGTCCGGCACCGCGAGCCTCGCCACGTCGGCCTCGGTGCGCACCGGACGCGCGAACTTCGGCCCTTCGCCCGCGGCGAAATCGAGGCCGAGCCCCATCGCATCGGGGATCGTCAGGATGTCGGAGAACAGGATCGCGGCGTCGAGCGGGAAGCGCTCGAGCGGCTGCAGCGTGACTTCGGTCGCGTAATCGGGCTGCTTCGCGAGCCCGAGGAAGCTGCCCGCGCGGGCGCGCGTCGCGTTGTATTCGGGCAGATAGCGGCCCGCCTGGCGCATCAGCCAGATCGGCGTGTAGTCGGTCGGCTCGCGCAGGAGCGCGCGCAGGAAGGTGTCGTTGATGAGAGTCTGGGCCACGATGAATGCGACGAAGCGGGAACGCAAAGCGGCATTTTACCGGACGCGGCGCTTCGCTCGGCGTTCGCGGCCATATGACGCTCGCCGCCGCTCCGTTATGATCCGGCGTTCCAACCAGCCGTCCGTATCGAGGAGACACGATGAACAAGACGTTGCTCGCGCTCGCCTGCTGGGCGGGCTTCGCCCATGCGCAAACGGCGCCGCAGCCCGCCGCCCCCGCGTCGCGGCTCGACGACGTGCTCGCGCGCGGCACACTGCGCATCTGCACGACGGGCGACTACAAGCCCTATACGTACCGGCGCGAGGACGGCGCATTCGAAGGGATCGACATCGACATGGCGGCATCGCTCGCGAAGTCGCTCGGCGTGAAGACGGAATTCGTGAAGACCGCCTGGCCGACGCTCACGAACGATTTCGTCGCGAAGTGCGACATCGCGGTGGGCGGCATCTCGACGACGCTCGAGCGTCAGAAGCGCGCTTTCTTCACGCAGCCGTACGTGACCGACGGCAAGACGCCGATCGTGCGCTGCGCGGATGCCGCGCGCTACCAGACGATCGAGCAGATCGACGAGCCGCAGACGCGCGTGATCGTGAACCCGGGCGGCACGAACGAGCGTTTTGCGAAGCAGCATTTCACGCGCGCGAAGATCACCGTCTTCCCGGACAACGTGACGATCTTCAAGCAGATCCTCGCGGGCAACGCCGACGTGATGGTCACGGACGCGTCCGAGACGCTGCTGCAGCAAAAACTGAATCCGGGCCTTTGCTCGGTGCATCCGGACAAGCCGTTCCAGTTCGGCGAGAAGGCGTACATGGTGCCGCGCGGCGACGTCGTGTTCCAGCAGTACGTCGATCAGTGGCTGCACCTCGCGCGCGAGACGGGCGAGCTTCAGGCGATTTCGGACAAGTGGCTCAAGTAGCCGCCGTAGTCGCGAAGTCGCGACGGATGCGCGACGAGAGAAGCGCGTGCGGCGGCGGCATTGCGCTGCAGCACGCGAGGTTGCATGCGAACGCGCCTAGCTTGCACGGATGAGCCGAAGCCGCGATGACGCGCCGCGGCCGCGCGCATGCGGCTCGCGGCTCGCGCCCCGAATCGCGCGGCGCGCGGCTATGCGAAGAGCCGCCGATGCTCGATCTTCACGCAGCGATCAGCAACGAAGTCGAGCCCCGCCGCCCGCGCTTTCCCTGCATCCGCGCCGTGCACGACGCCGAGTTGCAGCCAGACCGAACGCGCGGCGATCTTGATCGCCGCATCGGCGACGGGCGGCAAGTCCGCGGACTTGCGGAACACGCCGACCATGCCGATCTCGACGCCTTGCGCCGCGAGCGCCGCGCGCGCGTCGGCGAGCGACGCATGGACGGGCTCGCCGCGCACCGTCGTTGCAGCGAGGAGCGAATTGAGGGGCACGATCCGATTGCCGTTTTGCTGCATGTACGCAGCGGCTTCATAACTGGGCCGATATCGCTTATCCGAAAGGCCGACTACCGCGATCACGCAATCGCGTTTCAAAATCTTTCTCAGTACTTCGTCAGTCGATATCGCCGTCATTTCAATGCATGTTTGATCGTGCCCGAAAATCGGAGCAATCAAGCCTAGCCCATCGTAAAAGGGGCCTGGCCGGCCCGGAAAATGCCATATTTTGAGACGGTAAAAATGACTTTCCACTCCCTTTCAAAACAGTAAAAAATCCCGCAAAGCCTTATCTGACGGGGGTTACAACCTGAAACACTTTGTTACCGCGATACTTGGTCAATTCGCCCAAAATGCCTCTCACGGTTTCAACACGGATGCGGTCTCTCGTGTGCGGCGTGTGAGCGGACACAAGCACGAATAAACGAGCCCGTCGGTCTCGTACCGAATCCCTTCTCAGGGGCATCCTTGTTGGAGTCGTTGTCGGCCCACGCCGATGCACTCCATCTTTGGTCTCCTCGCGCTAACCCCGTAGCGTGTGGTTTTTAGCGGGCTCATCAGCCCGCTTTTTTTCGTCCATCGAAAACGTGCGCGGCGCATCACGCCGTCTTCTGCACGGTCAATCCCAGTTCGTCGATCATCCGTTCGCGCATCACGAATTTCTGAACCTTGCCGGTCACGGTCATCGGCAGTTCGTCGACGAAGCGCACGAAGCGCGGCACCTTGTAATGCGCGATCTGATCGCGGCAGAACTCGCGCAGCTCGTCCTCCGTCATCGTCTCGCCCGCGCGCAGCACGATCCACGCGCACACTTCCTCGCCATATTTCGCATCGGGAACGCCGAACACCTGCACGCTCTGAATCTTCGGATGCCGAAACAGAAACTCCTCGATCTCGCGCGGATAGATGTTCTCGCCGCCGCGAATCAACATGTCCTTCAGGCGCCCGACGATGTTGCAGAAGCCCTCTTCGTCGAGCGTCGCGAGGTCGCCCGTGCGCATCCAGCCGTCGACGACGGCCTCGCGCGTTCGCGCTTCGTCGTCCCAGTAGCCGAGCATCACCGAATAGCCGCGCGTGCACAGCTCGCCCGTCTCGCCGACGGGCACAATCGCGCCCGTCGCGTCGACGATCTTCGCCTCCAGATGCGGCTGAATGCGCCCGACCGTGGTCGTGCGCTTTTCGAGCGAGTCGGTGGTCGAGCTCTGGAACGACACGGGGCTCGTCTCCGTCATCCCGTAAGCGATCGTCACCTCGGACATGTGCATCTTCGCAACGACGCGCTTCATCGTCTCGATCGGGCACGGCGAGCCCGCCATGATGCCCGTGCGCAGCGCGCTCAGATCGAAGCGATCGAAGTCGGGATGATCGAGCTCGGCGATGAACATCGTCGGCACGCCCTGCAGCGCGGTGCAGCGCTCGCCGGACACCGCGGCGAGCGTCGCGCCCGGCTCGAACGCCTCGCCGGGAAACACCATCTTCGCGCCCACCGACACGCATGCGAGCACCGAGAGCACCATCCCGAAGCAGTGATAGAGCGGCACCGGAATGCACATCGCGTCGGCCTCGGTAAGCCGCATCACGCTCGCGATCGAGCGCGCGTTGTTGACGACGTTGCGATGCGTGAGCGTCGCGCCCTTCGGGCTGCCCGTCGTGCCGCTCGTGAACTGGATGTTGATCGGATCGCGGCAATCGAGCGTCGCGCCGATCGCATCGAGCCTCGCGTGATCGAGCGCGGCCCGGCCGCGCGCGAGCACGTCGACGAAGCTCAGCATGCCCGCCGGCGCGGCGTCGCTCAGCGTGACGACCGTGCGCAGGCTCGGCACGCGCGCCGCGTGCAGCGCGCCGCTCGCGTGCGTCGCGAGCTCCGGCGCGATCTCGGCGATCATCTCGGTGTAGGCGGACGTCTTGAAGCGCTCCGCCGCGATCAACAGCTTGCAGCCGACCTTGTTCAGCGCGTATTCGAGCTCGGCGAGCCGATAGGCGGGATTGACGTTGACGAGCACCGCGCCGACGCGCGCGGTCGCGAATTGCGTGAGCAGCCATTCGGCGCGGTTCGGCGACCAGATGCCGACGCGCTCGCCCCGTTCGATGCCGAGCTCGATCAGCGCGGCCGCGAGCACGTCGACTTCGTGCGCGAACTCGCGCCACGTCCAGCGCACGCCCTGCTCGCGGAACACGACCGCGGGCCGTTCGGGAAAGCGCGCGACCGTGTCGCGCAGAAACCGCCCGATCGTTGCGTCGCTCAACGGAACCTCCGTCGAGCCGCGCACGTACGAAAGCCCGCCCTGCGGCGCAATCAGCGCGCCGACGCCTGAATCTGCTGCCATGAGAGTGTCTCCGCCATTGGAACGTTCCAGGAACGTTTCGTCGTTTTGGATGTGCTTCTGTAAATTATTCTGCCATCCGCTTACGACACTCTGACATCAAGTGTTACCCGCAACGCGCGGTGCGCCGGAAAACGAAAAAGCAGCCCGAAGGCTGCCTTTTCGATGCAAAACGCGAACCGAACGCGCGATCGCTTCTTTCAGTGCTTGCCGCGGATCTTCGCGAGACGCTGGATCGCTTCGAGCTGCGCCATCGCGGTCGCAAGTTCCGACTGCGCCTTCGCGAGATCGATGTCCGACTTCGCGTTCTGCAGCGTTTCCTCCGCGCGCTTTCTCGCGTCCTCGGCCTTCGCCGCGTCGAGATCCTTGCCGCGAATCGCGGTGTCGGCGAGCACCGTCACGGCGCCCGGCTGCACTTCGAGAATGCCGCCCGCGACAAACACGAACTCCTCGTCGCCGCTCTCGGCCTCGATGCGCACCGCACCCGGACGAATCCGCGTGATGAGCGGCGTGTGGCCCGGCAGAATGCCCAGCTCGCCCGCTTCGCCCGGCAGCGCGACGAACTTCGCCTGGCCCGAGAAGATCTGCTCTTCCGCGCTGACGACGTCTACTTTGATGGTTGCCATATCGACTCCTGTCGACGGGAGTTAGCGCTTTAACGCTTACTCCCGTCCCATGCCGCGGTTGGCAAGAGTGAGCGCTTCAGCGCTTACTCTTGCCCCGCGACGGTCGATCGGAGTGAGCGCTTCAGCGCTTGCTCCGATCCCATGCAAGGGGCACGGTTGAGCGTATTACATGGGCGCCCGCCCGCGATACGCCACCGAACGGATAGCGTTCGCGCACGCGAGGCGCCCGCTGCGTTACACCCGACCTTTACTGGATCTTCTTGGCCTTCTCGAAGGCTTCGTCGATCGTGCCGACCATGTAGAACGCCTGTTCCGGCAGATGGTCGCACTCGCCGTCGACGATCATCTTGAAGCCGCGGATCGTTTCCTTCAGCGGCACGTACTTGCCAGGCGAGCCCGTGAACACTTCAGCGACGTGGAACGGCTGCGACAGGAAACGCTGGATCTTACGCGCGCGCGCGACCGACAGCTTGTCTTCCGGCGACAGTTCGTCCATGCCCAGAATCGCGATGATGTCGCGCAGTTCCTTGTAGCGCTGCAGCGTCTGCTGAACGCGGCGCGTGATCGTGTAGTGCTCTTCGCCGATCACGTTCGGGTCGATCTGGCGCGACGTCGAATCGAGCGGGTCGACCGCCGGGTAGATACCCAGCGAGGCGATGTCACGCGACAGAACGACGGTTGCGTCCAAGTGGCCGAAGGTGGTGGCCGGCGACGGGTCGGTCAAGTCATCCGCAGGGACGTACACGGCCTGAACCGACGTGATCGAGCCCTTCTTGGTCGACGTGATGCGCTCTTGCAGCTTGCCCATTTCTTCAGCCAGCGTCGGCTGATAGCCCACCGCCGACGGCATACGGCCGAGCAGTGCCGACACTTCGGTGCCGGCCAGCGTGAAACGGTAGATGTTGTCGACGAAGAACAGCACGTCGAGGCCTTCGTCACGGAAGTGCTCGGCCATCGTCAGGCCGGTCAGCGCGACGCGCAGACGGTTGCCCGGCGGCTCGTTCATCTGGCCGTACACCAGCGCGACCTTGTCGAGAACGTTCGAGTCCTTCATTTCGTGGTAGAAGTCGTTCCCTTCACGGGTACGCTCGCCCACGCCCGCGAACACGGAGTAGCCGCCGTGCTCCTTCGCGATGTTGTTGATGAGCTCCATCATGTTGACGGTCTTGCCCACGCCCGCACCGCCGAACAGACCGACCTTGCCGCCCTTGGCGAACGGGCAGATCAGGTCGATGACCTTGATGCCCGTTTCGAGCAACTCGGTCGACGGCGACAGTTCGTCGAACGCCGGCGCCTTCTGGTGGATCGAGCGCTTGTGTTCGCTCACGATCGGGCCGGCCTCGTCGATCGGACGGCCGAGCACGTCCATGATCCGGCCGAGGGTCGGCTTGCCGACCGGCACCGAGATCGGCTGGTTCGTGTTCTTCACGACCAGGCCGCGGCGCAGGCCGTCGGATGCGCCCAGACAGATGGTGCGGACCACGCCGTCGCCCAGTTGCTGCTGGACTTCGAGCGTCAGTTCCGAGCCGTCGAGAATGAGCGCGTCGTAGATCTTCGGCATGCTCTCGCGCGGGAATTCCACGTCGATAACGGCGCCGATGCACTGTACGATCTTGCCTTCTACCAAAGCAGCAGTACTCATCGCTTTTCCTTTAAATACCTGATTCTTTACTCGCGCAAAGGCGCAGTTTCGAGCCGCAGCAGGCGTCGCGCGTTCCGCGTTACACCGCGGCGGCGCCGCCGACGATCTCCGACAGTTCCTTCGTGATCGCTGCCTGACGGCTCTTGTTGTACGACAGTTGGAGCTCGCTGATCACCGTCTTCGCATTATCCGAAGCGGCCTTCATCGCGACCATCCGCGCCGATTGCTCCGACGCCATGTTTTCCGCGACGGCCTGGTACACCAGCGCTTCGACGTAACGCACGAGCAGCTCGTCGACCACCGCCTGCGCATCCGGTTCGTAGATGTAATCCCACGACGAGGCGGGCATGCCGTCGCTGCTGTCGAAATGTTCGGTCGACAGCGGCAGCAATTGCTCGATCACCGCTTCCTGCTTCATCGTGTTGATGAAGCGCGTGTACGCGAGATAAACGGCCGACAGCTTGCCTTCCGAATAGAGATCGAGCTGCACCTTCACCGCGCCGATCAGCTTGTCGAGGTGCGGCGTATCGCCGAGATGCACGACTTGCGAGATCACCTTGGCGCCGAAACGGTTCAGAAAGCCGAGGCCCTTGCTGCCGATCGCGGTGGCTTCGAGCTTCTGGCCCTTGTCGTCGAGCTCCTTGAACTTCTGAATCGACGCACGCAGCACATTCGTGTTCAGACCGCCGCACAGACCCTTGTCGGTCGTGACGAGGATGATGCCCGCGGTCTTCGCGCCGTCGTTCGCCACCATGAACGGGTGGCGGTACTCCGGGGTCGAACGGCTCATGTGCGCGGCGATGGCGCGGACCTTGTCGGCATACGGGCGAGCAGCACGCATGCGTTCCTGAGCGCGGCGCATCTTCGATGCCGCCACCATCTCCATCGCCTTCGTGATCTTGCGCGTGTTCTGCACGCTCTTGATCTTGCCGCGAATTTCCTTCATTCCAGCCATTGCTTGCTCCTTGACCGAAGCGGGGCGAGCGCTTTACGCAACCCGCACCACTTCAAGGCGTCCCTCGCGGATCAATAGGCACCCGACTTCTTGAAGTCCTTCAGAGCGGCGTGCAGCGCGCTCTCGTCGTCCTTCGACAAGTCTTTCGTGTCTTCGATACGCTTGATGAGGTCAGCGTGGCTCGTCTTCAGATATTCGCGCAGGCCTTTTTCGAACGGCAGGACGTCCTTGACGTCCAGATCGTCGAGGTAGCCGTTGTTCGCCGCGAACAGCGACACGGCCAGCTCCCACACCTGCAGCGGCTGGTACTGCGGCTGCTTCAGCAGTTCCGTCACGCGGCGGCCGCGCTCGAGCTGCTTGCGGGTCGCTTCGTCGAGATCCGACGCGAACTGCGCGAACGCGGCCAGTTCACGGTACTGCGCGAGGTCGGTACGGATACCGCCGGAGAGCTTCTTCACGACCTTCGTCTGAGCGGCGCCACCGACGCGCGACACCGACACGCCCGCGTTGATCGCCGGACGGATGCCCGCGTTGAACAGGTCGGTTTCGAGGAAGATCTGGCCGTCGGTGATCGAAATCACGTTCGTCGGAACGAATGCGGTCACGTCGCCCGCTTGCGTCTCGATGACGGGGAGTGCCGTCAGCGAACCGCTCTTGCCCTTCACTTCGCCGTTCGTGAACTTCTCGACGTACTCTTCCGACACGCGAGCCGCGCGCTCGAGCAGACGCGAGTGCAGATAGAACACGTCGCCCGGGTACGCTTCACGGCCCGGCGGGCGGCGCAGCAGCAGCGAGATCTGACGATACGCCCAAGCCTGCTTGGTCAAGTCGTCGTAAATGATGAGGGCGTCCTGGCCGCGATCGCGGAAGTATTCGCCCATCGTGCAGCCGGCGTACGGCGCGAGGTATTGCATCGCGGCCGATTCCGAAGCCGAAGCGGCGACGACGATCGTGTATTCGAGCGCGCCGGTTTCTTCGAGCTTGCGCACCACGTTCATGATCGACGAAGCCTTCTGGCCGATCGCGACGTAGATACAGATGAGATCCTTGCCCTTCTGGTTGATGATCGTGTCGATCGCCACCGCGGTCTTGCCGCACTGACGGTCGCCGATGATCAGCTCGCGCTGGCCGCGGCCGATCGGCACCATCGAGTCGATCGACTTCAGGCCCGTCTGCACCGGCTGCGACACCGACTTACGCCAGATCACGCCCGGGGCGATCTTCTCGATCGCGTCGGTCAGCTTCGCGTTGACCGGGCCCTTGCCGTCGATCGGGTTGCCGAGCGCGTCGACCACGCGGCCGACGAGCTCCGGACCAACCGGGACTTCCAGAATGCGGCCCGTCGTCTTGACGATGTCGCCTTCGGAAATGTGTTCGTATTCGCCGAGAATCACCGCGCCGACCGAGTCGCGCTCGAGGTTCAGCGCGAGGCCGAACGTGTTGCCCGGGAATTCGAGCATTTCGCCCTGCATCACGTCGGACAAACCGTGGATGCGCACGATACCGTCGGTCACGGAAATCACGGTGCCCTGGTTGCGAACGTCTGCGCTCGCTTCAAGGCCCTGGATCCGGCTCTTGATCAGCTCGCTGATCTCAGAGGGATTGAGTTGCATTATTCGCTCCTGATATTCAATTCTGTTGCGTGCCGGCTGCGTAGGCGCTCAGGCGGTCAAAGCCACCTGCATGCCGGCGAGCCGCGCGCGGACCGAGGTATCGAGCACTTCGTCGCCAACCGTCACGCGCACGCCGCCGATCAGCGACGAATCGATTTCGACCGTCGGCTTCAGCTTGCGCTTGAACCTGCGCTCGAGGTTTTCGACGAGTTCGGTGAGCTGCGCGCCTTCCAGCGGGAACGCGCTGACGATCAGCGCATCCGCCGCGCCTTCGCGCGCATTCTTCAGCTCGTCGAACTGCGCGGAGATTTCCGGCAACAGCGCGATACGATGATTTTCGACCAGCATCCCCACGAAGTTCTTCGCTTCCGCAGTGGTCGCGAGCGGCGCCTTCACCGCGGCGAGCAGCAGCTCGCTGACTTGCGCGCGGCTCACCTTCGGACTCGACGCGACGGACAGCACTTCGGGCAGGTGCGCAACCTGAGCCAGCTCTTGCACGAGCGTAGACCAGGCGGCGATGTCACCACCCTCGGCCACGCGGAACAGCGCTTCTGCGTAAGGGCGGGCGATGGTTGCAAGTTCGGCCATGATCAGAGCTCGGCTTTCAGTTGATTCAGCAGTTCGGCGTGGGCCGCATGATCGACTTCGCGCTTCAGGATCTGCTCGGCGCCCTTCACGGCCAGCGAGGCGACTTCGCCGCGCAGCGTTTCACGGGCCTTCACGATTTGCTGATCGGCATCCGCCTTCGCCTGAGCGATGATGCGGGCCGCTTCGGCCTGGGCGTTCGCCTTGATTTCTTCGGCGACAGCCTGCGCGCGCTTTTCGGCTTCGGCGATGCGCTGCTGGCCGTCGTTACGGGCCTGCGCGAGTTCCTGGTCGACGCGCTTGTGCGCCGCTGCGAGTTCCGCCTGCCCCTTTTCCGCAGCCGAGAGGCCATCGGCAATTTTCTTCGAGCGCTCGTCGAGGGCGTTGATCAACGGCGGCCACACGAACTTCATCGTGAACCACGCGAGGACCAGGAACACGACCATTTGCGCAAACAGGGTTGCGTTGAGATTCACGGTGTTTCCTTAATCTGCTATTCCGGAAAAATGAAACGACGAGGAGCGCACCGAAAAAAGCTTTCGAGTCGCGCTCACTTTCCGTTCCGCCCTGCGCCGGCAAGCCTGGCGCATTGGTATTTCCGAGGAACCCTTAGCCCGCGAGCTTCGACAGGAGCGGGTTCGCGAATGCAAACAGCATGGCCACACCCACGCCAATCAGGAACGCCGCATCGATCAGACCAGCCAGCAGGAACATCTTCGTTTGCAGCGGGTTGATCAGTTCCGGCTGACGTGCGCAAGCTTCGATGTACTTGCCGCCCATCAGGCCGATACCGATACAGGCGCCGATTGCACCCAGGCCGATGATGATACCGATACCGATAGCGGTCAGACCTTGGATGTTGGCGATGAAAGCTTGCATGATCACTCCTTTGAGAAAAGACTTGGAACTGGAATTAAAAAACTGAAAACAAACCTGCTTGATTGTCCGGCACGCTTAGTGCGACTCGTGCGCCTGACCGAGATACACCAGCGTCAGCATCATGAAAATGAACGCTTGCAGCAGAACAATCAGAATGTGGAAGATCGCCCAGATACTGCCTGCGAGGACATGACCGATGAAGCCGAGTATCGTTGCGTCCGCACCGAAGCCCCACATGCTGCCGAGGAGGGCGATCAGCAGGAACAGCAACTCACCCGCGTACATGTTGCCGAACAGCCGCATGCCGAGCGACACGGTCTTCGCGACATATTCGACGATGTTCAACGCAAGGTTCGGAATCCACAGCAGCGGATGCGCACCGAACGGGGCCGACAGGAGCTCGTGCGCGAAACCGCCCGGGCCCTTGATCTTGAGGCTGTAGTAGATCATCAGCACGAACACGCCGAGCGCGATGCCGAGCGTGCCGTTCAGGTCGGCCGTCGGCACGATGCGATGATGCGAAATGACTTGCGACAGGCCCAGCAAGCCGATCACGCGGCCCGGCAGGTCGACGGGGAGGAAGTCGAGCGAGTTCATCAGCGCGACCCAGACGAACACGGTCAGCGCGAGCGGCGCGATAAAGGTACGATTGCCGTGAACGACCGCCTTCGACTGGTCTTCGACCATTTCGACGATCATTTCGATCAGGCACTGGAAGCGCCCCGGCACGCCCGGCGTCGCCTTGCGCGCGGCCAGGCGCAGGATGAGGATGGTGACGAGGCCGCAGACGATCGACCAGAACAGCGTGTCGAGATTCCAGACGTGGATATCGAAGATCGACGTCTGATGCGCGGTGGAAAGGTTTTGCAGGTGGTGCGCAATGTACTCGGACGGGTCCAGAGCACGCGTTCCTTCGCTAGCTGCCATAATCGTTGATGTCACCCAAATTGTCGAAAATCGGTTATCCGCTTCGCCGCAATAGCGCATTGCGGGAACGGGCCCACGCGAGAACTGTCGAATCCACGCGCGGCACTTGATGCCTTATCGCCAGGCGAGCGCAATCCAGTACGTCTTCAGCACCAGCAGATACGTGACGAGCAGCGGCACCCAATGCGCGTCGGGGTACCCCCAGGCGACAGCAACGAACATCGCAATCGTCGCGCCCATCTTGAGTACTTCGCCGATCACCCAACCCATCACGGTATCTGCGCCTTTTTGCTTCAGACGCGCCGCGAACAACGCACTCGGCACCCAGCCGATCGCTCCGCCCAGAAATGCCGATTGCGCAGCGGCGCCCGGCGACTTCGAAAACAGCCACCACGCCAGCGTTGCAACCAGGGACAAGACCATTTGCGCGATCACCACCCGGTAAGGCGTGACGCGCGATGGCCGGCTCACTTCGGGACCGAACAGCGCTTGCGCCTCGGCCCGCGTGAGCGGAACGACATCATTTTCTTGCTGCTCGGCATCCCAGTCGTCCGCGGCGGATTCGCGCCGCTCGACGGCCCCCGAAACGGTGCGTTGCGCTCGCCGATCTTCGTGCCATTTACCCGGCGCTCGATCCGCCATCGCAGTTGTCCGCTCAATCCCTGTTCGGCCCTAAAGCTTTCCGAAAGCTTTCAGGGGTGCCTAACTAACAAATCCGGGCGATTGTAAGCGATAGTTGCAGGTGATTCAAGGCTTTAGACGCGACAAAAATCCGTATGAAACGGCGCTTCATGATGCGAAAAGTTCGTGAATTTTTGGCGTGCGGCGGCAGTTGGAAGGCGTGTGTTTTTCATTGGTCGCGCGCCGCGCGACGCCCCCCTCCCCGCCCCTTTCCGGGGCGTGCGGCTGCTCAAAAATGATGCAGCATCAGCACGCCGAGCATGGCGCTCGCAATGCCGAACGGGATGCTCACGAGATGGAACGGCAGCCACATCCCGCGCGCGCGCGATAGCCGGATCGCGATCAGATTGGCGAGCGAGCCGATCGCGATGCCGAAGCCGCCGACACTCACGCCAAACGCGAGCGCGCGCCAGTCGCGCGTGAACTCGGACAGCAGGATCGCAGCCGGCACGTTGCTGATGCCTTGCGAGAGCAACGCGCCCGCCGCGTATGCGCGCAGCGGCGTGTCGAGACCGATGCCGGCGATCGTCCGATGGACCGCCGGCAGCGAGGCCGCACTACGCAACACGACGAACATCAGCACGAAGATCAGCAGCAACAGCCAGTCGATCTTCAGCACGGCATCGCGCCGCACGACCAGAAAAATCGCGGCGACCGCGCAAAGACCGACAGGCGCACGGTGCGCGTCGGCAAGCAGCACGAAGCCCGCGAACATCGCAACGGCCGCGAACGCGTGAGTGCGATCGACCGGCCGTTCGGCGCGGTCCTTCGACAAATCGAGCGGACGGCCGTCGAACGCGCATGCTGTCATCGCGAGCAGCAGCGCCATCAACACGAGCGCGAGCGGCCCAAGCGCGATCACGAAGCGGCCGAACGAGACGCCGCTCAACTGCCATAGAAAGAGGTTTTGCGGATTGCCGAGCGGCGTCGCGATCGCGCCTGCGTTCACGGCAAGCGCGATGTAGATCACGAGGCGCTTGAACGGCAGCGGCGTCAGCTCGCGCAGCGACAATACGAGCGGAATCACGACGAACAGCGCGACGTCGTTCGTGAGCCACACCGACAACGCCGCGGCGAACACGACGAGCAGCGCGGCAAGCGCGCGCTCCGAGCGCACGCGATGAACGATCCGATGCGCGAGCCACATCAGGAAGCCCGACAGCTCGAGCGCCTTCGTCAGCATCAACAGGCCGGCGAGCGTCGCAACCGTCTGCCAGTCGACGAGCTGCACGAGCGCGCTCGCCGATTGCGGACGAACGAACTGCAGTGAGATCAGCGCCGCGACGAGGATCGACAGAACCGGCTCGTGCCGAACGAACGCGACGATGCGCGCCAGCGCGCGGCGGCCGATCGAATTCGACACGTCGGCGTTACGCGGTGACGTTGCCGCGCAATCGCGCAAGAATGCCTTCGAGCGCGTCGAGATCGCCGAAGTCGATCGTCAGCTGGCCCCGTCCGCGGCGACCGACCTTGATCTTCACGTTCGATGCGAGCAAATCCGACAGATCTTCTTCGAGGCGCCGCGTGTCGCGACCGCCGTCGTCCTTCGCGCGCGCCTTCACCGCCGGCTCGGCCTTCGTCGTGTGCGTGACGAGCTTCTCGGTTTCCCGCACCGACATCCGCTTGTTGACGACCTGATGCGCGAGCGTGATCTGCGTCGCGGCATCGACGGCGAGCAGCGCGCGGGCGTGCCCCATGTCCAGATCGCCCGCAAGCAGCATCGTCTGCACGGGCGTCGCGAGATTGAGAAGACGCAGCAGGTTCGACACCGCGCTGCGCGAGCGGCCAACCGATTCCGCCGCCTGCTCGTGCGTGAATCCGAATTCGTCGAGCAGACGCTGGATGCCGTGCGCCTCTTCGAGCGGATTCAGATCCTCGCGCTGGATGTTCTCGATCAGCGCCATCGCGGCAGCGGCCTGGTCGGACACGTCCTTCACGAGCACCGGCACTTCCTCGAGGCCGGCGAGGCGCGCCGCGCGGAAACGCCGCTCGCCCGCGATGATCTCGTATTTGTCTGATGAAACGGGGCGAACGAGAATCGGCTGCATCACGCCCTGCGCGCGGATGCTTGCCGCGAGTTCTTGCAGGCTGCCCTCGTCCATTCGGGTACGCGGCTGGTATTTGCCCGCCTGCAGCTTGCCGAGCGCGAGCACGTTCGGCGCACCTTCGATCTTCACCGCTTCGGTGATGTCGGCGCTGCCGCCGAGCAGCGCTTCGAGGCCGCGCCCCAAACCTTTCTTCTTCGCTACCGCATTCATGTTCTGTTCCCTCGATTCTCGTCTGGAAGGCTGGCTCACAGCGCACGCACCCGCTCGATCATTTCCGCACCGAACTGGATATAGGCTTGCGCGCCACGCGAGCCGCGGTCGAACACCACACCGGGAAGTCCGTAGCTGGGCGCCTCCGCGAGGCGCACATTGCGAGGAATCACCGCGTCGAAAACCTTGTCGCCAAAATGCGCCTTCAGCTGATCTGACACCTGCTGCTGCAGCGTGATCCGTGGATCGAACATCACGCGCAGCAGGCCGATCACCTTAAGGTCGCGATTCAGGTTTGCATGCACTTGCTTGATCGTGTTGACGAGGTCGGACAAGCCCTCCAGCGCGAAGTATTCGCACTGCATCGGGATCACGACGCCGTGCGCCGCGCACAGCCCGTTTAGCGTCAGCAGCGACAGCGCAGGCGGACAATCGATCAGCACGAAATCGTAGTCGTCGGCGACCTTCGCGAGCGCGGCCTTCAACTGGCGCTCGCGATTTTCCACGCTCACCAGCTCGATTTCCGCGCCGGCGAGCTCGCGATTCGCCGGCAGCACGTCGTACTTCACCGCTTCGGGACGCACGCGCGCGTCCGCAACCGTAACACCGTCAACCAGCACTTCATAGACCGTCGACTCGCATTCCGCTTTGTCGATACCGCTGCCCATCGTGGCATTCCCCTGCGGGTCCAGATCGATCAGCAGCACGCGTTGCCCCTGCGCTGCGAGGCTCGCGGCGAGATTGACCGTCGTCGTCGTCTTGCCGACGCCGCCCTTCTGGTTCGCCACGCAGAAGATCTTTGCCATCGTTGGTATGTTCCTTCTCTTCAAATGGTCCGAGCGCCTGCGGCGCACCGATTAAATTGCTTCGTCGAGCTCGACTTCGATCAAATGCCGCTCCGCGTCGAGCGACGGGACCGTTAGACGGATCATCTGTTTGACACGCGCACCGGCCGGTAGCCGGCCGATTTCTTCATCGGGACGCACGCCCTTCATCGCCCAAATCGAACCGCCCGGCGCGACGAGATGCCGGGAAAGTGTAACGAAGTCCGCCAGATCCGCGAATGCCCGCGATACGATCACATCGAATTTCCCTGGGACTTCGGCGCCGGAACGCAGCGTTTCGACACGTCCCGTCACGACGGACAGATTGCCGAGCTTCAGTTCAGCCCTCGCCTGCGTCTGGAATGCGGATTTCTTATGGACGATGTCGTTCAACGTCACCTGCCATCCGGGCAGCGCGATAGCGAGCACGATGCCAGGCAGACCGCCGCCGGAGCCGACGTCCAGCGCGGTCGCCACCGCGCCGCGCGCACCGAGATGCGGGACGATCGACAGCGAATCGAGGATGTGTTGAATCAGCATCTGCCGCGGATCGCGGATCGCGGTGAGGTTGTAGACCGCGTTCCATTTCGCGAGCAGCGCGACGTAATCGAGCAGCGCATCGCGCTGCGCATCGCTCAATATGACGCCCAGCGCTCGCGCACCATCCGACAGCAACGTTCCCAGCGTTTCCCGGCTGGCATTCGGGGCTTGACGACGTTGTGCCGTCATTGTTGCGTCGCGGCGTTGTTGATTTCTGCGTCGGCGTTCGGCGCGCCGTCCGCGCCCTTTCGCCGGCCTAGCCCACGCTTCTTCAAATGCACCATCAGCAGCGAGATTGCAGCGGGCGTCACGCCCGAGATCCGCGACGCCTGCCCGATCGTTTCCGGACGGAACTGGTTCAGCTTCTGGCCCACTTCGAACGACAAGCCACGCACTTCGCTGTAGTCGATCCCGTCAGGCAATCGCGTGTTCTCATTCGCCTCATTCCGTTCGATTTCACCGGCCTGGCGCTCGATGTAGCCCTGATACTTGATGCCAATCTCGATCTGCTCCCTGATCTGGGCAAGCAGAATTTCGTCATCGGCCAGCGGCTCGGTCGGGCCGCATTCGCCGCCGCGAAGCCCACACACGCCTTCATAGCTGACGCCGGGACGGCGCAACAGCTCCGCCAGGCTGTATTCGTGATCGATCGGCTTACCGAGCAGCGCAGTCGCCTCTTCGGCCGGTAGCGTCTTCGGCGTCACCCACGTCGTGCGTAGCCGTTCTGTTTCACGTGAAACAGCGTCGCGCTTGCGGTTGAATGCATCCCACCGGACGTCATCGACAACACCCAGCGCGCGTCCGGTTTCGGTCAGCCGCATGTCTGCGTTGTCTTCGCGGAGACTCAACCGGTATTCGGCACGGCTCGTAAACATCCGATATGGTTCGGAAACTCCCCGCGTGACCAAATCGTCGACGAGCACGCCGAGATAGGCCTGGTCGCGACGCGGACACCACACCTCTTTTTCCTGTGCAAAGCGGCCCGCATTGATGCCGGCAAGCAGCCCCTGCGCCGCCGCCTCTTCGTAGCCGGTCGTGCCGTTGATTTGACCCGCAAAGAATAGGCCGTTGATCGCCTTGGTTTCCAGCGACGACTTCAGGGCGCGCGGATCAAAATAATCGTACTCGATTGCATAACCCGGGCGCAGGATATGCGCCTGCTCGAGACCGCGCATCGAATGCACGAGCGCAAGCTGCACATCGAACGGAAGGCTGGTCGAAATGCCGTTCGGGTAGAACTCGTTGGTCGTCAGCCCTTCCGGTTCGAGGAAGATCTGGTGCGAATCCTTCGATGCAAAGCGATGGATCTTATCTTCGATCGACGGGCAATAGCGGGGCCCAACGCCCTCGATAACGCCTGTATACATTGGCGAACGGTCGAGACCGCTGCGAATGATGTCGTGCGTGCGCTCGTTCGTGTGCGTCACCCAGCACGGCAGCTGTTGTGGGTGCTGCTCGGCTCGCCCGAGGAACGAGAACACCGGAATCGGATCGAGGTCGCCAGGCTGTTCTTCGAGTTTCGAGAAATCGATCGTCCGGCCGTCGATACGCGGCGGCGTTCCGGTCTTCAGCCGCCCTTGAGGCAGCTTCAGCTCCTTCAACCGCGCCGACAGCGACACGGCAGCCGGATCGCCAGCGCGACCGCCCGTATAGTTGTTGAGCCCGACGTGAATCTTGCCGTCCAGGAACGTTCCGGCCGTCAGCACCACCGCGCGCGCCCGGAATCGAACGCCAACCTGCGTGACCGCACCGACCACACGGTCCCCTTCCACCATCAGGTCGTCGACGGCCTGCTGGAACAGCCAAAGATTCGGCTGATTCTCCAGACGACACCGAATCGCCTGCTTGTACAGCACGCGATCGGCCTGCGCGCGCGTCGCGCGGACCGCCGGCCCCTTCGATGAATTCAGGATACGGAACTGGATACCGCCTTCATCTGTGGCGCCCGCCATCGCACCGCCAAGCGCGTCGACTTCCTTGACCAGATGGCCTTTGCCAATCCCGCCAATCGACGGGTTGCAGCTCATCTGCCCAAGCGTTTCGATGTTGTGCGTTAGCAGGAGTGTCTTGGCGCCCATTCGAGCGGAAGCCAATGCGGCCTCCGTGCCGGCGTGACCGCCGCCGACGACAATGACGTCAAATTCAGTGGGATAAAGCATTGCGGACTTCGTGCAGGACGGCGCACGAACCTATCAGAGAAATGTATGGGCCGAATTATAGCGGGTTCGCTTTTGGCCCGAATCTCGTTCGAACGGCCGACCAACAAAAAACGGCGTGTTTCACGTGAAACACGCCGCCGATCGAAGCGCGCGAAGCGGCCCTTACACAGCCTTCTTCGCAAGCCCGAGGTAGGTTTCGATCACCCTGGGATTCCGGGCAAGCTCGCCTGCCGGGCCTTCCAGCGCGATCTCACCGGTTTCGAGCACATAGCCGTAGTCGGAGATCTGCAAGGCCGCGCGCGCATTCTGCTCGATCAGCAGCGTCGCTACGCCGGTTCCACGCAGCGCGCTGATGATATGAAAAATCTCCTTCACGATCAGCGGTGCGAGCCCGAGGCTCGGCTCGTCGAGCATCAGCAGATCCGGCTTACCCATCAGCGCGCGTCCAACCGCGAGCATTTGCCGCTCACCGCCCGACAGCGTTCCCGCCGTCTGCTTGCGCCGCTCCTTCAGCCTCGGAAACAACGTGAAAACCGGCTCGAGCTGGTCGAGAAAGTGTGCGTCACCGGCCATCTTCAGCCGGTATGCGCCGAGCACGAGGTTGTCCTCGACCGACATCGTGCCGAACAGCTCTCGCTTTTCCGGCACGAGGCACATCCCGCGCGCGACGCGCTGCTCGACCGGCAACGCATTCACGTCGTCGCCGCGGTACCGGATCGCGCCGGCCGAGTGGCCGGTCGTCGGCAACGCGCCCATCACCGCGCTAAGCAGCGTCGACTTGCCCGCCCCGTTCGGGCCGATCACAGCGACGATCTGCCCCGCTTCGACGTTTAGCACCGCGCGATGCAATGCTTCGACCTTGCCGTAGCGCACCGACAGATCGCGCACTTGTAGAATCGGCGTTATTTGGCCCATCATTCGACTCCGCCGAGATAAGCTTCCAGCACCGCGGGGTCCTGCTGTACGTCTTGCGGCAGCCCCTCGGCAATTCGGACACCGAATTCCATTACGACCAGCCGATCGGTCAGGTTCATCACGAAATCCATATCGTGTTCGACAAGCAGCACGCTCATCCCTTCCGCCCTCAACTTACGCAATAGTTCAGCCAGCCGCTGCTTTTCCTGGTAGCGCAGGCCGGCTGCGGGCTCGTCGAGCAGCAAGAGCGTCGGATCGCTGCACAACGCGCGGGCAACCTCGAGAATTCGCTGCTGGCCGAGCGCGAGGCTGCCCGCTTCGTCGTACATGTGCGCTTCGAGGCCGACGCGCCGGATCTGGTTCGCGGCCTCGGCCATCAGCCGCGCCTCCTCTTGCGCATTCAGTCTGACGATACTGCGCCAGATGCCGGTCGAGCCACGCAGATGCGCGCCGATCGCAACGTTCTCCAGTGCGGTCATTCCAGGCAGCAATTTCACGTGCTGGAATGTGCGACCGATGCCCCGCTTCACGATTTCACGTGAAACAAGTTGGTCGATACGCTCGCCGCGGAACGTGATCTCGCCGCTTGTCGGCCGCAGCACGCCCGTCACGAGATTGAACGTCGTCGACTTGCCCGCCCCATTCGGGCCGATCAGGCCGACGATCTGCCCCGCCAGCACGTCGAAACTCACGTCGTTCACCGCGACGAGCCCACCGAACTGCTTACGCACGTTGTCGACGGCGAGCAGCGTCTCGCCGGCCCGCGGCCGCGCGCGCTGCGGCAGCGGCTCCGCATGGCCCGGAGCCCGGGCAGCCGGCTCGCGCGGAAAGAGCTTCGCGACGAAAGGCCAAACGCCCTGCCGTGCGTACTGCAGCAGCAGGACCATCAACACGCCGAACACGATGATCTCGAAGTTGCCTTCCGCGCCGAGCAGCTTAGGCAGCAGCGTCTGCAGATAGTCCTGCAGCACGGTGACGATCGCGGCGCCGAGCACCGCGCCCCACACGTGCGCGACGCCGCCGACCACCGCCATGAACAGGAACTCGATCCCATGATTCAGCCCGAACGGCGTCGGGTTCACTGCACGCTGCAGATGCGCATACAGAAAACCCGAAATCGACGCGAGCACCGCCGCATAAACGAAGATCGCCACGCGCATCCATCCGGTGTTCACGCCCATCGCCTCGGCCATCACGCCCCCGCCCCTCAACGCACGGATCGCACGCCCCGGCCGGCTATTAAGCAGGTTCTGAACAGTGACGATCGCCGCGAGCACGGCGATCCAGATCAGGTAATAGAGGCTGCGGCCGGTATCGAGCGCCTGCCCGAACACGGCAAGCGCCGGAATGCCGTTGATCCCATCGTATTTGCCGAGCCAATCGAGATTACCGAACAGGAAGAACAGCGCGAGCCCCCAAGCGATCGTTCCCAGCGGCAGAAAATGGCCTGAGAGGCGCATCGTGACGGCGCCCAGCACGAGCGCGACGAGCGCCGTCAGCGCAATACCCGCGATCAACCCGAGCCACGGCGACGCGCCGTAAGCCGTCGTCAGATACGCAGTCGCGTACGCGCCGATGCCGACGAACGCAGCCTGGCCGAAGCTCGTCATCCCGCCGATGCCGGTCAGCAGCACGAGCCCGATCGCGACGATCGCATAGAGCCCGATGTAGTTCAGCAGCGTGATCCAATACTCGGGCACGCGCGCCGCGCCGGGCAGCACCGGCAGCGCGAACAGCACGACGAGAAACAGCCAGAACGCCTTGTTGCGCAAGATCGCCTTCATCGCGTCACGCCTCCTCGTCTTCGGTTTGCGGCGCCGCAAGGCTGCGCCATAACAGCACCGGCACGATCAACGTGAAAACGATCACTTCCTTGTAGGCGCTCGCCCAAAACGACGAATACGATTCGAGCACGCCGACGAACAACGCCCCCGCTGCCGCGAGCGGATAGCTGACGAGCCCGCCGACGATCGCGCCGACGAAGCCCTTCAGGCCGATCAGGAAGCCGGAATCGTAGTAGACCGTCGTCAGCGGCCCGACGAGCACGCCGGACAACGCACCGAGCCCTGCCGCCAGCGTGAACGCGAGCCGCCCGGCCTCGGTCGTGCCGATGCCGACGAGCTGCGCGCCGAGACGGTTCACCGACGTCGCACGCAGCGCCTTGCCGGGCAGCGTGCGCTCGAAATACAGATAAAGCGCGACGATCAGCACGAGCGCGGCACCGGCCACCCAAGCGCTCTGCATCGAAATCGACAGGCTGCCGACGGCGAGCGACGCATCGGAGAACGCGGTCGTGCGCGAGCCTTCCGCGCCGAACATCACAAGCCCGAGCCCGACCAGCGCGAAATGCACGGCGACCGACACGATCAGCAGCAGCAGGGTCGTGCTTTCGGCGATCGGCTGATAGGCGAGCCGATAGATGAACGGCCCGAGCGGCACGACGATCGCGAGCGTGAGCGCGATCTGTGCGATCATCGGCAGCGGCTGCGCGGCGGCGCTTCTCGTCACCGCGTAGATCGCGAGCGGCAGCAGCACGTAGCGGCTCGCGAGCGTCGCCAGCGTACGCGCGAGCTGATGACGGCGCGCCCGATACCGAATCAGCCCGCCTACTTCGAGCATGAAGCACGCGATGCCGGCGCAGAACAGCAGCCAGCAGGTTGCCGGAAACTTCTGCGCCTGCAGCGCGGCAAGCGTCAGCGCGCCGTACGTGACGAATTCGCCCTGGGGAATGAAGATCACGCGCGTGACGGAAAAGACGAGCACGAGCGCGAGCGACAGCAGCGCGTAGATTGCCCCTGTCGTGATGCCGTCCTGCGCAAGAATCGCCGCGATAGAGAAATCCATGTGGTTTCTTCGGTTGAGAATGCGTCGACGGAAAAAACGGAAGTACGGCCGGCGCGACGGCCGCTGTCGCGAAGCGGCGCGCTGTGACGGCGCTGGACGTCACCCATCATCCGGCAAAAGGACGAGACGCGCCGCTCGCCGATATGGGTGCGAAGTGAAAACCGTGCCGCGCCGCGTGATGCATCGCATGCGGAAGGCGAAGCCCTTCGCTCTCGACGCGTGCCGTCCCGCGCCGCGCTGCGCGGTGCGTGCGCAACGCAACGCAACGCGAGACGAGGCGCACGCGCATCAGCCGCCGTTCAATCGGCCTGCAGCTTCCACTTGTCGCCGACGATCTGCACGATCACGCGGGCACGCGCGTCGAAGCCGTTGTGATCCGCGGGCGTCGTATTGATCACGCCATGCGATACCGGCAGATCCTTGACGTTCTCGAGCGCGCCGCGCAGCGCCTCGCGGAACGCCGGCGTGCCGGGCTGCGCCTTCTTCAGCGCGTCGGGAATCGCGCGCTGAAGCATCAGGCCGGCGTCCCACACGTGGCCGCCGAACGTCGATACCGCGCCCGCGCCGTACGCCTTCTCATACGCGGCCTTGTACGCGAGCGCCGGCTGCTTCGCCGGGTTCGAATCGGGCAACTGGCCGGCGACGAGCACGGGCCCCGCCGGCAGCAACTCGCCGTCGCAATCCTTGCCGCACACGCGCAGGAAATCGTTGTTCGCGACGCCGTGCGTCTGATAGACCTTGCCCGTGTAGCCGCGCTCCTTCAACGTCTTCGCGGGCAACGCGGCGGGCGTGCCGGCGCCCGCGATCAGCACCGCGTCCGGACGCGCGCCGAGCGTCTTCAGCACCTGCCCCGTCACCGACGCGTCGGTGCGGTTATAGCGCTCGTTCGCGACGATCTTCAGCCCGTTCGCCGCCGCGGCCGCGCTGAACACGTCGTACCAGCCGGCGCCGTATGCGTCCGCAAAGCCGATGAAGCCGACCGTCTTCACGCCGTGCTTCGCCATGTAGCCGGCGAGCGCGTCGGCCATCAGGCGATCGTTCTGCGGCGTCTTGAACACCCACGCGCGCTTCGCGTCCATCGGCGCAATGATGTGCGCGCTCGCCGCGAGCGAAATCGTCGGCGTCTTGCCTTGCGCGACGACATCGATCATCGCGAGCGCATTCGGCGTGATCGACGAGCCGACGATCGCGTCAACGTGATCCTCGTCGATCAGCTTGCGCGCGTTTTGCACCGCGCGGCTCGTGTCCGACGCGTCGTCGAGCACGATGTACTCGACGCGCTTGCCGCCGATTTCCGTCGGCAACAGCGCGACCGTGTTCTTCTCGGGAATGCCGAGCGACGCGGCGGCGCCCGTCGCCGACACCGTGACGCCGATCTTCACCTGTGCCGATGCAAGCCCGGCGGTCAACAAGCAGCCGGCCGCAAGCGCGGCCTCGATCCATCGGTTCATTTTCATTGTGTGTCTCCAAACGCTGCGCGAAATGCGATCGATCGCGCCATTGCGACGCGACAAGCCGATCGAACCTGCACGCCACCGCGGCCGGTTTCACGTGCAACCGCGAATCGGCGCGGGGCGCGTTTTGTTTTGTTGCGCTCCCCAGTGCGTGCGCATCGCACGCCCCTTCTGCTGCTGTCTTGCAGTCCGCTATTGCTGCAATCCTCCGACCGATGCCGTACGCCGAGCGGCCGCGAGAAACACAGGCGGTCGCATTCGCCCGCCGTCGACGCCGTCGGCCGCGCGATGCAGCGCGCTCGGTTCCGCGCGGGCACGCGCTGGCGGTCGACGATTTCGGCGGTCACGCTCGGGCGTCAGCCGAAACCGGTCTCATCGGTGGCGCTCGCCTCGAACACGCGACTCGCCGACGGCGACGTTCTTCCCTTCGCGCTCCCGCACGCCGCGTGCCGCATGTGGCGAGACGCCGGCGTACCAGGCGAGCCGTGTTCCCGCGCAATCGCAATCGCGCGCGGCACGCGCAACGCCGCGTCGCGCGCGTCACCGCTGAACGTCGACGCAGTGCCGGCACGGCACGCGTTTGCCGCGCGCTTGCATGCGAGCGCGGACAGCGCGGTTGAATTCGAATCGGGATGTTGATCGGCGAAGAAAAGCCGGCCAACGTGCAGATGCGTGCGTTCGCAGTCGCTGCCGCACGCGCGCCGAAGATCGTCGTTTGCGACGCCGTACGCCGGATGAATTGCGCCCCTGTGGGCGCGCGCATTCCGCGTGTCCGGCGGCAGCGCTGTCGGCATGTCCGCGCCCGCGATCAGCGCCGCGCCGAACGGCTTCGACATCGCTTTCGGCCCGCGCCCCGCCCCCGCCCTCGGCGCATCGTCGCGCGCGAAGCGCTCGATCGCGGCGAACGCGCGCTGTTTCACGGCCGCGGCACGGCCGGACTCGTCGAGCGGCCCCTCGCTCCTCGATGCATCACCACGACCAACAAGCGCGCCGAACGCAACCATCGTCGCGCCGCGCTTCGTCACGTGCTCCGCGATGGAGCTCGCGATCGGGGTGTCGTCTCGCAGCTCGCGTTGCGGCGTGTTGAAGATTTCGCCGCGCGTCGCACCGAGCGGCTCGACGATCGACGCGACGGCCGTTGGCGAAATCATGAGCGCCGGCGAATTCGCGGCGATCTCGGTCGTCACGCGCGCGTTCGCCACGCGAAGCGAACCAATCCGCGCATCGCCGTTGCCCCCGCTCGCGAGCTTGCGCACATTCGTCTCCGCCTTCGCTAAATAGGAAGCGGCGGCCGCGGGCACAATCATCGGCGCTGCCAACCGCGCGGCGACGTCGGTCAACTGGAGTGAATTCGTCATGCCGCCTTCGCCGATCGGCGAATCGCCCTCGCCCTCGCTCGCGAGCTTGCGCGCATTCGTCGCCGCCTTCGCCGAATCGGGCGCGGCGACGACGCCGCCGCTCGCCCCCCGCCCGCCGATCCCCTTCGGCGGCAGCACGATCACGTTCTTTCCGGAAATGCCGAACAACGCGGCAGGGCCAGTAGCGGAGACGGCGGGGCCGACCGCGGCGTTTGCGAACGCGGCGCGCGAGACGGCCGCCCATGCGGCTGCCGCGCCGAATCCCCAGAACCGCCACGCCCGTTTCATCGAGTTCGTCTCCGTGTCTTGCGCTCGGCCAGCCCCGACCGACGGGTCGGGGAACGGCGAGTGTAGCGGACGCTTAGAGCGCGCGACAACCGGGTGAAGCCCGCAGCGGCAAGGGCCGCGCGGCCGTGTGCGAACGGCAATCGAAGGCGGCTGGATCGGCGGAATTCGGCGAAGATCGCGCGCGGCGCAATGGCCGGCGCACAAATAAAAAGCGCTGTTGGAACGAATCCAACAGCGCTTTGGATCGGGCACTCAGTGCCTCGAATGTCTCCTCGTTCTCCACCTGCAAATTCGTTTCGCGGTGCATCAGAACTGAGACGAAGGTTAATGCAAGCTTGCCGGATGCGACAACCTAGCATTTACCCCTATGGTGCATCGCCGCACGAAATTGGGGCATGCCGGCAGCCCGGCCGGATCGGCGTTTGCCGTGCGTATTGCATCGCATTCCCAACGATCGTTGCGCACCGCACGATCGCTCAGGACGTCCGCAGCGGCCGCACGCGCGCGATCACCTCGCCGACGATTCCACGCCGGAATGCAAGCACGCACGCGATGAAGATGAGGCCCGTGACGATCGTCGCGGACTCGCCGAGCGAGCGGAACCAGTCGATGCCCGTCGCCGACGCGAGCCAGGTGCCGATGTCGCCCAGCCGATCCTCGAGCGCGACGATCAGCGCCGCGCCGACGAGCGGGCCGAACAGCGTGCCCATGCCGCCCACGAGCGTCATCAGCACGACGAGGCCCGACATCGTCCAGTACGCGTCGCTCAGCGTCTCGAAGCCGAGCACGACGACCTTCAGCGCGCCCGCGAGCCCCGCGAGCGCGGCCGACAGGATGAACGCGAGCAGCTTGAAGCGATCGGTATCGTAGCCGAGCGACGTCGCGCGAGGCTCGTTCTCCTTGATCGCGACGAGCACTTGCCCGAACGGCGAATGCACGATGCGCACGATGAAGAAGCACGCGCACGCGATGACGACAAGCACGACGTAGTAGAGCGCGAGATCCGACGACAGATCGACGAGCCCGAACAGCTTACCGCGCGGCACGCCCTGCAGCCCGTCCTCGCCGTGCGTGAACGGCGCCTGCAGATAGATGAAGTACACCATCTGCGCGAACGCGAGCGTGATCATCGCGAAATAGATGCCCTGCCGCCGGATCGCGAACAGGCCGACGACGAGGCCGAGCAGCGTCGCCGCCGCGGTGCCGGCGAGCACGCCGAGCTCGGGCGTCATGCCGAGCGACTGCATCGCGTAGCCCGTCACGTAACCCGCGGTCGCGAGGAACATCGCATGGCCGAACGACAGCAGGCCCGTGAAGCCGATCAGCAGATTGAACGCGGCCGCGAAGAGCGCGAAGCACAGCACCTTCATCACGAACACCGGATACGCGCCGGCGAACGGCGCGACGAGAAGGCCGGCGAGCAGCAGCCCGTAGAGCGCTTTTCTCTGCATCATCTTTCCTTACCGAATAAACCTGCCGGACGGATCAGCAGCACGATCGCCATGATCACGAAGACGACCGTCGCCGACGCTTCCGGATAGAACACGCGCGTCAGGCCCTCGATCACGCCGAGCATCAGGCCCGTCACGATCGAGCCGAGAATCGAGCCCATCCCGCCGATCACGACGACCGCGAACACGGTGATGATCATCGGCTGCCCCATCAGCGGCGACACCTGGATCACGGGCGCCGCGAGCACGCCCGCGAACGCGGCGAGCGCGACGCCGAAGCCGTACGTCAGCGTGACCATCATCGGCACGTTCACGCCGAACGCCTCGACGAGCTTCGGATTCTCCGTGCCCGCGCGCAGATACGCGCCGAGCCGCGTCTTCTCGATCACGAACCACGTCGCGAGACACACCGCGAGCGACGCGACGACAACCCACGCGCGATAGTTCGGCAGGAACATGAAGCCGAGATTCGTCGCGCCGGAGAGCAGCTCGGGCACGTCGTACGGCTGCCCGGACGAGCCATAGATCGCGCGGAACACGCCTTCGACGACGAGCGTGAGCCCGAACGTCAGCAGCAGGCCGTACAGGTGATCGAGCTTGTAGAGCCAGCGCAGCATCGAGCGTTCGATCAGGATGCCGAACAGGCCGACGACGACGGGCGCGAGCACGAGCATCGCCCAGTACGGCAGGCCGAGATACGTGAGCCCCATCCACGCGAGCATCGCGCCCAGCATGAAAAGCGCGCCGTGCGCGAAGTTGATCACGTTGAGCAGCCCGAAGATCACCGCGAGCCCGAGGCTCAGGATCGCGTAGAACGAGCCGTTGACGAGTCCGAGCAACAACTGGCTCAGCATCGCCGACATCGGAATGCCGAAGATGTCCATCGAATCTGCCGTCAGTCAATCTGTCAGGTTGAAATAGTTGCGCATGCAACCAAATGCGCGCAACGGTCGCGTCAGGGCCGCCGTCGCGCGCACGTTCGCCGCGCGCCGAAACGCGCGCGGCGCGTGCAATGCGTCACGTCACTTCCACAACGTGCAGCGCGTCTCCTGCTTCGTCGTGAACGCCTGCTCGCCGGGGATCGTCGCGACGACCTTGTAGTAGTCCCACGGCTCCTTCGATTCTGACGGCTTCTTCACTTCCATCAGATACATGTCGTGAATCATGCTGCCGTCCGTGCGGATGTAGCCCTTCGCGTAGAAGTCGTCGATCTTCATCTTCTTGAGCTGCGCCATCACCTTGTCGGAATCGGTCGAGCCCACCGCCTGCACCGCCTTCAGATAGGTCGTCACCGACGAATAGTCGGCCGCCTGCAGGCTCGACGGCATCTTCTTCATCTTCCCGAAGTAGCGCTGCGCCCACTGTCGCGATGCCGAATCGCGATTCCAGTACCAGCTGTCCGTCAGCACGAGGCCCTGCGTCGTCTCGAGGCCGAGCGAGTGGACGTCGTCGATGAACATCAGCAGCGCGGCAAGCTTCATCGTCTTCGTGATGCCGAATTCCTTCGCCGCCTTGATCGCGTTCACCGTGTCGCCGCCCGCGTTCGCGAGGCCGAGGATCTGCGCTTTCGACGACTGCGCCTGCAACAGGAACGACGAGAAGTCCGACGCCGACAGCGGATGCCGCACTTCGCCGAGCACCTTGCCGCCGTTCGCCTTCACGACGTCCGCGGTGTTCTTCTCGAGCGCCTTGCCGAACGCGTAATCGGCGGTCAGGAAGAACCACGTCTTGCCGCCCTGCTTCACCACGGCCGAGCCCGTGCCCTTCGCGAGCGCCATCGTGTCGTACGCGTAGTGGACCGTGTACGGCGTGCACTGCTCGTTCGTGAGCGTGTCCGCGCCCGCGCCGATGTTGATGTAGACCTTCTTCTTCTCGGCCGCGACCTGGTTCATCGACAGCGCGGTCGCCGAGTTCGTGCCGCCGACGAGCAGATCGAGCCCGCCGCGGTCCATCCATTCGCGCGCCTTCGACGCGGCGATGTCCGCCTTGTTCTGGTGATCCGCGTACACCACTTCGATCGGCTTGCCGTTCACCTTGCCGCCGAAATCGGCCACCGCCATCTTGATCGCCTCGAGGCCGCCCTGCCCGTCGATGTCGGCGTAAAGGCCGGACATGTCGGTGATGAAGCCGATCTTCACGGTGTCCGCGGCCTGCGCGGCGCCCACCGACCACGCGGCGGCGGCGGCGAGACATGCGTGCGCGAGGGTCTTCATTTTCATTGACGTCTCCTGGTGTAGTGCGTTGTGGTTGTCAGGTTATGTACATCGGGGGACCGGCAAAGCGGCGCGCTAGACGCCCAGCAGATCGTGCAGCACGGGCATCTTCCCTTCGAGCTCGGTCGCGCCGAAATGCTCGACGATGCGGCCGTGCTCCATCACGTAGAACCGATCGGCGAGCGGCGCCGCGAAACGGAAGTTCTGCTCGACCATCACGATCGTGTAGCCGCGCGCCTTCAGCGTGACGATCATCTTCGCGAGCGTCTGCACGATCACGGGCGCGAGGCCCTCGGAGATCTCGTCGAGCAGCAGCAAATTCGCGCCCGTGCGCAAGATCCGCGCGACGGCGAGCATCTGCTGCTCGCCGCCCGACAGCCGCGTGCCCTGGCTGCTGCGTCGCGACGCGAGGTTCGGGAACATCTCGTAGATGTCCTCGAGCGACATCGCGCTCTTGCGATCGCCGAGCACGGGCGGCAACAGCAGGTTCTCCTCGCACGACAGGCTCGAGAAGATCCCGCGCTCCTCCGGGCAATAGCCGATGCCGTAATGCGCGATACGGTGCGTCGGCAAATCGATCGTCTCGTGGCCGGCGACCTTGATCGAGCCGCTTCGCCGGCCCGTGAGCCCCATGATCGCGCGCAGCGTCGTCGTGCGTCCCGCGCCGTTGCGGCCGAGCAGCGTGACCACTTCGCCGCGGTGCACGGTCAGATCGACGCCGTGCAGGATGTGCGATTCGCCGTACCACGCTTCGAGCCCCGCGATCGCGAGCGCGGGCGTACCGCTTTCGACGTTGTTCAACTCGCGCTCTTCCCGTTCGCTGTGGTTCATGCGTGCGCCCCCGCGAGGGCCGCGTCCGCGCTGCCCATGTACGCCTCGACGACGAGCGGATTCTTCGACACCTCCGCGTACGTGCCTTCCGCGAGCACTTCGCCGCGCTGCAGGACGGTGATCGTGTCGGAGATGCCCGCGATCACGTTCATGTTGTGCTCGACCATCAGGATCGTGCGGCCGCTCGCAACCTTCTTGATGAGCGCCGTCACGCGATCGACGTCCTCGTGGCCCATTCCCTGCGTCGGCTCGTCGAGCAGCATCAGCTCGGGCTCCATCGCGAGCGTCGTCGCGATTTCGAGCGCGCGCTTGCGGCCGTAGGCGAGCTCGACCGTCGGCACGTGCGCGAAATCGGTGAGGCCGACCTGCGTGAGCAGATCCATCGCGCGATCGTCGAGGCGCTTGAGCGAGCGCTCGCTGCGCCAGAAATGGAACGCGGTGCCGAGCGAGCGCTGCAGGCCGATGCGCACGTTCTGCAGCGCGGTCAGATGCGGAAACACCGCGGAGATCTGGAACGAACGGATCACGCCGCGCCGCGCGATCTGCGCGGGGCGCTCGTCGGTAATGTCGATGCCGTTGTAGACGATCTGACCCGACGTCGGCTTCAGGAATTTGGTCAGGAGATTGAAGCAAGTGGTCTTGCCCGCGCCGTTCGGCCCGATCAGCGCGTGGATCGAGCCGCGCCGCACGCGCAGGTTCACGCCGTTCACCGCGGTGAAGCCCTTGAATTCCTTCGTGAGTCCGCGTGTTTCGAGAATCGTGTCGCCGAGAATCATGTTCCCTTCCTACGAAGTGAGGCGAAGCGCTGGGAGATCTCGCACAAGCGGCCACGATGCGTTCAGCGGATGTGAGGCTGCCCCCGAGCTTTGTGTGATTGCGTCGAGGCTGGTCTCCCCGCGCAAGTCGCAGATTCCGACCGCGTGTCATTGTCGCGCCGTTGGTGCAGTGCATTCATCGGGATTTGCACTTATAGGGCACGACAGACGCAAGCATTTTTTACTCGTTTTTTTTGATTTCCAGATCAATACGCTCGCGTATTGCCGCGCAGCCGATCGGTTAGCGCGAAATCGTTTCAGATCTCGCGCAAACCCTGATGCCGCATGCATTTTTTCCGCGCGCGGCGAAAATATTCTCGACAAGAAAACGCGTTCCGGTACGAATCGAAAACCACTGCCGCGATCGAGTGCGCGCGCGATAGCCGGCTGCGCTTTTGGGTTAACCCTCGGCTGTTTTTTTATTGCGATTGTTTGCCGGATCTTTCAACGGATCGTGTAGGTTTTACGACGGCAGCGCGGCATCCGCGTGCGCGGCCGCGCCGCGCTCCGCCGCGCCGCGACGATCCGCGCGGATCATGTCGCTCGCGCGCTCGGCGATCATCAACGTCGGCGAGTTCGTATTGCCCGACGTGATCGTCGGCATCACCGACGCATCGACGACCCGCAGCCCCGTCACGCCAAGCACGCGCAGGCGGCTGTCGACGACCGCGTGCGGATCGTCCGCGCGCCCCATCCGGCACGTGCCGACCGGATGGAAGATCGTCGTGCCGACCGCGCCCGCCGCGGCGATCAATTCTTCCTCGCTCAGATACTGGGAGCCCGGCAGGATTTCCTCGGGTGCATAGCGCGCAAGCGCGGGCGCGGCGGCGATCCGGCGCGTGAGGCGCAGCGCGTTCGCCGCGACGTGACGATCGTAATCGGTCGACAGATAGTTCGGCGCGATCGACGGCGCGTGCGCCGGGTCGGGCGACGTTGCATGAATGCTGCCGCGCGACGTCGGCCGCAGATGGCAGACCGAAGCAGTGAACGCGTTGAAGCGATGCAGCGGCTCGCCGAAACGCTCGAGCGACAGCGGCTGCACGTGGTATTCGAGATCGGGCCGCGCGAGCGACGGATCGTTCGGGTCCGATTTCGCGAACGCGCCCAACTGCGACGGCGCCATCGACATCGGCCCGCGCTGCATCAGCGCATATTGCAGGCCAATCCACAGCTTGCCCCACCAGTGCGCGGACAGCGTGTTGAGCGTGCGCACGCCGCGCACGCGAAACGCCATGCGCAACTGCAAGTGATCCTGAAGGTTTTCGCCGACGCCGCGCAGATCCGCGACCACGCCGACGCCAAGCGCCTGCAGCCGGTTGCCGTCGCCGATGCCGGACAGCTCGAGCAGCGGCGGCGAATTCACGGCGCCCGACGCGAGCAGCACTTCGCCGCGCGCGCGCGCGACGAAGGGCGCGCCGCCGCCGCGATACTCGACGCCCGCGCAGCGCTTGCCGTCGAACACGAGCCGCTCGGCCTGCGCGCCGGTGATCACGGTGAGGTTCGGCCGCGAGAGCGCGGGACGCAGGAACGCCTTCGACGCGTTCCAGCGAATGCCGCGCTTCTGATTGACTTCGAAATAACCGACGCCCGTGTTGTCGCCGCGATTGAAATCGTCGGTCGACGGAATGCCCGTCTGCTGCGCGGCCTGCGCGAACGCTTCCAGGATCTCCCAGCGCAGCCGCTGCTTCTCGACGCGCCACATGCCGCCCGCGCCGTGCGCGTCGCTCGCGCCCGCGTGATGATCCTCGCTGCGCTTGAAGACCGGCAGCACGCTGTCCCATGACCAGCCCGCGTCGCCCGTCGCCCGCGCCCATTCGTCGTAGTCGTCGCGCTGGCCGCGCATGTAGATCATCCCGTTGATCGACGACGAGCCGCCCAGCACGCGCCCGCGCGGATACGACAGCGCGCGGCCGTTCAGGCCCGCTTCGGGCTCGGTCTTGTAGAGCCAGTCGGTGCGCGGATTGCCGATGCAATACAGATAGCCGACCGGAATGTGGACCCAGTGATAGTCATCCTTGCCGCCGGCTTCGAGCAGCAGCACGGTCACGTCGGGGTCCTCGGTGAGCCGGTTCGCGAGCACGCAGCCCGCCGTGCCGGCGCCGACGATCACATAATCGAATTCGCCTTCGAGCGTACGTTCGGTAGCCACCTTCTCCGTCTCCTCAATATGGGTGCGGCGGTCCTTGCGCGGGCCGCCGTCGTGCGCGCCGCGGCGCAGGCCGCGCGTCGCGCCCGCTGTCGTGTCGTGCCGTGCCGTGTCGTGTCGTGTCGTGTCGTGCCGTGTCGTGCCGTGCCGTGCCGTGCCGTGCCGTGCCGTGCCGTGCCGTGCCGTTAAAGCATAGACCGCGCGCGGGCCCTTTGCGGTGCGCGCGCGGCAGCGTCAGTGCATCGGTTGCGCTCGCGTCACTTCGCGACGGGCATCGTGAACTCCGCGCCCTTCGCGATGCTGTCCGGCCAGCGCTGCATCACGCTCTTGTAGCGCGTGTAGAAACGCACGCCCTCCTCGCCGTACGCGTGGTGATCGCCGAACAGCGAGCGCTTCCAGCCGCCGAACGAATGCCACGCCATCGGCACCGGAATCGGCACGTTGATGCCGACCATCCCGACCTGGATCTGCCGCGCGAACGCGCGCGCGATGCCGCCGTCGGACGTGAAGCACGACACGCCGTTCGCGAACTCGTGCGCGTTGATGAGCGCGACCGCGCTTGCGAAGTCCGGCACGCGCACGACGGCCAGCACCGGCCCGAAGATTTCCTCGCGGTAAATCGACATGTCGGTCGCGACGTCATCGAACAGCGTGCCGCCGAGAAAAAAGCCGCTCTCGCACCCTTCGACGACGTGATCGCGCCCGTCGACGACGAGCTTCGCGCCCGCCGCGACGCCCGCGTCGATATACGCGGACACCTTCGCGCGATGCGCGGCCGTCACGAGCGGCCCCATTTCGACGTCGGATTCCATCCCGTCGCCGATCTTCAGCGTCTTCGCGCGTGCGGCGAGCCGCTCGACGAGCGCGTCGGCGACGCCGCCCACCGCCACCGCCACCGAGATCGCCATGCAGCGCTCGCCCGCCGATCCGTAAGCGGCGCCGATGAGCGCATCGACCGCCTGATCGAGGTTCGCGTCCGGCATCACGACGAGATGGTTCTTCGCGCCGCCGAGCGCCTGCACGCGCTTGCCGCGCCGCGCGGCTTCCGTGTGAATGTATTCGGCGATCGGCGTCGAGCCGACGAACGACAAGGCGGCAATGTCCGGATGTGCGATCAGCGCGTCGACGGCGGTCTTGTCGCCGTGCACGACGTTGAACACGCCGTCGGGCAGCCCCGCTTCCTTCAGCAGCTCGGCGAGCCGGATCGACGCCGACGGATCGCGCTCGGACGGCTTCAGCACGAACGTATTGCCGCACGCGATCGCGACCGGGAACATCCAGCACGGCACCATCATCGGGAAGTTGAACGGCGTGACCCCGGCGACGACGCCGAGCGGCTGCCGCAGGTTCCAGTTGTCGATGCCGCCGCCGATCTGATCGGTGAAATCGGTTTTCAGCAGGCTCGGAATCCCGCACGCGAACTCGACGATCTCGATGCCGCGCATCACTTCGCCCTTCGCGTCCGAGAACACCTTGCCGTGCTCGCGGGTGATCAGCTCGGCGAGCTCGTCGTGATGGCGGTCGAGCAGTTCCTTGAACTTGAACATCACGCGGGCGCGCTTGAGCGGCGGCGTCTCGCTCCACGCGGGGAACGCCGCGGCCGCGGCCGAGACGGCCGAACCGACTTCCGCGACGGTGGCGAGCGGCACGCGCGCCGCCACGTTGCCGAACGCCGGGTTGAATACGTCGCCGTAGCGGTCGCTCGCGCCGTCGACCGCGCGACCGCCGATGAAATGGGTCAATGCGCGCACGCGCGAATCGTTCGAATGGGTGCTGCCGTTCATGTCGTCCTCCGTGTTTGCCGTCGCCGCGCTCGGCTGCGCACGCGAGCCGCGTGCGTCGGGAAAGAAGCGTACCCGCGAGCCCCGTACGCGATCCAATGAGTTATGCTCAATTGCGTTATAAGCAGCGCTAATATTGCTCGATGGACCTGACTCTGCTCCGCGCGTTCGTCGCGGTCGCGCGCGAGGGCAATCTCACGCGCGCGGCGACGCAACTGCATCTGACGCAGCCCGCCGTCAGCCTGCAGATCAAGAATCTGCAGGATCTGCTCGGCGTCGGCCTGTTCGTGCGCACGTCGCGCGGGCTCGTGCTCACGCGCGACGGCCAGGCGCTGCTGCCGCACGCGGAGCGCGCGCTCGACGCGGCGGCCGACGTGAAGCGCGCGGCCGCCGCGCTGCGGCACGAAGTGCGCGGGCGGCTGCGGATCGGCACGATCCTCGACCCCGAATTCCTGCGGCTCGGCGGCTTCCTGAAGCGGCTCGTCGAAACCTATCCGCAGATCGAGACGGCGCTGCGGCACGGGATGTCCGGCTGGGTGCTCGATCAGGTCCGCTCGCGCGAGCTCGACGTCGGCTACTACATCGGCCGGCCGGAAGAAGACGATCCGCGCGACGCCGGGCGCTTCCACACGGTGACGCTCACGCAGTTCCGCTATCGGGTGCTCGCGCCCGCCGGCTGGAAGGAACGCGTGCAGCGCGCGCGCACGTGGCGCGAGCTCGCCGCGCTGCCGTGGATCTGGACGCCCGCCGCGTCCGCGCACCAGCGGCTCCTGTCGCGCCGCTTCGCCGACGCGCTCGTGCAGCCCGTCAAGGTCGCCGAAGTCGATCAGGAGACGTCGATGCTCGATCTCGTCAAGTCGGGCGTCGGCCTGACGCTCGCGCGCGACTCGGTCGCGCTGCGGGAAGCGCACGCGCACGCGCTCACGATCGTCGAGCATGTCGCCGTGCCCGCCGAGCTCACGTTCGTCACGCTCGCCGAGCGGCGCGACGAGCGCGCGATCGCCGCCGCGCTGCGCCTCATCGACGAGCAATGGGCGATATGAGCGCCGCTGATGATCGAAGCGGCGGCGAAGACCTGGACAGGTGGAACGCCACGGTCGCGACCTGAATTGAATCAGGGCACGCCTCGCGCAATCGCTTCGGCGTCGAATCGCGTGATTGCGGCGCAATGTCGCGCCGCGACCGTCGCGCTCGATCCCACTCATCGCGCCGGGCCGCACCAAGTCGCGCCGCGCCCAATCGTGCCGTGCCGCACCGCGAATCGCGCCGTGCCGCGCGGCGTCGCCGCAAACGGCGCCGCCCTTGCGCATGACGTACCCGGCCACGGCGCGCCGCTCACCGGGCTCGACCGCCCGCCGCGCGGCCGTTTCCGCCGAATGCGGCAGGCCCCGTTGCACGTCGCGTCAAAAGCGCTCGCGCCCCGATAGAATGGGGCTTCTGGATGGTTCGTCCGGACCCGCAAACGCTCTTCACAGGAGACCCGCATGGCCCGCAACATCGAGATCAAAGCCCGCGCGCGCGAATTCGAACGATTGCGCGAACGGGCCGCCGAGCTGGCGCCCGACGCGCCCCTCTTCTACCGCCAGCAGGATTTCTTCTACGACGTGCCGCGCGGCCGGCTAAAGCTGCGCCGCTTCGAGGACGGCACGCCCGCCGAGCTGATCTTCTATCAGCGCGACGACCAGGACGGCCCGAAGGCGTCGTACTACACGCGCAGCCCGGTGACGAATCCGGACGCAATGCACGCGCTGCTCGCGACCGCGCTGACGACCCGCGGCATCGTGACAAAGGAGCGGCACGTCTACCTGGCGGGCCGCACGCGAATTCACCTCGACCGCGTCGACGGCCTGGGCGACTTCGTCGAGCTCGAAGTGGTGCTTGCGCCGGACGACGACGAGGAAGGCGGCCACGCGGAAGCGCACGCGGTGTTCGAAAAGCTCGGCGTGTCGAGCGACGATCTCGTCGCGGTTGCGTACGTCGATCTGCTGAACGCGCAGGCCGAACCGGCCGCGTAACGCACGCCGGCGAGGCGGACGTGCGGGCAAAGCGCGCCCGCCCGCCGGCCGCCTGTCGTCAGCCGCGCCGCGCCCGCGTCACGCGTCACGCGGCGGGCGCGCCGGACGCGAGATGGCCGAGCGGCAGCGGCCCGTTGCGCTTGAACGTCGTGAGCACGATGTTCGAGCGTACGCTGTCCACGCCCGGCACCCGCATCAGCTTCTTCATCACGAACGACGACAGCGCGTTCAAATCCGGCGCGACGATCCTGAGCAGATAATCGGCGTCGCCGACCACCGCATGACATTCGAGCACTTCGGGCAGCACGTCGATCTGCTGCTGGAACTGCTCGATGATCGAATCGCCGTGATGCTTGAGCTTCAGGCTCGTGAACGCGGTGACGCCGAGCCCGAGCCGCTCGGGCCGCAGCACGACGCGGTAGCCGTCGATCACGCCCGCCGCCTCGAGCCGCTGCAGCCGCCTGCCGATCTGCGACGGCGACAGCGGCACTTCCTCGCCGAGCTGCTGATGCGTCGCGCGGCCGAAGCGCTGCAACACGTCGAGCAGCGCCAAATCGAAGTGATCGAGTTCCAGCATGAAAATTCTCCGCGTGATTTTGCGTATCAATGCGAGATTATCGCATTTAAAGCCGAATAGCCGCTGACTTTGCGCCCAATCCGCGCAAGTCCCGCCCTACACTTGCAGGCATCCCAACCGATGCGAAGCAAGCGTTCACCATGTCCACCGTCGTCACCGCGAAACTGAAGGAACAGTTCGACGCGGGCCTCGAAACCCGCGCCGATTTCACCATCGACCAGCCGCTCGCCCGCTACGGCGAGGCCGACCACGCGGTGTGGCGCCAGCTCCATGCGCGCCAGGCGTCGCTGCTGCGCGGCCGCGCGTGCGACGCGTTCGTCGACGGGCTCGCGCGCATCGGCCTGCCGGCCGATCGCGTGCCGTCGTTCGCCGACGTAAACCGCCGGCTCGAGCCCGCGACCGGCTGGCGCATCGTCGCCGTGCCGGGCCTCGTGCCGGACGCCGTATTCTTCGAGCACCTCGCGAACCGGCGGTTTCCGGTCACCTGGTGGATGCGCCGCCCGGACCAGCTCGATTACCTGCAGGAGCCGGACTGCTTCCACGACCTGTTCGGCCACGTGCCGCTTCTCATCGATCCGGTGTTCGCCGACTACATGCACGCGTACGGCCGCGCGGCGCTCGGCGTCGCCGACGATCCGCGCGCGCTCGCGCTCCTTGCGCGCCTCTATTGGTACACGGTCGAATTCGGCCTGATCCGCGATGCGCGCGGCGAAAACGGGCTGCGAATCTACGGCGCGGGCATCGTGTCGAGCAAGGGCGAGACGCTCTACAGCCTGGAGAGCGCGGCGCCGAACCGGATCGGCTTCGATCTCGAACGCGTGATGCGGACCCGCTATCGAATCGACACGTTCCAGAAGACCTACTTCGTGATCGACGATTTCGCGCAGCTCTTCGCGCTCGCCCACGTCGACGCGCGCATGCTCGCCGCCCGCCTCGCCGACGCGCCCGAGCACGCGGCGGGCGCGGTGCTTGACGGCGATCATGTGCTCACGCGCGGCACGGGCGAAGGCTGGGCAACCGATGAAGACGCCTGACGAACAATTATGAAAGAATGGCCGATACGGCGCGCCGCCGCGCGAACTGGCTCGGCCGCGCCGCCATCGGACGAGGTATGAAAATGATTCACAAGCTCACATCGGAAGAACGCAAGACGCAACTCGAAAGCCTGCCTCACTGGACGGCCGTCCCGGGCCGCGACGCGATCCAGCGCAGTTTTCGCTTCGCCGATTTCAACGAGGCGTTCGGGTTCATGGCGCGCGTGGCGATCAAGGCGCAGGAAATGAATCACCATCCCGAGTGGTTCAACGTCTACAACCGCGTCGACGTCACGCTGTCGACGCACGACGCAGACGGCCTCACCGAACGCGACATCAAGCTCGCGCATTTCATCGAGGAAGTGGGCAAGCACGCAAAGGCTGCGTAATTACCCTGATGGAGATTCGAAAACGGATCGTCAACGTATCGCTTTCAGTAAGCGTTTTCTATGCTGAATGAAGCGAAAGCCTTCAGCCTTCCAAGCCGTTGTTAAGTCGAACGTAAGAGTCCCATGCGTTGCGTGCTTTAGGGTCTAATCCTTCCAGTTGCAGCGCACTTTGGCGCTGTACAATCAGCAACGCATACGGTTTGGAAAGCGCGCTAGCCTCTTCGCAGAGTTCGAGTTCGTCGCCGCTCGACGGCGAGCGGGCCCGCCAGAAATTGATCGCGGCTTCGAGTTCGTGGATCGAAATATCGGACATGATCGAAATGTTCGTTGCTGGCCGTCCTGCTCGTTGCCGGGCATGCGACGTTTTCGTGGAAATGGCGTCGTGCTGTCCCGCGTGCCTGAACCGCCAACCCATTGTACTTGAGCGAATCTCATGCGACTCCTTCTGATCGAAGACGACCGCCCCATCGCACGCGGCATTCAAAGCAGCCTCGAACAAGCGGGCTTCACCGTCGACATGGTTCACGACGGCATCTTTGCCGAGCAGGCGCTCGCGCAAAATCGCCACGAGCTCGTGATCCTCGACCTCGGCCTGCCCGGCATCGACGGCATGACGCTGCTGTCGCGCTTCCGCCAGACCAACCGCCACACGCCCGTCATCGTGCTGACCGCGCGCGACGAGCTGAACGATCGCGTGCAAGGCCTCAACTCGGGCGCCGACGACTACATGCTCAAGCCGTTCGAGCCCGCGGAGCTCGAAGCGCGGATTCGCGCGGTGATGCGCCGCAGCGGCCCGCACAGCGACATGCCGCGCCCGGAAGTGTCGCTCGGCGGCGTGCGCCTGTCGGGCGTCGATCGCCGCATCTTCAACGACGACAAGCCGCTCGAGCTGTCGCCGCGCGAATTCGCGGTGCTCGAAATGCTGCTGCTGCGTCACGGGCGCGTCGTCAGCAAGGCGCAGCTGCAGGATCACCTGACGCACTTCGGCGGCGATCTCGGCGACACCGCGATCGAAGTCTACGTGCACCGGGTGCGCAAGAAGCTCGAGCAGTGCCGTGTCGAGATCGTCACGGTGCGCGGCTTCGGCTATCTGCTGCAGGAGATCCGCCAGACGGCGAGCGTCTGACGGCCTGACGCCGCGCGTGCGGCACGCCGCGGCCGCGCGTGCCGCACGCCCTACCCGCGCCGCTTCGCGAAGCGGCGCTTATCTTTTTCTTTCGCGCGATGTCCCTTGATCCGGCTGTGACCAGCCTGCGCCGCACGCTGTTGCGCCGCCTCGCCGCGCCGCTGTCGATGCTCGCGCTGATGAGCGGCCTCATTGCGTACTGGCTCGCGTGGCAATACACACAGCATGTCGTCGATCGATCGCTCGCCGATCTCGCATCGGCCATCTCGAAACAGATCCAGATCGCCGGCCCCGATGCGCCGTTCACGGTGCCGCCCCTCGCGCAGGCGATGTTCTCCGATCCGACCGAGCAGCTGATCTACCGGATCAGCGACGGCGAGCACGAGCTTGCCGGCGATCCGAAGCTGCCGCTGCAAGGCACGAGCGTGCGCCGGATGCACGTTGCGTACGTGTTCGAGGCCGAATACGAAAACCAGGCGGTGCGCGTGGCGCAAGTGCGCGTCGAGCAGACGGAAAGCGGCAATCCGATGATCGTCGAGGTTGCGCAGCCGGTGCGCTACCGCTACCGGATCGCGGCCGAATTCCTGGTTGCGATCATGATGCCGCTGCTGCTGCTGCTGCTCGCCGGCTGGGGAATCGTGTGGCGCGTCGTCAATCAGCAGCTCGGCCCGCTCACGCATCTCGCCGATTCGCTGAACCGGCAGACCCACACGTCGCTTGAGCCCGTCGACGAAACCGAGGTGCCGCTCGAAATCCGGCCGCTCACGAGCGCGATGAACGCGCTGCTCGGCCGCCTGAAAACCGCGCTCGACGCGCAGCGCAAGTTCATCGCCGACGCCGCGCACCAGTTGCGCACGCCGCTCACCGCGATCAAGCTGCATGCGGAACAAGCGGCCATCGCGCGC
The DNA here is from genome assembly GCF_000773065.1 of Burkholderia sp. ABCPW 111. Lineage (NCBI taxonomy): Bacteria > Pseudomonadati > Pseudomonadota > Betaproteobacteria > Burkholderiales > Burkholderiaceae > Burkholderia > Burkholderia sp. ABCPW 111. Next base: position 128,535 of record NZ_JPWT01000077.1, on the reverse strand, counting down.
GATCCGCAGCAGGCGCTGACCGCGGTGCGCGAGTTGCGCTCGGCGGCAGACCGTGCGGTGCGGCTGTCGAATCAATTGCTGTCGCTCGCGCGCGCGGAGCCCGGCGAACAAGCGGCCCGCTTCGTCGACGTCGATCTCGCCGGCCTCGCGTTCGAAACCGGTGCCGAATGGGTGCCGCGCGCGCTCGCCGCGCACGTCGATCTCGGCTTTCAGCGCGGCGACGGCCGCGCCGACGACGAGCCGCTCATCGTGCGCGGCAATCCGGTGCTGCTGCGCGAGGTGATCGCGAACCTGCTCGACAACGCGCTGAAGTACGTGCCGCTCGCGCGGCCGCAAGGCGCGCGGATCACGGTCGACGTGTCGCGAATCGCGCTCGGCGACGGCATGCCCGCGGCCGAGATCGTCGTCGAGGATAACGGCTCCGGCGTGCCGGCGGGACAGCAGGCAGACCTCTTCAAGCGCTTTTTCCGCGGCGACGCGCAAAGCGGCAGCGGCGTCGAGACGGGCGCGGGCCTCGGCCTTGCGATCGTCCACGACATCATCGCGATGCACGGCGGCACGGTGTCGTACTCGGACGCGCCCGAAGGCGGCTCGCGCTTCGTCGTGCAGGTGCCGCTCGCGGACAAACCGTCTGCGCCCGCGCCTCGTCCGTCGGAATCGCCGACCGCTTCGGCCTGACGAAGCTGCTGCTCGTGCGGCCGCGTGCCGCGCGCGAGCGGTTCGACGTGCGGATGCGATGCGCATGATCGGGCGATGCGGCTCGCCGCATGCGCGTCACGTCGTCCCTCGGAAGAATCCGAATGCCCGATTCACGGCCGCGTATGCGGCAATCGAAACGCGCGCCGAAGGAACATTCGCGCGCGACACCGCTGGACGACGCGTTCTCGAACGCACTCGACGACTCGGCCCAACGACGCGCGTCGCCGCCGCCAAACCTCCGCAGCCGCGCGCGAGCCAATTAGTTGGGATCGGAAAATATCGGGACGGCCCGTCTCGATTCGGCCGTCCTATCGAACGAAATCGCGGCGCGCGCCCGCCGTTCGCATCGCATCACCGCGGCGGCGTCACTTCTTCTTTTTCTTATCCTTGTCCTTGCCGCCTTTCTTTGCCTTCTTCTTTTTCTTGCCTTCGTCTTCTTCCGGCGTCGCCAGCAGCGTGCCCCGGCACGACGCCGCGCCGCAACGGCACGCGTATTCGCGCTTGAGCTTCTTCGTCAGGCGCGCATCGATCACGAGGCCGTAGTCGTAGAACAATTCTTCCTGCTCGTCGATGTCGCGCAGCGCATGGATGAACACGCGCCCGCCCACTTCCTCGGCTTCGCAGTTCGGCGCGCACGAATGATTGATCCAGCGCGCGCTGTTGCCGTTGATCTTGCCGTCGATCACACCGCCCTCTTCGAGCGCGAAGTAGAACGTGTGATTCGGATCGTTCGGGTCGTGCGGATGGCGGCGCAGCGCCTCTTTCCACGAGATCCGCTCGCCCTTGTATTCGACTACGCGCTCTCCCGCCTTGATCGGCGCCGCGGCGAATACGCCCTTGCCGTGAACGCCCGAGCGGCGTACCACGATCCTGCGTGAACTCATCGAACGAATCCTTTGAAGACGACTTGAAACTGAAACGATCGCGCCGCGCATCGCATGTCGCTCGCGCCGCTTCGTCGGCCGCGACGCATGCGGCATTGCATGCCGTGCGTCGGCCGAGTGCGAATCACCCGAATCCTACACGTTCGGGATTGCTTCGTTCAACATCGAACGGCCGCTCGACGCTCGAAACCGCGCGAAATCAGCGGAAATCACGGTGCGCCGCGAATCGGCGGGCGCGCTGCCCGCCCATCACTCTCCGATCACTCCCCGATCACTCGCCCACGCCTCGCGCGAATCCGAGTGCGCGCACCAAGCTCAACGCTGGCCGAACGACGCGTCGCCGAACAGCGCCTTGTGCTCGCGCGGCTGCGAACGCCAGTACTGCGGCGGCGCACTGACCGTCGCGCCGAGCTTCGCGGCCGCGTGCCACGGCCAGCGCGGATCATAGAGCATCGCGCGCGCCATCGCGACGAAGTCCGCATCGCCCGCTTCGATTAGGCGATTCGCGTGCTCGGGATCGGAGATGAGGCCGACGGCGACCGTCGGCATGCCGGCCGCGCGCTTGACCGCCTGAGCGAACGGCACCTGATAGCCGGGCGACAGCGGAATCTTCTGCAGCGGCGACACGCCGCCCGACGACACGTCGATCCAGTCGCAGCCGCGCCGCTTCAGCTCGTGCGCGAACGCGATCGTCTCGTCGAGCTCCCAGCCGCCCGACACCCAATCGGTCGCGGACACCCGCACGCCAACCGGACGATCGTCCGGAAACGCGGCGCGTACCGCGTCGAACACTTCGAGCGGAAAGCGCATCCGGTTCTCGAGCGAGCCGCCGTACGCATCGGTGCGGCAATTCGCGAGCGGCGACAAAAATTGATGCAGCAGATAGCCATGCGCCGCGTGCACTTCGAGCGCATCGATGCCGAGACGCGCCGCACGCTTCGCCGATTCGACGAACGCTCGGCGCACGCGTTCGAGCCCGGCCGCATCGAGCGCGAGCGGCGGCGGCTCGTCGTCTCGATGCGGAATCGCGGACGGCGCATGCGGCTGCCAGCCGCCCCGGTCGACGGGAATCAACTCCCCGCCGTTCCACGGCACGTCGCTCGACGCCTTGCGCCCCGCGTGCGAGATCTGCATCGCGACTCGAATCGGCGAATACTTGCGGACCGCCGCGAGCACGGGTTCGAGCGCGGCTTCGGTCGCGTCGCTCCACAAACCGAGATCCGCGGGCGATATGCGGCCATCGGGCTCGACCGCCGTTGCTTCGATGCAGAGGAGCCCCGCCCCGGAGAGCGCGAGATGACCGAGATGGATCATGTGCCATGCGCGCGCCTCGCCGTTTTCGGCGGAGTACTGGCACATCGGCGAAATCACGATGCGATTGGGAAGGGTCACGCCGCGCAGCGTGAACGGAGAAAACAACGCGCTCATGGCAGCCGCTCTCACGTAGGAAGTCGAGCGACCGAGGTTAGCACGCGGCGCGCACGCTTGCCGCGAGCGCCATGACGCGCGGAATGGAACTGGACGGAAACGGTACCGCGATCGGCAGCGCGCCTCGCACCTGCCGCATTCGCTCGGATACGCGCGGCCGAAAACGGCCAAGCGCGGCGGCCCTACAGCCCGACGGAATCGAGCCACTCGCCGAACATCGCACGCGCGGCGCGTTCGAGCGTCGGGCCGAGCTGCGCAGTCTGCTCGCGCAATCGTTTCGCGTCAGTCCCGGGCGTTGCCGCGATCTCGCCCGCATGACCGATCAGCCAGGGCTCGAAGCGGTCCGCGCGGATCTCCGGATGGCATTGAAGCGCGAGTACGTGCGTGCCCCACGAGAAAGCCTGGTTGCGGCACGTCGGCGTCGATGCGAGATGGATCGCGCCCGCCGGCAGGTCGAACGTGTCGCCGTGCCAATGCATCATCGACGTGATCGCGCCGTCGACATGGCGCAGCGGTGACGCGCGCCCCGCGTCCGTCAGCGTGAGCGGCATCCAGCCGAGTTCCTTCGTCGCGGCCGGATACACGCGTGCGCCGAGCGCACGCGCGATCAGCTGCGAACCGAGACAGACACCGAGCGTCGGCAAGCCGGCCTCGATTCGCTTGCCGACGAGCGCCGTGAGCGGCGCCGTCGTCGGATACAGCTCGTCGTCGTACGCGCTGATCGGCCCGCCCAGCATGACGAGCAGCGACGGCTCGAGCGGGTCGAGCGCCTCGACGCGAGAACCGCCGACGTCGACGTACCGCACACGCCGGCCGCGCTCGCCGAGCACCTGCTCGAAACTCCCGAGGTCCTCGAAATGCACGTGGCGAATCGCAACGGCTTCAGCGTTCATCAGCGCCTCCGGCGAGAACAGGCGGCCGCCCGACGCGCATCACGCCTGCGCGAAGAGCTTCCAGGTCTTCTTCTGCGTCAGAGCGTCCGCTTCCTCGTGCACCGCGCAGTCGAGACGCAGGTCGCTGTCCGTCATCGTCAGATCGAGCAGCGAACAACGGTACGTCGGCTTACGCGCCGCTTTGCCCGGCTGGAAGTGCTTGCACGTCACGCACATCCGGTGCGGCGGAATGTCGCCGTTGACCTGCAGTTCGCGCAGCGTTTTCAACAGCGCGCGATACAGCACGCCCTGCTCGTCGCTGCCGAGCGTGCCGACCGCCTTCGACAGAAAGTCGGGCCACTGCAGCGCCTTCTTCGCCGCCGCGCGGCCACGCGCGCTCAAGCGCACCGCGAGCGCGCGGCCGTCGTCCAGCGCGCGACGCTTCTCGACTAGCCCCTTGTGCTCGAGCGTGCTCACCGCATCGCTCGTCGTCGCGGCGGTCAATTGCGTTTCGCGCGCAATCTCGCCCAGACGCATCGGCCCCTTGCGTTGGAGCAGCAGCACGAGGATTTCACCTTGCGTCGGCGTCAACCCCGCGCCTTCCGCCCAATCCCATGCCTGGCTCCGCATAGCCGTGCTCAACCGCAACAGGCTGTGGGTCACTCGCCCCGAAGCCTGGTTCCCGTAAACACCTTCGCTCATAGTCTTTTCGCTGTTGCCGGCCGTCTTATGAAGGCGGCCGTTTGTGGGGAGATCAGGTCTCGATCTCTGTCTCAAAAGGGCGCGCCCGGCCGAGCGCACCCGACATGTTCGCCGCGAGGCACACGCCGCGAACCTGCACGCGGTTTCAGCACCCCCGTCGGCGCCGACCACCGCGAAGCCGACATTCTAAGCGAGAGCGGAAAATCGCACAGCTAAGTTATCCCATCAAATCTGTGGATAACGCCTGAATAAGCACAGGAATGAACTGTGTGTCGTTTCTTGACAACTCGGAGCACAGGCTCGCCGAAAAAAATTCCGTCCCCGCGCATCCGCCGGAATTCTTACTCGATCCGCAGCGTTGTCAATGCCACAGGCCTTTGACTTTGCGGCGAAATATCAAGTTATCCACAGAATCGGCCGGCGCTTGTTAACTACTACTACGTTTACATACGTATACGTCGAGGTAAACCTAAACCTGTGCTCGCCGGCTGCGAAGATTTGAAAAACTATTTTTCATTCCCGCCACCGCAGACATTGCTGGCGAACCGTTTCGTTCAGTGATTTTTCCTGCTTGAAAATCGTCCGCAGCCACGACGCGTCGTTCACGCGCGCCTTCGCGAGCGCGCCGATCTCGTCGAGCGCCGCGCGCGAGCCGAGCGCCGCCGCGTGCGGCGCGATGCGCTCGAGCGTGTCGAGGATGTCCTCGGCGATCGTCCGGCGCTCGCCCGTCTGCGGATTCACGCAGGTGCCCTCGAGTCCGAAGCGGCACGCCTCGAAGCGGTTGAACGTGTAGACGAGATAGTCGTCCTCCGACAGCTTGAGCGGCCGATCGATCAGCAGATAGCGTGCGAGCGTCTGGATGTAGCACGCGATCGCGGCCGCGCGGTCGACGGACAGCGGCGTGTCCATCACGCGCACCTCGATCGTTCCGTAGCCGGGCTTCGGGCGGATGTCCCAGTAGAAATCCTTCATGCTGTTGACGACGCCCGTGTTCACCATCTTCGTGAAGTACTCCTCGAAGCCTTGCCAGGTGAGCACGAACGGCGCGCGGCCCGACAGCGGGAACGCGAACACGGAATTCAGGCGTGCAGAATGAAATCCGGTGTCGACGTTCTGCACGTACGGCGACGACGCCGAAAGCGCGATGAAGTGCGGGATGAAGCGCGACATCGAATGCAGCAGGAACAGCGCGCTGTCGGCGTCCGGACAGCCGATATGCACGTGCTGGCCGAACACCGTGAACTGCTTCGCGAGATAGCCGTACAGCTCGGAGATGTACTGGAAGCGCGGCGCATCGAAGATCTGCCGCTCGCTCCATTGCTGGAACGCGTGCGTGCCGCCGCCGCAGAGACCGACGTTCAGCTGGTCGGCCGCGCTGACGAGCGTGTCGCGGATCGCGTGCAGTTCGCCCAATGCCTGATCGTGCGTTCGGCATATGCCCGTCGACAGCTCGATCATGCTTTCGGTGATCTCCGGCGTGATGTTGCCGGGAAATTTCGCATCCTTGATGAGCCGCATCAGGTCGGACGACGCTTTAGTCAGATCGTAGTTGTGCGTATTGACGATCTGGATTTCGAGCTCGATGCCGAACGTGAACGGTTCGGAATTGACAAAGGTTTCGAGTGCCATGGCGTGGTTCCGGATAACGGGACGGGAAGCGTCGAACGCGCGGATCAGGTGGCGTCACGCCGTTCGCCGACGGCCGACAGGCTGCGATAGACGACAAGCGGCCCGATCAGTTGCAGCACGACGATCGAGCACATGATGACCGCGCGCAGGCGCGGATCGAAATTCGGGTAAAGCTGGTAGGTATCGTCGACGAGCAGATACGCGAGCGCCGACATCGGCACGAGCGAGAAGCCGAGCGCAACGCCCTGCTTGACGCCGAGGCCGCTCGGCTTCGCGAACGCGAGCACGCCGACGAGCTTCGCGACGAAGCGCGTCGCAATCAGCGCGCCCGCGACGAGTCCGCCCGCGACGATGTCCTGCCATGCGAACGACGTGAGCGTCAGCACGAACAGGATCACGGTGAGCAGCCACCCGGCCGTGCCGAAGTGCTCCGGCCAGAGCTGCGGGCGCGCCTCGAGGTTCTTCACGATGATGCCGGCGAGCAAGAGCGTGAGCATCGTCGACAATTTGAGCACCTGCGCGACCGCGATCGCCAGCACGACGAGACCGAACAGCGCGACGAACGAATGCTCGTCGCGCATCGTCGCGGCGACGTGCCTGAACAGATAATTGCATGCACGAGCGAACAGATACGCGACGATGAACGAGCCGGCGAGCAGATAGATCGGCTGCAGGATCGTCGCGAACACGTTGCCGTACGCTTCCTGATGCAGCCAGCTCGTGACGAGCTTCGTCAGCACGACTGCGTAGACGCTGTTGAGCGCGGACAGCGTGATGAGCCGCTGCGACACCTGCCCTTCCGCGCGCAATTCGGTCTTCAGCTGGATCACCATCGCGGGCGATGTCGAGATCGCGATCGCCGCGAGCACGAGCGCGATCATCCCCGGCACCTTGAGAAGCAGCAGCACCGCGAGCACGAGTACGAACGTGAGCGTCGCCTCGGCGAGACTCGACGCGATGAGCCACGGATTGCGGCGAATCCAGCGCAAGTCGAGCCGGCTGCCGAGTTCGAACAGCAGCAGCCCGAGCGCGACGTTGACGAGGAGCCGCGACGTGTCGTCGGTGCTCGCATCGATCACGCCGAAGCCGAACGAGCCTGCGATGAGGCCGATCACCGCGTAGCCGGTGATGCGCGGCAGGCGCCATGCGCGATAGCAGAGCTCGCCGCAGAGGCCTGCTGCGAAGAGCGCGAAGCCGGCCCAGAAGATCGCATCCGGGGCGAGCGGCCAGTTGGGTAGAAACGAGAACGCTGACTTCATCGTGGTGACTTCTCCTTTGGAAGGCAACCTCCGGCGACGCGGATCGAGCGAGTCGAGCGAATGATGCGCGCTGGATGAGTGGTTGCCCCGTCGTTCGTTGTTCTGTACGACCGCTAGGACATGGGGTAAGCCCGCGTCGCTGAAAAGGGTGCGACGGTCAGTCGGGCCTGCAGCCGATCTGGGTCGGCCTGGCGTGTGCGAATGGGCAGCGCGATCTCAAATCCTCAGATCCGAATTCGAGCCGACCGTTCCGTTGATGCAAGCATGGCGCCGTGCCATGACGTGCGTGAAGGAGACCGATTGTGCCACAGCTATTACGGTCCGAACCGAAATCGGGCAAACGGTTGGCCGACCGCAGGAGGCTAGCGTCTTTATCCTGAGGTAAACCTGTATACATACATAGTAAGAGTTAACAAAGCGCCCGTTTTTCTGTGGACAACCAGCGTTTACGTCGACAGATCAGGAACTTGCGGTGCGCATAACCGAATGCACAGCCTGTTTGTCCGCACAGAGTTTCGATGATCAACTTTTTCGGGTCTGTGCGGTGGCGCGTAGTTACCCCGTTTACGTCCACATCGGTTGCACAGTGAACGAGCGGGGAATTCGCTTGGTTATCCACAGGGTTGCGTGGATAACCGGCTCGCGTTTCTGTGACGAGGTCGAGAAATTTCTTCGGCCGCACGTCGCGCAAAAGCGCTCGGTTGTCCAGATAGTGAGCCGGTTTCGATGAGTCAGTCGGCGCGCCCGTGACGCAATGCGCGCACGAGGAAGCGAGCCGGGTCGATCGCTTCGGCGAGCTCGCGTTCGAGCGGCCACGGCTCTCCTTCGATCTGCGCGGCGATCAGCTCGGCGCCGAGCGAGGCCCAGACGAGCCCGCGCGAGCCATAGCCAAATGCGCCGTACAGGCCAGCCGCGCGCGGCACGTCGCGCAGCCTCGCGCCGGTGAGCGCAGCCGCATTGCGCGCGGCCGCCGTTTCGTCGGGCAGCTCGCCGACGAGCGGCAGCCGGTCGCTCGCGACGCAGCGAAAGCCGACGCGCCCCGCAAGCGTGCGCGCGTCGAGCGTCGTCGCGGAAAAAGCGGGCAGCAGCCGCTCGAGCCGTTCGAGGTTTTCGCGATGGCCCGCTTCGCGCAGCGCCGTGTCGGCATCGTCCGGCTCGTACGTCGCGCCCGTCAGCGTGACGCCGTCGGCGAGCGGCACGACGTAGCCGTCGCCGATCACGGGCAGCGGCACGGCGGGCGCGCTGCCCGGCGGCAGCAGCGTCAACTGGCCGCGCACGCGCTGCGTCGGTGCGTGCCGAAGGCCCGCGACGCGCGCGGCGTCGGCCGCGTTCGCGACGACGACGACGCTCGCCTGTGCAAGCGTCGCGCCCGATGCGTCGAGCGCGCGCCAGCGGCCGTCGCCGCCGCGCTCGAGCCGCGCGACTTCGACGCCGGCGATGCGCACGAGCCGTTCGCCGGCCGCCGCGCACTGCGCGGCCGCGAGCGCGGCGGGGCTGATCGAGCCGCCTTGCGGAAACCACCAGCCACCGTGCGCGACCTCGGTTTGCAGCAGCGCTCGCGTTTGGTCGCGCGACAGCGCCGCCGCGAGCTCCGCCGGCACGCCGAGCGCATCGATGGTGTCGCGCATCCGCTCGAATTCGTCGTCCGACGTCGCGAGCTGCACGAGGCCCCGCGTGCTGCGCGCGAACGCGTGTCCGGCGCGCTCGAGCGCGCGCCAGCGTCCGAGCGCATGCAGAAAACCGGCGCGCGACAGTCGGGACGCGAGGTTGTCGTCGCGCGCGATCATCGGATGGAACACGCCGGCGGGATTGCCGGACGCCTCGCTCGCAATCCGTTCACGCCGCTCGACGAGCGTCACGTGCCAGCCGCGCGCCGCGAGCCGTTCGACGACCGCGCATCCCGCGAGCCCCGCGCCGATCACGAGCGCATCGCGCGTGCCGACGTCGAGCGCGCGCGGCGGCTCATGGCGCCGCACGCGCCAGCGCGGCGCGAATTCGCCGACGAGCATCGCGCGCTTGCCCGCGAAGCCTTCAACTTTCCGACACGCGAACCCCGCTTCGTCTAGCGCGCGCTTGACTGCGCCCGAGCTCGTGTACGTCGCGAACGTCGCATGGTCGTCGGCGAGTTTCGCGAGCGATTTGAAGATCGCGGGCGACCATAGATCCGCGTTCTTCGTCGGCGCGAAGCCGTCGAGATAGAACGCGTTTGCGCGCAGCACGAGATTCGGCAGCACGTCGAGCGCGTCGCCGAACGCGAGCGTGAGCGTTACGCGGGCGCCGTCGAATTCGAGGCGATGCACGCCTGGCGTCAGCGCGGGCCACGCGTTCGCGAGTTCGTCGACGAGCGGCTCAATGGTTGTATATGCAACGATATGCGCGGCGGCGCGACGCAGATCGTCGCGCGCGAACGGGTGCTTTTCGACCGACACGAAGTGAAGCCGCTCGCAGCGAGACGGGTCCGCGCGCCACGCGGCCCACGTCGCGAGAAAGTTGCAGCCGGTGCCGAATCCTGTCTCGAAAATCGTGAAAGTTTGCTCGTGCTGCCAGCGCTTCGGCAGGTCGTTGCCGCGGATGAACACATGGTCGGCCTGAGCAAGTGCGCCGGCCGCGCTATGGTAGATGTCGCCGTAGAGCGGCGAGACGACGGTGCCGTCTTCGCGGAAGACGAGCGTCGCCGGAACGATTCGATCGGGCATGCGAAACAAAAAAGAAGGCGGCGAAATTGCGGCGAACCGCCGCGTGAGCCCCGTCCCGCCTGGCGTTGGCAAAATCCAACGAAACCACGCGCGGGCTTCGGCCGGGCAGCGGCGAAGCCGGTTGGCGCGACTCGAAACCCGCGCGGAACGCGTCTAACTCGACAAAATTCGCTCGAAAATCTTTGAAACCCTTGTCGTTATTGGGTTTGCGCTGCGCTATCATAGCAAGCGCCGTATCGCGGAGCTGCCAGGAGGCAAACCCGGCGGTGCGTTGCGCGGCGCAATACTTTGCGCTGTGCCGTTGCCACACACTATAGACGGCACGGTTCGCGCACGTATAATCGGCGCGTTCGCGCTGTTCGTGTCAACCTAACCTGGAAAGGAACCTTAATGAACAAACAGGAACTGATCGACGCCGTCGCCGCCCAGACGGGCGCCAGCAAGGCTCAAACCGGCGAAACGCTGGACACGCTCCTCGAAGTGATCAAGAAGTCTGTGTCGAAAGGCGACTCAGTTCAACTGATCGGCTTCGGCAGCTTCGGCTCGGGCAAGCGCGCAGCGCGCACCGGCCGCAATCCCAAGACGGGCGAGACCATCAAGATCCCGGCAGCCAAGACGGTTAAGTTCACGGCGGGCAAGGCGTTCAAGGACGCAGTGAACAAGCGCTGAAACGAGCTTTCGCGAACGAAAAACCCGCTGGTTCCAGCGGGTTTTTTCTTTTGTGCGCGGCTTTTTTGCCGCGCCGCATTGTCTTTTTCAATCTTTGACGATCAGTGGCGGTGGACGATTTCGGCGTCGTCGCCGTGATCGTGATCGTGGTCATGGGCGTGGTCATGATCGTCGACGTCCCATGCCGGGAACGGGTCCGCGTAGCTTGCCCACGCATCCTTGCCTTGCGCGCATTCGGCGTCGGTGAGCAGGCACGCATCGAACTTCGCGCGCCACGCGGGCGCATCCAGCCCGACGCCGATCATCACGAGTTCCTGTCGGCGATCGCCGATCGACGTATCGGCGAGGTCGCCGTGCCAGTCGGCAACGATCTCGTCGTACAGTTCGTCGCCCTGTTCCGGCCATTCGGCGCGGTCCTGCGCCGCCCACCAGTGCCCGGCCGGACCGTGCCGGCACACCCCGCCCGCCTGCGACAGCGAGCCGGCGATGTCGTTGCGCGTCGCGAGCCAGAAGAAGCCCTTGCTGCGCAGCACGCCCTTCCACTCTTCGTGCAGCAGCGTCCACAGCCGCTCCGGATGGAACGGCCGGCGCGCGCGATAGACGAAGTGGCCGATGCCGTATTCGTCGGCTTCGCCATGCACGTGCCCATTGCCTTGGCCGTGCTCGTCTTCGTCGTCGTCATGCCGATGCTCGAGCGACGCGAGCCAGCCGGGCGCGCTCGCGGCTGCGTCGAAATCGAAGAGTTTCGTGTCGATCACGTCGGCGAGCGGCACGTCGCCGAAGCGGCTCACGATCTGCCGCGCGCGCGGATTCAGGTTCGCGAGGATGCGCTGCAGGCGCGCGAGCGCGTCGGCGTCAACGAGATCCGCCTTGTTGATGACGAGCACGTCGCAAAATTCGATCTGCTCGATCAGCAGCTCGACGAGCGTGCGGTCGTCCTCGTCGGTCGCGGCGAGGCCGCGTTCCGCGAGCGCGTCGTCGCGGGCGTAGTCGCGCAGGAAGTTGAACGCGTCGACGACGGTGACCATCGTGTCGAGGCGCGCGACATCCTCGAGCGTCGAGCCGTCGTCGTCGACGAACGTGAAGGTCTCGGCGATCGGCATCGGCTCGGCGATGCCGGTCGATTCGATCAGGATCGCATCGAAGCGGTTTTCGGCCGCGAGGCGGCGGATCTCGACGAGCAAATCGTCGCGCAGCGTGCAGCAGATGCAGCCGTTCGACATTTCGACGAGGCGTTCCTCGACGTGCGACAGCTCGGCCGCGTCGCGCACGAGCGTCGCATCGACGTTGACGGCGGCGAGATCGTTGACGATCACGGCGACCTTCAGGCCGGCGCGATTCGCGAGGATGTGATTGAGCAGCGTGGTCTTGCCGGCGCCGAGGAAGCCGGACAGCACGGTGACGGGCAACGGCTGATTCATTGCGGTGCGCACCAACGAAAGAAGCGGGAGCGGCCGCCGCGCCCCGAAAAACGGGGCGGCACCGGCGGGCGACCGGCGCCGACGGGCGGCGGGAAAGCCGCATTGTGCATCAAATATAGATAGCCGGCCGCGCGCGGCGGCAAGGCGGCGGCGATTTCATGATGCGTGAAGCGCGAGCGAAACGGGCGGAAATTCTTGCATGCGATGCGATCGCGAGGCGGCTGGCGCGGCGTTGGGCTTGCTCGGGCGCGGCTTGGCTGCGGATTGCGGGCCGTTCGTTCGGCCGCGTGCTCAGCGCTGCGCGTTCTGCGTATCCCGCGCGCTAGGCGCGGGCATCAGCTTCCATCGAACCAGAATGTCGGCGATTTGCCTCGCGTACTTGTCGCGCAGCGAAGGCGATTCCGAATGGTAGGCGCCCACCGCTTGCCAGGTGTTGCCGTACTTGTCCATCTTGCGGCGCAGATGCCATGCGGCGATATAGACGTTCTTGCAAGGCTCCATCAGCGTGCCCTTCGTGATTCCGTAGCGGGACAGCGTCGGCAGATGGATCGAGTTGATCTGCATGAGGCCGTAATCGATCGAGCCGTTCGTGTTCTTGTTGAGCGCGTCCGGGCGGTTATGCGATTCCTGCCACGCGATCGCGCGCAGGATCAGCGGATTCACCTTCTGATACTTCGCGGCTTCGTCGTAACAGTCGGCGCGTGCGGGTGCGCTGGCGAACCATGCGCCGGCGGCAAACATCGCGACAAGAACGAACCGATTGATCATTGAAGGAGAAGAAATAGCTTAGTTGAGCTTGCTGATTTTGCCGCAAACCTACCCACACGTTTCTGACAGGGCAATCCTAGCATACCCGCGGATCGTTGCAGTGCCATGTCGATCGTTCGGATAACCGCCCTCTTCTTCGCCTTTCCGGCTGCGAGTCGAGTTGAAAAACTTCCGTCGCCTTTCCGGTACATGCTCTTAAATCTCGCTTGATGTGAAAATGGGATATCAATCTCACATTATTAGTGGCTTGAAGAAAGCTATCGGATATTAATTGACGCGTGCTTGCCAAGCCAAGCCTTCTTGAGTTTAGTGGCTTGCTGAAATTGGTAGGGAATTCGCAAAAAGTCTATCTTTGAAAAGATGATCGAGGCTGAAGGAGGCTGAGATTTTTAAGTTGGAGAATTCTAATTGTCTCTCTATTTTGATCGAAATTATGCCGATAAATTGAGGTCAAGTAATAATGGCGCTTCGATCTCGAACGCCCAAGAAAGTCGGCTTTTTACAGCGCCAGTCAAGGCTGCCGCCTCAATTGTTCACGAGTGAAATGCGGTGATGAAACCGAAGTGGCATGGATAGATGGCGGAGGAAAAACGCGATCATGTTTGTTTATGCTGAAGGCGGAATTTTAATTAAATGGAGAAGGGTTGAATTCATGGGGCGAAGCAAGGATATTTTGAACGAAAGCTCTGCGAAGATTGTCTCTGAGATTTCTAGGGTTATCGTGGTAGATAGGGTGGGTGGAAATATCGATGTATTCACTAATAACCGGGAAGCAAGATGCGGAGGATATATGGTGTCAAATTCCAATTTCCGAGATGGGTGCGGCCAAATGGCATGGAAACGAATATTCTCGTTATTCAGCCCGAAGTAGACGGGACATCGGATTTCGAGTGCGCAGGCGTGGCCAAGGCAACGATCGTCCGAGAGTAAAGGCGAATCTGCGGAGGTATGTGCCGCATCGCTTGCGATATGGCGTATATCTCAAGTAGGTAAATCAACGGTAGACGGATTCAAAAGAGGGATTCGAGTGGCGCTGGAGCCGCAACCCTCTGGGCATAATGGCCCCGCGTTTTGCGGTAAAAGGACCAGCGATACCGTAGCCTGGCGAGCTGTAACAAAATGGAGCGGGCGGATGTCGTAACGCGTCTTCTGCTTCGGCGTGTCGCGGCTCAAGCGAGATTTTTTGCAGGCGGCGTAGTTTGTGGTCTTACTCGGTCGTGCCGGACCCGCCATGTACGGTTAGTGGCACACGCAATGACAACGTCCGGGCGTCGCACGTGACGCAACCTTATGCGCGTCACGTACGAAAATAGTGTCGGCTCTTACTGGTCACGCGCCGACGCCATGTGCGATAGTGTTGCAACGAACGGACAAGTGGCTTGCAGTCGATGATTGTTTCATCTCTTTGCTCGCCGATCCGGGAAGTTGCATGGGAGTGAAGATTGGGCTGGGGAAAACCCGCACGCGCTTTTCCGTCGGAGGCGCTTGCGCCGACCGTATCATACCGACAGCCACGCTGCCACCGCTATGTATGTTCTTGCATGCCGTTCGGCCGGGCCGGCTGCCCGGCAGGGCATTGATTAAATCCGTTTTCGCTTCCAATCGAACCAGTGAGGGAAGGCTTACATGTCGCAGACGTCGAACTGAAATCCGTGTTGGAAATGAGTCGGTCCTGGGCTCTATGTGATATTTCGGACATGAAAAGCTGTTAATGTCCAAGCTTTCGCCATTGAATTTCAGCAATACCATCGGACACGGCCGCCGCCGGCATCGATCCATTACTCCATGACAAGAACTCGCTTTGCTTTGCGGCGCGTCGCAACGGCGCTCGTCGTCGCCGGAATTGTCGTCGCGCAGGCCGCTCACGCTCAGGTCACGCTCAATTTCGTCAATGCGGACATCGACCAGGTCGCGAAGGCGATCGGCGCCGCGACGGGCAAGACGATCATCGTCGACCCGCGCGTCAAGGGGCAGCTGAACCTGGTCGCCGAACGCTCCGTGCCGGAAGATCAGGCGCTGAAGACGCTGCAGTCCGCGCTTCGGATGCAAGGTTTCGCGCTCGTCCAGGATCACGGCGTCCTGAAAGTCGTGCCGGAAGCCGACGCGAAACTGCAGGGCGTGCCGACTTACATCGGCAACACGCCGCAGGCGCGCGGCGACCAGGTCGTCACGCAGGTGTTCGAGCTGCATAATGAATCGGCCAACAACCTGCTTCCGGTGCTGCGCCCGCTGATCTCGCCGAACAACACGATCACCGCGTATCCGGCCAACAACACGATCGTCGTCACCGATTACGCGGACAACGTGCGCCGGATCGCGCGGATCATCGCGGGCGTCGACAGCGCGGCGGGCTCGCAGGTCGCCGTCGTGCCGCTCAGGAACGCGAACGCGATCGACATCGCCGCGCAGCTGACGAAGCTGCTCGATCCGGGCGCGATCGGCAACACCGACGCGACGCTCAAGGTCACCGTGCAGGCCGATCCGCGGACCAACGCGCTGCTTTTGCGCGCGTCGAACGCGCAGCGCCTCGCCGCGGCGAAGAAAATCGCGCAGCAGCTCGACGCGCCGAGCGGCGTGCCGGGCAACATGCACGTCGTGCCGCTGCGCAACGCCGATGCGGTGAAGCTCGCGAAGACGCTGCGCGGAATGCTCGGCAAGGGCGGCGGCGAAAGCGGCTCGTCGGCGAGCTCGAACGATGCGAATGCGTTCAATCAGGGCGGCTCGCAGAGCGGCTCGAGCTTCTCGACGGGCACCTCGGGCACGCCGCCGCTGCCGTCGGGATTGTCGTCGTCGGGCTCGTCGGGCGGCACCGGCGGCACGATGGGCGGCGGCGGTCTAGGCACGGGTGGCCTCCTCGGCGGCGACAAGGACAAGAGCGACGAGAACCAGCCGGGCGGCATGATCCAGGCCGACGCGGCGACGAACTCGCTCATCATCACCGCGTCGGACCCGGTGTACCGGAACCTGCGGGCAGTCATCGATCAACTCGATGCGCGCCGCGCGCAGGTCTACATCGAGGCGCTGATCGTCGAACTGAACTCGAATACGGCCGGCAACCTCGGGATTCAGTGGCAGGTCGCGAACAATGCCCTCTATGCGGGCACCAATCTGGCGAGCACGGCGGGCAGTGTGGCCGCCAACAGCATCACCAATCTGACGGCCAACGCGACGAACCCGCTTAACGTGCTGAATGCGCTCACGCCGGGACTCAACATCGGCTGGCTGCACGACATGTTCGGCGTCAAGGGGCTCGGCGGGCTGCTACAGTACTTCGCGGGCGTGAGCGATGCGAACGTGCTGTCGACACCTAACCTGGTCACGCTCGACAACGAGGAAGCGAAGATCGTTGTGGGCCAGAACGTGCCGATCGCGACGGGCTCGTACTCGAATTTGACGAGCGGGACGTCGAACTCCGCGTTCAACACGTATGACCGTCGCGACGTCGGCCTCACGCTGCATGTGAAGCCGCAGATCACCGATGGCGGGATTCTCAAGCTGCAGCTCTATACCGAGGATTCGTCGGTCGTCAGCGGCACGACGAACACGACGACGAACCCGGCCGGCCCGACGTTCAACAAGCGCTCGCTTCAGTCGACGGTGCTTGCCGACAACGGCGAGATCATCGTGCTGGGCGGCTTGATGCAGGACAACTACCAGGTGTCGAACCAGAAGGTGCCGCTGCTGGGCGACATCCCGTGGATTGGCCAACTGTTCCGTTCCGAGACGAAGCAACGCCAGAAAACGAACCTGATGGTGTTCCTGCGCCCCGTGATCATTTCCGACCGCGAGACTGCGCAGGCGGTGACGTCCAATCGCTACGACTACATCCAGGGCGTGACGGGGGCGTACAAGTCGGACAACAACATCATGCGCGACAAGGACGACCCGATCGTTCCGCCGATGCCGCTCGGCCCGAGCCAAGGCGGCTCGCCCTCGATGAACCTGTTCGACATCGACAAGATGCGGCGTCAGCAAGCCGCTCCGCCCGCGCCCGCCAGCGCGCCGGCGGCGGCGAGCGACATGGGCGCCGCGTCGCCGGGAGCCCGTCCGTGACGCAGGCGCTCGCGCAAGGTATCCAGGACCAGCCGACGGGCAACGCGCCGTCGCCGCTCGCCGCGCGGCTCTTGCCGTACGGCTTCGCGAAGGCCGGCCAGATCCTGATCGCGCACCAGCACGCGGACACGCTCGAAGTGTGGATCAGCGAGCGCACGAGCCCGGCCGCGCTCGCCGAGGTGGCGCGCAACTTCGGCGCGATCTCCTTGCGGCGCGTGCCGGCCGACGAGCTCGCGCAGGCGATCAACCAGGCGTACGCGCGCCAGGACGGCAGCGCCGCGCAGATCGTCGGCGAGGTCGAGGGCGAAGTCGACCTGTCGCGGCTGATGCAGGACATCCCCGAGGTGGAGGATCTGCTCGAGTCCGAAGACGACGCGCCGATCATCCGGATGATCAACGCGCTCCTCACGCAAGCGGCGCGCGAGCAGGCGTCGGATATCCACATCGAGCCGTTCGAGAACGCGTCGGTCGTGCGCTTTCGCGTCGACGGCACGCTGCGCGACGTCGTGCGCCCGAAGAAGGCGCTGCACGGCGCGCTCATTTCGCGGATCAAGATCATGGCGCAGCTCGACATCGCCGAGAAGCGCCTGCCGCAGGACGGCCGCATCACGCTGCGCGTCGGCGGCCGGCCCGTCGACGTGCGGGTGTCGACGCTGCCGACCGGGCACGGCGAGCGCGCGGTGCTGCGTCTGCTCGAAAAGGACGCGCAGCGCCTGAATCTCGAAGCGCTCGGGATGGGCCGCGACACGCTCGGCCAGTTCGACAAGCTGATCTCGCGCCCGCACGGCATCGTGCTCGTCACGGGCCCGACCGGCTCGGGCAAGACGACGACGCTGTACGCGTCGATGTCGCGCCTCGAGACCGCGACGACCAACATCATGACGGTCGAAGATCCGATCGAATACGATCTCGCCGGCATCGGCCAGACGCAGGTGAACGAGCGCATCGGGATGACGTTCGCGCGCGCGCTGCGCTCGATCCTGCGTCAGGACCCGGACATCATCATGATCGGCGAAATCCGCGACCTCGAAACCGCGCAGATCGCCGTGCAGGCGTCGCTGACGGGCCACCTGGTGCTCGCGACGCTGCACACGAACGACGCGGCGTCGGCCGTCACGCGTCTCACCGACATGGGCGTCGAGCCGTACCTGCTCGCGTCGTCGCTGCTCGGCGTGCTCGCGCAGCGGCTCGTGCGCCAGCTCTGCCCGGTGTGCAAGGAGGAGCGGCACGAGGACGGCCGCACGATCTGGCATCCGGTCGGCTGCGACAAGTGCGGGCATTCGGGCTACACGGGGCGTCGCGGCGTCTACGAGCTGCTCGTCGTCGACGACGCGATCCGCTCGCTGATCCATCGCAACGCCGCGGACGCCGAGATTCTCGCGACCGGCCGCGCGAACGGAATGCGCACGTTGCGCGACGACGCCGAGCGCTGGCTCGCGGCGGGCGCGACGTCGCTCGAGGAAGTGCTGCGCGTGACGGGAGGCGCATAGCGTCATGCCGGCCTTCCGCTTCGAAGCAATCGACACGTCGGGGCGCGCGCAGAAAGGCGTCATCGAAGCCGACAGCGCGCGCAACGCGCGCGGCCAGCTCCGCACGCAGGGGCTCACGCCGCTCGTCGTCGAGCCGGCCGCGAGCGCGACGCGCGGCGCGCGCAGCCAGCGCCTCGCGCTCGGCCGCAAGCTGTCGCAGCGCGAGCAGGCGATCCTCACGCGCCAGCTCGCGAGCCTGCTCATCGCCGGGCTGCCGCTCGACGAAGCGCTCGCCGTGCTGACCGAGCAGGCGGAGCGCGACTACATCCGCGAGCTGATGGCGGCGATTCGCGCCGAGGTGCTCGGCGGCCATTCGCTCGCGAACGCGCTCGCGCAGCATCCGCGCGACTTTCCCGAGATCTACCGCGCGCTCGTCGCGGCGGGCGAGCACACCGGCAAGCTCGGGATCGTGCTGTCGCGGCTCGCCGATTACATCGAAGAGCGCAACGCGCTCAAGCAGAAGATCCTGCTTGCGTTCACGTATCCGGCGATCGTCACGGTAATCGCGTTCGGCATCGTCACGTTCCTGCTGAGTTATGTGGTGCCGCAGGTCGTCAACGTGTTCGCGAGCACGAAACAACAACTGCCGCTGTTGACGATCGTGATGATGGCGCTGTCCGATTTCGTCCGGCACTGGTGGTGGGCGATCCTGATCGGGATCGCGGCCGTCGTCTATCTGGTGAAGGCGACGCTGTCGCGCGACGGCCCGCGCCTCGCGTTCGACCGCTGGCTGCTGACCGCCCCGCTCGCCGGCAAGCTCGTGCGCGGCTACAACACCGTGCGCTTCGCGAGCACGCTCGGCATCCTGACCGCGGCGGGCGTGCCGATCCTGCGCGCGCTGCAGGCGGCGGGCGAGACGCTGTCGAACCGCGCGATGCGCGGCAACATCGAGGACGCGATCGTGCGCGTGCGCGAGGGCTCCGCGCTGTCGCGCGCGCTCAATAACGTGAAGACGTTTCCGCCCGTGCTCGTGCACCTGATTCGTTCGGGCGAGGCCACCGGCGACGTGACGACGATGCTCGACCGCGCGGCCGAAGGCGAATCGCGCGAGCTCGAGCGGCGCACGATGTTCCTGACGAGCCTGCTGGAGCCGCTGCTGATTCTCGCGATGGGCGGCATCGTGCTCGTGATCGTGCTCGCGGTGATGCTGCCCATCATCGAGCTCAACAACATGGTGCAGTGACGGACGACGGGCGCGGCCCGCCGTGGCGGCGAGCCGGCGGAAACGAAGCGGCGCGCCCGGCGGCGCCGCGCTTTCAGCGGACGTAGATCGCGGGAGACGGCGTGTTGGCGGGCAGGAAGATCTCGGAGCGCGCGCCGTTGCGCTCGACGACGATCGAGCGGTCGCGCACCTCGGCGAGCTTCGCGCCTTGCGCGATCTCGCTGCCGAGCGACACCGCGTGCGGCGCGTCGCCGCCGATGCCGACGATGGCCGCCGCGCCGCGCTGCAGCGCAAGGATGCCGAACAGGTGGATGTCCTGCACCGGATTGCGGGTTAGCTGCCCGCCGAAGAGCGCTGCGGCGTCTTCCGTGCGCACCGGCGTGCGGGCGGCGGCGGCGGGTAGCGGAGCCTGATGCGCGGACAGCGTGACGACCCAATAGGTGGCCGTCGCGCAGAGCACCGCGAAGAGGGCGAGGGATAGGAGCCGGATCGATAGCGCGTTCATGCGCGTTATTGTACGGAGGAATATGAAATTTGCGTTGAGTGGAAGCCCGGAGCAAGTCGCGCCTTACAATGCGGCTTCACGCAGCGCACGCCGCGCGGCTTGCTGCCGCGCGCGTCACTCACTCACCGCTCATTTTTTTGAAGAAGAGGTAGTCACTCATGCAAACGTGGATCACTCGCCGCTCTCAGGCAGCACGCCGCCAACGCGGCTTCACGCTGATCGAGATCATGGTCGTGGTGGCGATTCTCGGCATTCTCGCGGCGCTCATCGTGCCGAAGATCATGAGCCGTCCCGATGAAGCGCGCCGGATCGCGGCGAAGCAGGACATCGGCACGATCATGCAGGCGCTGAAGCTGTACCGCCTCGACAACGGCCGCTATCCGACCCAGGATCAGGGCCTGAACGCGCTGATCCAGAAGCCGTCCACCGATCCGATTCCGAACAACTGGAAGGACGGCGGCTATCTCGAGCGCATGCCGAACGACCCGTGGGGCAACCCGTACAAGTATCTGAACCCCGGCGTGCACGGCGAAATCGACGTGTTCAGCTACGGCGCCGACGGCAAGGAAGGCGGCGAAGGCAACGATTCCGACATCGGCTCGTGGCAATAAGCCGCTAACGCCACGCTTACGCGCGACGCGCGCACTTTTTCGATGTACGCACGACTCGGTTCGTCTTTCGCTTTCGGCACGCGGCGTCGCGCGGGGGCTTCCCGCCGTTGCGCAGCAGGGGCCGCATTCGGGCCGTCCGTAGAGGATGGCCTCGGTCGTTCGGCGGGAGCCGCTTGCGGGCGGCCCGCGGCGCTTTCCCGCGGTCGCGCCGAGGGAACGCGCTTCGGCCGCCCCGACGAGGCTTCCTTCGCGCGCCGCGCGCGCGGCTTCACGCTGCTCGAAATGCTCGTGGTGCTCGTGATCGCGGGCATTCTGGTGTCGGTCGCGTCGCTGACGCTCAGGCGCAATCCGCGCACCGACCTGCGCGAGGAAGCGCAGCGCGTCGCGCTATTGTTCGAGACGGCGGGCGACGAGGCGCAGGTGCGCGCGCGTCCGATCGCGTGGCGCGCGACCGATCACGGCTTTCGCTTCGACGTCCGTACGGGCGACGGCTGGCGTCCGCTGCGCGACGACGTGCTGCGCGCGCGCGACTGGGACGGCGGCGTGACGGGCGCCGCAATCGACTATCCCGGCTCGGACACGCATATCGACGCCGTCGTGTTCGGCACCGAAAGCATCGACGTGCCGGTGCGCGTCACGCTTTATTCGGCGGTCGGCAGCGCGACGATCGTCGGCACCGGCAACGGCCGCTACGAGGTGCGTTGACGATGCACGCCCATGCCCTTTCCCGCCGGCGTTTCCGCTCGCGCTCGCGCGGCTTCACGATGATCGAGGTGCTCGTCGCGCTCGCGATCATCGCGGTCGCGCTCGCGGCGTCGATCCGCGCGGTCGGCTCGATGGCGACGGGCGCATCCGATCTCCACGCGCGGCTGCTCGCCGGCTGGAGCGCGGACAACGCGCTCGCGCAACTGCGCCTCGCGCACGCGTGGCCCGAGATCGGCACGCAGACGTTCGACTGCTCGCAGGGCAACGTCGCGCTCACCTGCACGCAGCGCGTGAGCTCGACGCCGAACCCCGTGTTCCGGCGCGTTGCGATCTCGGTGTCGATGAACGGCCGCGCCGGCGTGCTCGCCCAGATGGTTACGGTGGTCGCGAATGAAACCAGCCGCTCGCTCTGAACGCCGCGCGCGCCGGCCGAAGCACGCCCGGCAGGCGGGCCGCGTGTCCCGACGCGGCGCGCGCGGTTTCACGCTGATCGAGATGATGATCGCGATCACGATCCTCGCGGTGATCGCGATCCTGTCGTGGCGCGGGCTCGACCAGATCATCCGCGGCCGCGAGAAGGTGGCGGCCGCGGTGGAGGACGAGCGCGTGTTCGCGCAGATGTTCGACCAGATGCGCATCGACGCGCGGCGCGCCGCGACCGACGACGAAGCGGGCGAGCCCGCGGTGCGCGTCGCGGGCGACACGCTGCAGATCGTGCGCGAATTCGATGCGCCGGGAGCGGCACCGCGCCTGCAGGTCGTGCGCTACCGGATCTCGAACGGCCGCGTCGTGCGCTACGCGTCGCCGCCGATCGGCGACGTCAATGCGCTGCGCGACGCGATTCGCGGCGGCGATACCGAAGGCTGGAGCGCGGTGCCGCTGATGCGCGGCGTCGGCATGATCAACGCGCGCGTCTACGTGCCGAAGGTCGGCTGGACGACCAGCATGCCCGACGCCGACAACGCGCTCGAGCAGAACAACAACGCGCTCAAGGTGCCGATGCTCGGCAACGCGCCGCCGCCGCGCGCGGTGACGGGGCTCGAGATCAGCATCGGCGCGACTTCGCTGCGCGTGCCGGTCACGCGCATCTTCCTGGTCGGGGAGTGACATGCGCGCATCCGCCCTCCTCGTTCGTCTCGCTTCGCTTCGCCGCTCGCGCGCATCGAGCGCGTCAAGCCCGGCGCATCCGGCATCGGCGCGTTTGCCGAGCGTGCCGCACGGCGGCGCCGGCGCGCGCATGTGCGGGCCCCGGCGTTCGCTGCGCACGGGCCCGAACCGCGAGCGCGGCGTCGCGATCATCAACGCGCTCCTCGTCGTCGCGCTGTCGGCGATCCTCGTATCCGGGATGTTGTGGCGCCAGCAGGTGCAGGTGCGCCGGATCGAGAACCAGCGGCTGCTCGCGCAGGCGCAGTGGGTCGCGCGCGGCGCGCTCGACTGGACGCGGATGGTGCTGCGCTCCGAAGGCGATACGGCGCCCGGCATCACCTATCTCGGCGGGATCTGGGCGGTGCCGATCGCGAAAACGAAGCTGTCGGAATTCCTCGGCCGGGTGGGCGTGACCGACGCGGCCGACGGCTCGGACACCTATCTGTCGGGCTCGATCGAGGACGCGCAGGCGAAGTTCAACCTGCGCAATCTCGTGTCGTCGCCCGCGCCCGGCGCGCTGCAATTGAACGCGGCGCAGGTGCAGACGTTCCAGCGCCTGCTCGCGACGCTCGGGCTCGACCAGCAGCTCGCGAAGATCGTCGCGCGGCACGTGCGCGCGGGGCTCAAGCAATCGGCGACGCGCTTCCAGGTGGCCCAGCTGCCGGGCGCCGCGAGCGGCGTGCCCGTGCCGCTGCCGGACGGCGGCACCGAAGGCGGCGGCAACTTCACCGACGAGCCGGGCATCGCGGGCGGCGAAGGCCGCGGGCCCGCGCCGCTCATGATGACGAGCGTCGATTCGCTGCTCGACGTCGAAGGCTTCACGCCGGAAATGGTCGAGCGGTTGCGCCCGTTCGTCACCGTGCTGCCGACGGTCACGCCCGTCAACCTGAACACCGCGCCCGCCGAAGTGATCGCGGCGCTCGTGCCGGGGATGTCGGTGTCGTCCGCGCAGGCGCTCGTGTCGCGCCGCGAGACCGTGTTTTTCCGCAACGTCGGCGACGTGACGCTCGCGTTGCGCGGCTCCGGCGCGCCGAACGTGAGCCTCGATTCGAGCCAGATCGACGTCACGTCCAGCTATTTCATCGTGCATGGCCGGATCGAGCACGACCGGGCAGTCGTCGATCGCACGTCGCTCGTGTATCGTGATCCGACCACGCACTCGACGCGGATCGTACGCATTCGCGATCAGCTATAACAACGCCATTCGGGAGAGGAGCTCTTGAGCACGTTGATTGTCCTATTGCCGCCGCGCGAGCCGGCCGTGCCGTTGCAGGAATGGCAATGGCCCGAGCTGCCGTTCGCGCTCGTCGACAAGAGCGGCCACACGCAGCGTGCGGGCCGCGCGACGCTCGCGCTGCTGCCGCAGGCGGCGACGACGGTGCTCGTCGTCGCCGCGCGCGACCTGCTGATGCTCGAGCAGGCGGTGCCGCCCCTGAAGGGGCCGAGGCTCAAGCAGGCGCTGCCGAATATCATCGAGGATCAGCTGATCCAGGACCCGCAGGGTTGCCACATCGCGGTCGACCCGGCGGCGCTCGACGGCGGGCGCCGTGTGCTCGCGGTGATCGATCGCGCGTGGTTCAAGTTCATCGCCGAAGCGTTCACCGCGGCGGGGCACCGCCATCTGCGCGCGGTGCCCGTCACGCGCTGCCTGCCGCTGCCGACGCGGCACGAAGCGGCCGAGGTCGACGCCGAAGCCGAGGTCGCGCACGAACTGCAAGCGGGGCGCGAGGCGGGGCATCAAGCGTCCGCCGGCGCGCCGGCGGACGCCGCGAAGCCCGCCGAGCCGATCGTCGCGGTTGCGCTCGGCCTCGCCGTGACGGCGAGTGCGCCGTCGCTCGCCGAGGAATCGGCGGTGTTGCTGCCGGAGACGGCCGCCGCGCCGCGCGTCGAGCTCGCGCTCGCACGCGGCGCGCTCGGCGAGGGCTTCGCCGCGCCGGTGTCGACCGCGGCGCTGACGCTCGAGGCGCTCGCGAACGGCACGCCGCTCGAGCTCTACGAGCTCGGCGAGCCGGGCGCCGAGCCGCAGCTCGCATCGGTGCGGCCGCTCGACGACAAGCGCCTGCTGCCGGGCGCCGCGATCTGGCCGTTCGACGCGCTCGTGCGCCGCGCGCTCGACGCCCGCTTCGACCTTTGCCAGTTCGAATTCGAATTCGCGCCATGGCGTTTCGACCGCGCGACGTTCATGCGCGTGCGCGTGCCGCTCGCGCTCGCGGCGGCGACGCTCGTCGTCGCGGTGATCGGCGCGAATGCGCACTGGTGGAAGCTCGCGCGCGAACGTGACGCGCTGTCCGCGCAGATCACCGAGACGCTGCTGTCGGCGTTCCCGAAGACGACGACGGTGCTCGATCCCGCCGCGCAGATGGCGCGCCAGCTCGACCGGCTGCGGATCGCGGCGGGCGAACTGTCGCCGAACGATTTCCTGTCGCTCGCGAGCGGCCTCGCACGCTCGCTCGGGCCGCTGCCGCCGAACGGCATCGCGTCGCTCGACTATCACGATCGCCGGCTCGACGTCGGCTTCAAGCCCGGGACCAAGGTCGACCCCGACTTCGCGCAGCGCCTCGCGCGCAACGGCCTCGCGGGCGAGATCGACAGCAGCACGGGCAAGTGGACCATTCGGAGCCGGTCATGAAAGAGGAGTTGAACGAAGCGCTGACCCAGTTCTGGGAGGCCCGCACCGTGCGCGAGAAGCTGCTGCTCGGCTGGGGCGGCGCGGTGCTCGCGATCGCGATCGCGTATTCGGTGCTGTGGTCGCCCGCGCAGGAAGGCCGGGCGCAGATCCAGCGCCAGTTGCCGACGATGCGCCACGAGCTCGCGGAGATGACCGCGCAGGCGAACGAGGCGCGCTCGCTCGCGGCCGCCGCGCAGGGCGTCGCGCCCACTGGCGTCGCGCTCAAGGACGCGCTCGCCGCGTCGCTGTCCGACCACGGGCTTGCCGCCGCGCCGCCGCAGGTGGTCGGCGGCGGCGTGCAGATCCAGTTGAAGAACGCGTCGTTCCCCGCGTGGACGCAGTGGCTCGACGACGTGCGCCGCCAGTTCAAGGCGCAGGTCGTCGAAGCGCACGTGAGCGCGCTGAAGGAGGACGGCCAAGTTGACCTGACGGCCGTGCTGCAGCCGGCGTCGGTCAAGTGAGCGACATCGATGTTCGATTTAGCGGACCACGGGGAATCCGGATGCCGATGACCTGGCCGATGCGCATCCGGCGCTTCGTGCCGTGGGGCGCCGTCGGCGGCGCGGCGATTTTCGTCACGCTCGTCGCGCTGCTGCCCGCGTCGTGGGTCACGCCGAAATTCGCGCGCGCGACAGGCGGCCACGTCAATCTCGTCGATCCGGAGGGCTCGCTCTGGCGCGGCTCGGCGACGCTCCTGCTCGCGCCCGGCGCGGACCGCAGCGCGTCGACGCTGTTGCCCGGCCGCGTGGAATGGCGCACGCAGTTCTGGCCGCTCTTCACCGGGCGCGTGCGGATGCGGCTGCGCCAGACCGACGCGATGCCCGACGGCGTCACGCTCGACGCGACGCTGCGCGGCGCGATGCTGTCGGCGGGTTCGATGGCGGTGCCGGCGTCGCTGCTCGCGGGCCTCGGCGCGCCGTTCAACACGCTCGACCTGCAGGGCGACATGCGGATCGACTGGACCGACTGGCGGCTCTTCGGCAAGGATGCGTTCGGCCAGTTGACCGTGACGATCGCGGACATGAGCTCGCGCGTGTCGCGCGTGAAGCCGCTCGGCTCGTACCGGGCGGTGCTCGAGGCGCGCGGCGTGAACTCGACGCTCGATCTGTCGACGTCGAAGGGGCCGCTGATGCTGTCGGGGCAAGGGAATTTCGGCGCGACGGGCACGTCGTTTCGCGGCACCGCGAGCGCCGCGCCGGAGCAGCGCGACAACCTTGCGGGGCTTCTGAACCTGCTCGGCCATCCGATCGGCGGCGGTGCGGTGTCGTTGATCTACGGCGACGCGGCGCGCTGACGCAAAGCGCGCCGCGTGTTCGGCCGCGCGGCGTTGCGCCGGGGCGCGCTTGGGGACGCCGCAAGCACCGGCGAGGCGGCGACGCGAACGGCGGCGTTGGCCGAGATCGGGCCGTGGGCCGTTCGCGCGGCGGCCCGGCATGTGCGGTTTCGAAGCTTCGCGGCTTCGTCGCGAGGCGAGCGCGGCCGTGAAGAGACGGCCGTCGATCGTCTGATCTGAACCGGCTCATTCCGGTTTCGTGCCGTTTTTGCCACCGGCAATCGACACGACCGGACCGTGGCGCTGCCCGCCGGCATCGCCGGGCGGCATCCTTATCTTCATCGGCGTCATGCCATCGAGCTTGCAGCGGACGTTCGACGGCTCGCAGAGGCGATCGTTGCGCCGCCGATAGCCGTTTTCCGCCCGCTGCTCCGCCCGGTCTTCCACCACACGGGGCACGGAGCACCGGGCACGATCATGCCGGCGAGCGGACGATGCGCTCGCCCGCAGCCGCCATCCGGATTATTGCTGCGCAGCCGTCGTCGTCGCCCGGACGACGGGCGCGTCGGCGGCGTCCGTCGCAACCGCTGCCGTCGACCGGGCCGTCGCCGCGGGCGCCGCAGCCGCCTGAGTCACCTGAGTCACCTGAGCGGTCTGAGCCGCCGGCGCCGCCGCTGCGGCCGGCGCGGAAGCCGGCACCGGCGCGGGCGCCTGCACGCCGCCCGTCTCGCGCGCGATCTGCGCGACGTCCCAGCCTCCGCCCAGCGCCTTCACGAGCCCGACCGACGACACCATCCGCTGCCCGGAAATCGTCGAGAGCTTCTGCTGCGCGCTGAACGCGGTCGTCTGCGCGGTCAGCACGTTCAGGTAGGCGACCGTGCCCGCCTTGTACTGATTGAGCGTGATGTCGAGCGCGTGCTGCGCGGACTCGACCGCCTGCCGCTGCACGACGATTTCCTGCTCGAGTATCCGCTGCGACGCGAGGTTGTCCTCGACGTCCTGGAACGCGGACAGCACCGCGGCCCGGTACGAGGCGACGTCCTGATCGTAGGTCGCGCGCGCGGCTTCGGTCTGCGCGGCGCGCAGGCCCGCGTCGAACAGCGTCGCGGCGAGCTGCGGGCCGACCGACCAGAAGCGCGCCGGCAGCGTGAAGAGCTGCGACCACACCGAGCTCTGGAAGCCGCCCGACGCCGACAGCGTGAGCGTCGGGAAGAACGCGGCGATCGCGACGCCGATCTGCTCGTTCGCGGCGGCCGCGCGCCGCTCGGCGGCGGCGACGTCAGGCCGCCGCTCGAGGATCGCCGACGGCACGTCGATCGGCATCGAGGGCGGCTCGGCCGTGAGCGGCATCGGCGGCAGCGAGAACGTCGACGCCGGCTCGCCGACGAGCGTCGCGATCGCGTGCTCGTACTGCGCGCGCGCGATCCCGTTGTCGATCGCGGAAGCCTGCGCCGATTGCAGCTGCGTTTGCGCCTGGATCACGTCCGAGCGCGCGGCGACGCCCTGCGCGTACTGGTTTTGCGTGAGTTGCAGCGATTTCTGGTACGACGCGACGGTGTCGTCGAGCAGCTTTTGCGTCGCGTCGGCGGCGTGCAGCTGGAAGTAGGTCTGCGCGAGCGTCGCCTGCGCGGACAGCCGCGCGTTCGCGAGATCGGCCGCCGCCGCCGCCTCGCCGGCCTTCTGCGCGCCCACCGTGCGGCTTACCTTGCCCCACAGGTCCGGCTCCCATGACGCGTCGAGGCCGACGTTGTACGTGTTGCCGATCGTGCGCGCCGTGCTGCGCGATGCCGTGCTGCCCGAGGACAACGCGCTCGACGCGCGCGATTCGCTCGCGGTGAGGCCGAGCGTCGGGAAGTACGACGCGCGCGCCTCGGCGACGAGCGCGCGCGCCTGCCGGTACGCGGCCGCGTATTGCGCGACGGTCTGGTTCGACGCATTGAGCTTGTCGATCAGCGCGTTGAGCTGCGGATCGTCGTAGATCGCCCACCATGGGCCGCGGTCCGCGCGGTCGGCCGGCTGCGCGGCCTTCCAGCCGGGTGGCGCTTCCTTGTACGCGGCGGGAATCGCCGCGTCGGGACGGTGATAGTCGGGCCCGACCGCGCAGCCGGCGAGCAGCGCGGCGGCCGCAACGGCGACGGCGGCGCTCAGCGCGCGTGGCGCGCGCGGGTGTGGGACTTGCGACATGTTCTGGATTCCTGTCGAGGCGGCCGCCGGTGGACCGGGCGAGCGGGCGATGCGGCCGAAACGCCGACGGCGTGGCCGAAATGGTAACTGACGGATGCGGGAATGCGCAGACGTTAGGTTAAAGCGCGGACGGGGCCGGATGTGTTACCGGCGCGGGGCGGCTGTTTACCGCGCGTTACGCACCGATGCGGCGCGGCGGCCGCGTTTCACGGGCAGCGGACGGGATCGCCATGCGGGGCGGCGAGGCATAGCTGCGGCGCCGAAGTTTCCTGAGCCGACGCGGCCCGGCCGCCGCCGGCGCGCGCCGCGCGTTGCCGCCGCTGATCGAGCCACGCGAACCCGAGCGCCGCGAGCGAGCCGCCCGGTACGATCAGCAGCACGGCGTACAGCGCGATCTTCCAGCCGCGATGCGGGCCGGAAAGCGTGTGGCGGGCGGTGTCGGACAGGTTGCGGCGCAGCGCGCCGGCGGCGGTTTTCAGCAACGGCATGGGGAAATCCTCGGGACGCACGCCGAACGGATGCGGCTGCGTGGGCAAAGCGGTCAGAACATTGTCTCTGGCGGCGCATTAAGCGCGTAACTCATTGACTGAAATAATATTGACTATGCAATAAATATTCAAGATACTGGCGGCGTTTTTCCTGGAATGCACTGTTGCGGCTCGTGCAACCGACCGGACAGCCCGACGATGAGCAGCCTTTACGACCCCGAGCACATCGAGCTCGAATCGAGCCTCGGCTACTACCTGACGAAGGCGCGGCAGGCGCTCGTCGAGCGGCTGGACCGCGCGCTCGGCCCGCTCGACCTGACCGCGCAGCAGATCGGCGTGATCCTGCTGCTCGCGCGCGGCTTCGCGCGCACGCCGTTCGAGCTGTCGCGCAAGATGTCGTACGACAGCGGCTCGATGACGCGAATGCTCGACCGGCTCGAGAAGAAGGGCTTCGTCGTGCGCGCGCGCAGCGAATCGGACCGCCGGGTGATCGAGCTCGCGCTGACCGAGCGCGGCGCGCACGCGGCGAAGGTGCTGCCCGGCCTGATCGCGACCGAGCTGAACGCGCAGCTCGAGGGTTTTTCGGCCGACGAGCTCGCGCTCCTGACCGACCTGCTGCGGCGCTTCATCGCGAATTCGCCGGGCGCGGCCGATACCGCGTGCGCGGCGATCGTCGAATCGCTGCCGAACGACGGCTGACCGGGAACGACCTTGGATGAGCACCGGATTGCGGCCCGTCCGCCGCACATTTATCTGTCTGGGCAGAAGCTGACAAGTCACTTACTGTCAGTCGATGTCGACGAACAAAAGGATGTCGGGGCAACGGTCGCCCCGTAGGAGACATGCATGGCTGTGACGGCCCCCGCTTCCCCTTCCGCTTCCCCTTCCGCCGAACCGGCGCCGCTGTCGGGGGGCGTGCTCGCGCTGCTGACGGTCGGGCTCGCGCTCGGCACGTTCATGGAGGTGCTCGACACGTCGATCGCGAACGTCGCGGTGCCGACGATTTCCGGCAGCCTCGGCGTCGCGACGAGCGAAGGCACCTGGGTGATCTCGTCGTATTCGGTCGCGTCCGCGATCGCGGTGCCGCTGACCGGCTGGCTCGCGCGGCGGGTGGGCGAGGTGCGGCTCTTCACGCTGTCGGTGCTCGCGTTCACGATCGCGTCCGCGCTTTGCGGCCTCGCCGAGAATTTCGAATCGCTGATCGCGTTCCGGCTGTTGCAGGGCCTCGTGTCCGGCCCGATGGTGCCGCTGTCGCAGACGATCCTGATGCGCAGCTATCCGCCCGCGAAGCGCGGGCTCGCGCTCGGCCTATGGGCGATGACGGTGATCGTCGCGCCGATCTTCGGCCCGGTGATGGGCGGCTGGATCACCGACAACTACACGTGGCCGTGGATCTTCTACATCAACCTGCCGATCGGCGTGTTCTCCGCCGTGTGCGCATTCTTCCTGCTGCGCGGCCGCGAGACGAAGACGACGAAGCAGCGGATCGACGCGATCGGGCTCGCGCTCCTCGTGATCGGCGTGTCGTGCCTGCAGATGATGCTCGACCTCGGCAAGGACCGCGACTGGTTCAATTCGACGTTCATCACCGCGCTCGCGCTGATCGCCGTCGTGTCGCTCGCGTTCATGCTCGTCTGGGAATCGACGGAGAAGGAGCCCGTCGTCGATCTGTCGCTCTTCAAGGACCGCAACTTCGCGCTCGGCGCGATGATCATCTCGTTCGGCTTCATGGCGTTCTTCGGCTCGGTCGTGATCTTTCCGCTGTGGCTGCAGACCGTGATGGGCTACACGGCGGGCCTGGCCGGCCTCGCGACCGCGCCCGTCGGCTTCCTCGCGCTCGTGTTGTCGCCGTTGATCGGCCGCAACATGCACCGGCTCGATCTGCGGATGGTCGCGAGCTTCGCGTTCGTCGTGTTCGCCGTCGTGTCGATCTGGAATTCGACGTTTACGCTCGACGTGCCGTTCAATCACGTGATCCTGCCGCGGCTCGTGCAGGGGATCGGCGTCGCGTGCTTCTTCGTGCCGATGACGACGATCACGCTCTCCAGCGTCTCCGACGAGCGGCTCGCGAGCGCGTCGGGGCTGTCGAACTTCCTGCGCACGCTGTCGGGCGCGATCGGCACCGCGGTCAGCTCGACGTTCTGGGAAAACGACGCGATTTATCACCACGCGCGCCTCGCGGAATCGGTGAACGTCTACGCGCAGAACACGCTCGATTACCAGGGCGCGCTCGCGCAGCTCGGCATCACGGGCGACGTATCGGCCGCGCAGATCAACCAGATCGTCACGCAGCAGGGCTTCATGATGGCGACCAACGACTTCTTCCACATTTCGGCGCTCGCGTTCGTCGCGCTCGCGGCGCTCGTGTGGGTGACGAAGCCGAAGAAGGGGGCCGGGCCCGCGATGGGGCATTGAGCGGCGGCGGCCGGCGCGTCATGCGCAGCGCATCGCGGGCGGTTCGTGTGCGACGGCGCGAGCCCATGCGCCGCTGCGCGCCGGAGGCGGCGGCTTGACGACCGGGGCCGCGCGATGCGATAGGCTCGATGGTCCGGATGGTGAATAGTCCGGGCAGGCCGGATCGCCGCCGCGAGCGAGCGCCCCGTTCGCCGGGGCGCCGCGCTTAACGCGCGCGCAGGCTGCCGAACGCGAGGTCGTCGCCCGCGGCCACGGGGCCCGTCTCGCGCGCGACGTCGAGCCACGCGCGCGCCGCGTGCGACAGATAACCCTTCTTGAGCCAGCCGATCGCGACCGCCCACGTGATCTCCGGCTCGACGATCGGCCGGCACGTGAACTGCGCGGTGTCGAGCCGCCGGCAATAAGGCTGCGGCAGCAGCGCGATGCCGACGCCCGCGTGCACGAGCGCCGCCATGAAATCCCAGTGGCCGCTGCGGCTCACGATCTGCGGCGCGAAGCCGACTTTCCGGCACGCGTCGAGCACCGCGTCGTGCAACGCGAGGCTTTCCGCGTAGAACACGAACGGCTCGTCGGCGAGGTCGGCGAGCGGCACGGTTTCGGCGGCGTCCCAGCGCGAGCCGTGCGGCGCGACTAGCCACAGCGGCGCGCGCATCATCGGCAGCACGTCGAATACGGCCGGATCGACAGGCTCGAGCACCCCGCCCAGCTCCAGCTCGCCCGCGACGAGCGCCTCTTCGATCATCCGCGCGCCCTGCTCGAACAGTTTCAGCTCGATTTTCGGGTAGCGCTGCTTGAACGCGGCGATCGCCTGCGTGAACAGCGAGCCGCCGAGCGGCGGAATGCCGATCGTCAGCTCGCCGCGCCCGAGCGTGCCGAGATCGTTCAGCTCGGCCTGCAGCTGCGCCTGCGCGGCGAGCACGTCCTGGCCGCGCTGGTAGACGATCCGGCCGGCGTCCGTCAGCACCATCTGGCGGCCGTCGCGCAGCAGGAGCGGCGAGCCGATTTCGTCTTCGAGGGACTTCACCATCTTGCTGATCGTCGGTTGCGTGACGTGCATCTGCTCGGCCGCGGCGGTGAAGCTCTGCTGCCTGACGACCTCGACGAAATAACGCAACGCGCGCAGCTCCATCGGCGCCTCCTGTTCAGTGAGCGAATCGGTGAAGATTCCTAAACGGAATGATTTTTATAGAACCAAGTCATTTTATTTATGAACGCGTGAATCCTATACTGCCTCCATTCTGTAAAGCAAGGCATTTCGCGAGGCATCTCATGACCCGAATCTCGACGGCGGCGACGGCCGCAACCCGGCCGGCCGCGCCGCCCGCGCACGGCGGCCGCGCGGCGCGCATCGTGCTGCAGACGGCCGCGCTCGGCGCGCTGTGGGCGGCGGTCGACTGGGCGGTGTGCGCGCTCGGCGTGCCGGTGCCGTCCGGCGTGGTCGGCCTCGCGGTGCTGCTCGCGCTGCTGCTGTCCGGCCGAGTCGCGCCCGGCTGGGTGAAGGACGGCGCGAACTGGCTGCTGTCCGACATGCTGCTCTTCTTCATTCCGGCGACCGTCGCGGCGGTTCAGTACGGCGGGCTCTTCAGGGCGGACGGCTGGCGGCTCGCGCTTGTCGTCGTCGCGGGCACCGCCTTCGTGATGTTCTCGGTCGCGATCGCCGTCGACTTCGCTGCGGGTTTCGAGCGACGCATCGCGGTGATGCGCGTGCGCGCCGGCCGCCGCCGCGCACGGGCCTGACGCCGCCGCTCGGCCGTTTCACGCCCTCCTCTTCTGGCACCGGTTCCATCGACAGCATCATGACGACGCCCGACCCCTCGTTCCTCGCCGCGCCCGCGAGCACCGCGATTTCCGCCGGCTGCTTCGCGCTGACGATCGCGCTCTATTTCGCGTCGAAGCGGCTCTACGCGCACCGCAAGACGCTGTTTTTCTCGCCGCTCGTGCTCGTGCCGGCCGTGCTCGTCGCGTTCGTCGCGCTGACGGGCATTCCGTACGCGGTCTATTTTCACGACACGCGCTGGCTGATGTGGCTGCTCGGCCCGGCGACGATCGCGTTCGCCGTGCCGATTTACGAATACCGCGCGCTGATGAAGCGCCACTGGTTCTCGCTGTCGGTGGGCGTCGTCGTGGGGATCGCGGTCGCGATCTGCGGATCGCTGCTGCTGTCGAAGCTGCTGCACCTGTCGCCCGAGCTGCAGCGCAGCCTCGTCACGCGCTCGGTATCGACGCCGTTCGCGCTCGCCGTGTCCGACAAGATCCACGCGCCGCGCGACCTGACCGCGCTTTTCGTGATCGCGACCGGGATCTGCGGGATGCTCGTCGGCGAGTTCGTGCTCGCGCTCGTCCCGCTGCGCTCGCGGCTCGCGCGCGGCGCGCTGTTCGGCGCGGCCGCGCATGCGGTGGGCACCGCGAAGGCGCGCGAGATCGGCAGTGAGGAAGGCGTCGTGTCGAGCCTCACGATGATGATCGCGGGCGTCGCGATGGTACTGATCGCGCCGCTGCTGACGCTGCTGCCGATCTGACGCGCCGGGCCGGTGCGGTGGTGCGGCGCGCGATCGGCGGTTCGGCGATTCAGCGCCGCTGATCGGCGATTGGCGATCGGCAAATGGCGGTTGGCGAAAGCGGATCGCTGCCCGACGGACGTCGGGCCGGCTCGTTCTCCTCGTCGGTGCCGCGCTTCGGATACCGCTTTCCTGCACTTTTCCGCGCTGGCGTCTGCCGGAGACCCGCGACGCGGCCGGCCGCGGCCTGCTCGCGCCCTTTCCCCGCGCATCGGCGAGTTCTTTCGCACGGCTCGCCGGCGCGGGCTTGCGTTCGTCCGTGTCATTTACGCGGTTGCCTCGGCCGGCCAAGTCCGTTTCGTCGGAATTTTTCGCCCCGCCCGCCCGCTCGTTCGGCCCAATCGGGGCTCTCGCGCATCCGCGCCGTCCGCGCCGCAGCTTTGGCCGGCCGGGCTGGTTCGGCCTGTGCGCCCCGGCCGCATCGGCTCGTTTTTTCTTTTTCTCGCCCGCGCAGCCCGGTCCGGCAGCGGCTTTCGTCGTCCACGCCACCCCCGCCCGCCGCGCCCTTTCGGCCCGATCGCGCCCCGCCGCGCCGGGCCGGCCGACGAACAAACGCCTGAGATAGCCGCAATTCCCCCCTCTATTCCGCCCATCGCGCGCGAGCCGGATGCCGAACAATGCAGGCTACTTAGAGTCTTCTCGCAAGCACGCCATGGCTACCACGACCGCAAACCCGACCGTCGACAAACCGGCCTCGTCCGGCAAGCTCAAGCGTCTCGTCCTTTTCCTGCTGCTCGGGCTCGTCGCCGCCGCCGCCGCCGCGGGCGGCACGTACTTCGTGCTGCTGAAGGAAGGCGTGCGCGGCTCGGCGCCGAGCGCGCCCCCGCCGCTCGCCGTGCCCGTGTTCTTCGCGCTCGATCCGCTCACCGTGAACCTGCAGTCGGACGACGGCATCCAGCACTACCTGCGCGTCGGCCTGTCGCTGAAGCTGACCGACTCGAAGGCGCAGGAATACCTGACCCAGCACATGCCGGAGCTGCGCAGCCGCATCCTGCTCGCGCTGTCGAACAAGCATCCCGAGCAGCTCGCGACGCTCGAAGGCAAGCGCGCGCTCGCCGACGAACTGAAGACGCTGATCGAGCAGCCGACTCAGCCGGGCAACCGCAGCGCGCGCATCGACGACGTGCTGTTCACCGAGTTCGTCGTCCAATAACGCCGCCGGCGAAGGAGCGCGCATGGGCCACGAAGAATTCATGTCCCAAGAGGAGGTCGATGCACTCCTCAAGGGCGTCACGGGTGAAGACGACTCGGCCGACGAACCGACCGAAGCGTCCGGCATTCGCCCGTACAACATCGCGACGCAGGAGCGGATCGTCCGCGGCCGGATGCCCGGCCTCGAGATCATCAACGACCGCTTCGCGCGCCTGTTGCGCATCGGCATCTTCAACTTCATGCGGCGCACGGCGGAGATCTCCGTGAGCCAGGTGAAGGTGCAGAAGTACAGCGAGTTCACCCGCAACCTGCCGATTCCGACCAATCTGAACCTCGTGCACGTGAAGCCGCTGCGCGGCACGTCGCTGTTCGTGTTCGATCCGAACCTCGTGTTCTTCGTCGTCGACAACCTGTTCGGCGGCGACGGGCGCTTTCACACGCGCGTCGAGGGCCGCGACTTCACGGCGACCGAGCAGCGGATCATCGGCAAGCTGCTCAATCTCGTGTTCGAGCACTATGCGACCTCGTGGAAGAGCGTGCGGCCGCTGCAGTTCGAGTTCGTGCGCTCGGAGATGCACACGCAGTTCGCGAATGTCGCGACACCGAACGAGATCGTGATCGTCACGCAATTCTCGATCGAGTTCGGGCCGACGGGCGGCACGCTGCACATCTGCATGCCTTACTCGATGATCGAGCCGATTCGCGACGTGCTTTCCTCGCCGATCCAGGGCGAGGCGCTCGAGGTCGACCGCCGCTGGGTGCGCGTGCTGTCGCAGCAGGTGCAGTCGGCGGAAGTGGAGCTGGTCGCGGATCTCGCCGAGGTCCCGACGACGTTCGAGAAGATTCTCAACCTGCGCGCGGGCGACGTGCTGCCGCTCGACATCGCGGACACGATCACCGCGAAGGTCGACGGCGTGCCGGTGATCGAGTGCGGGTACGGCATTTTCAATGGCCAGTACGCGTTGCGCGTGCAGAAGATGATCAGCGCAAGCGACACGATGAAGGAAGGTGGATATGACTGAGTTGAATTCGACCCCCGAGGCCGAAGGCATCGACGAACAGGCGTTCGCGGATGCCGCGATGAGCGTGGCCGTGTCCGGCAAGCCGGCCGCCGACGCGCAGCGGGAAGAGGCCGCGCTGGACGACTGGGCGGCCGCGCTCGCGGAGCAGAACCAGCAGCCGATCGAGGCGGGCGCGACGGGGGCCGGCGTGTTCCGGCCGCTGTCGAAGGCCGCGGCGAGCTCGACGCACAACGACATCGACCTGATTCTCGACATCCCGGTCAAGATGACGGTCGAGCTCGGGCGCACGAAGATCGCGATCCGCAACCTGCTGCAGCTCGCGCAGGGCTCGGTCGTCGAGCTCGACGGGCTCGCCGGCGAGCCGATGGACGTGCTCGTCAACGGCTGCCTGATCGCGCAGGGCGAAGTGGTCGTCGTCAACGACAAGTTCGGCATCCGGCTCACCGACATCATCACGCCGTCCGAGCGCATCCGGAAGCTGAACCGATGAAATCGCGCATCGCGCCGCTCGTTTCGCCGCGCCGGCCGGCCGTGCGCGCCGCGCGAGCGTTCGCGGCGGCGCCGCGCGGCGTGCGGCGCGCGCTCGCCGGTTTCGCCGCGTTTTCGATCGGCGCGGCGGCGCTGCCCGCATCGGCCGCCGACATGAACGCGGTGAATCACGCGGCTTCGCTCGCGTCGGGCGTCGTCGTCGGCTCGGCCGCGCCGTCGCTCGGCGTCGGCGCGGTGCTGCAGACGTTCGTCGGGCTCGCGGTGGTGATCGGCCTCGTGTTCGGCTGCGCGTGGCTCGCGCGGCGCTTCGGCTTCCAGCCGTCGCGCCGCGGCGGCGCGCTCAAGGTGGTCGCGAGCGTTGCCGTCGGCGGCAAGGAAAGCGCGACCGTCGTCGAGATCGGCGACACCTGGCTCGTGCTCGGCGTCGCGCCCGGCAACGTGCGCCTGCTGCATGCGCTGCCCGCCGGCTCGGCGGGCGTGGTCGGCGCGCCCGTCGGCATGCCCGCGGGCGACGGCCTGCCCCGTGCGCCCGGCGCGCCGGACGGCGCGGCCCGCTCCGTCGCGCTCGGCCAGTATCCCGAGGGCGCTTCCTTCGGCGCGCGCTTTCGCGACGCGATGCTCGGCGAAGCCGCGAAGCGCTTCAAGCGCGACGGCGGCAAGGATCGCTGAGATGCCGCGCCTTCGCTTCGTCGCGCCGCCCGCGCAATCCGCCGCGCGCGCCCATTCCGACAGTCATTCGATGAAGACCACGTGCCCGCGCGGCGCCGTGCGCTGGCTGCCCGCGCTCGCCATCGGCCTCGCGCCCGCGCTCGCGTGCGCGCAGGCGGCTGGCCTGCCGGCGTTCAACTCGGCCCCGGGCCCGAACGGCGGCACGACCTACTCGCTGAGCGTGCAGACGATGCTGCTGCTCACGATGCTGTCGTTCCTGCCGGCGATGCTGCTGATGATGACGAGCTTCACGCGGATCATCATCGTGCTGTCGCTGCTGCGGCAGGCAATCGGCACCGCGTCCACGCCGCCGAACCAGGTGCTCGTCGGCCTCGCGCTGTTCCTCACGCTGTTCGTGATGTCGCCCGTGCTCGACCGCGCTTACGCCGACGCGTACAAGCCGTTCTCCGAAGGCACGCTGCAAATGGACCAGGCGGTGCAGCGCGGCACCGCGCCCTTCAAGGCGTTCATGCTGAAGCAGACGCGCGAGACCGATCTCGCGCTGTTCGCGAAGATCTCGAAGGCCGCGCCGATGCGGGGGCCGGAGGACGTGCCGCTGTCGCTCCTCGTGCCCGCGTTCGTCACGAGCGAGCTGAAGACGGGCTTCCAGATCGGCTTCACGATCTTCATCCCGTTCCTCATCATCGACATGGTCGTCGCGAGCGTGCTGATGTCGATGGGGATGATGATGGTGTCGCCCGCGACGGTGTCGCTGCCGTTCAAGCTGATGCTGTTCGTGCTCGTCGACGGCTGGCAGCTGCTGATCGGATCGCTCGCGCAGAGCTTCACCTAGGCTCGGTCGACCGAGGAGAATCGAGATGACCCCCGAAAACGTGATGACGCTCGCGCATCAGGCGATGTACATCGGCCTGCTGCTCGCCGCGCCTCTTCTGCTCGTCGCGCTCGCGGTCGGCCTCGTCGTCAGCCTGTTCCAGGCCGCGACGCAGATCAACGAGGCGACGCTGTCGTTCATTCCGAAGCTGCTCGCGGTCGCGGCGACGATGGTGATCGCCGGGCCGTGGATGCTGTCGACGATGCTCGATTACCTGCGCGAGATCCTGCTGCGCGTCGCGACGCTCGGCGCGGGCTGACGCCGCCCGCCCGAGCGTGTCGTCCGGTTCGGTTCGTTCGCCGCGTCCGATTCTTCTGATTCGACCGATCCGTCCGATTCATCGGTTTTTTTCCGCTCGCCCCTTTTTACCGTCGACCGATGTTCTCCGTCACCTACGCGCAACTGAACGGCTGGCTCACGGCCTTCCTGTGGCCGTTCGTGCGGATGCTCGCGCTCGTCGCGACCGCGCCCGTGACGGGCCACCGCGCGACGCCGGTGCGCGTGAAGATCGGGCTCGCGGGCTTCATGGCGCTCGTCGTCGCGCCGACGCTGCCGCCGATGCCCGTCGCCACCGTGTTTTCCGCGCAGGGCGTGTGGATCATCGTCAATCAGTTCCTGATCGGCGCGGCGCTCGGCTTCACGATGCAGATCGTGTTCGCCGCGATCGAGGCGGCGGGCGACATCATCGGCCTGTCGATGGGGCTCGGGTTCG
This sequence comes from Burkholderia sp. ABCPW 111, assembly GCF_000773065.1. Classification (NCBI taxonomy): domain Bacteria; kingdom Pseudomonadati; phylum Pseudomonadota; class Betaproteobacteria; order Burkholderiales; family Burkholderiaceae; genus Burkholderia; species Burkholderia sp. ABCPW 111. The sequence goes on along the minus strand of NZ_JPWT01000077.1, from coordinate 89,296 downwards.
CGACGTTCTTCGATCCGCACTCGAGCGGCGCGACGCCCGTGATGGGGCGCTTCCTGAATGCGGTCGCGGTGCTCGCGTTTCTCGCGTTCGACGGGCATCTGCAGGTGTTCGCCGCGCTCGTCGATTCGTTCCGGCTCGTGCCGATCTCGGCCGACTTGCTGCGCGCGGCCGGCTGGCAGACGCTCGTCGCGTTCGGCGCGGCGATCTTCGAAATGGGGCTTTTGCTCGCGCTGCCCGTGGTCGCGGCGCTCCTGATCGCGAACCTCGCGCTCGGCATCCTGAACCGCGCGGCGCCGCAGATCGGGATCTTCCAGGTCGGCTTTCCGGTGACGATGCTCGTCGGCCTGCTGCTCGTGCAGCTGATGGCGCCGAACCTGATTCCGTTCGTCGGGCGCTTGTTCGACACGGGCGTCGACCTCGTCGGGCGCGTCGCGGCGGGGCTGCATTGAGCGGTGCGCGGATGGCGCCCGCGTGCGGGCCGGCGGCGCGCCGGTGAAAGCGTCGCCGCGGACGAACGCGAAGGCGCTCGATGCGGCCGGATCGACCGCAGGCGGTTGTCGAGCGGCGATTGCGGGCCGCCAGCGGCCGGCTGCCGTTTCGATGCCGGCTTCGCTTCTTTCCTTGTTTTCGCGTGAGCCTTGGGCGACCGCGATCGCGCCTGAGCGTTCGACCACCCGTGCGCCATTTCCCGCCTGGGGCCTGTTCCCGCTATTAGCGTGAACAGGCCAGGCCCTAGCCGCGAGGCGGCGGCGTTGCTGGAAAACCCCTAAAAGAAAGCGACGCCCGCGAAAGGTTGCGGAAGGTTTCATCTCCCTATACTCGTCCCGACGATGCAGCAAGCATCGCTTCATACAGACAACATTGGAGACTCCCGATGCGCACCACTCTTCGCGCGCTCAGCGTGGCCGCGATCGCGGCCGGCCTGTCCTTCGGCTTCGCTTCGCAATCCGCCTTCGCCGACGACGGCGGCAAGATCACGATCATGGTGGGCGGCATCACGAAGCTCATCTACCTGCCCGCGCGCCTCACGCAGGAGCTCGGCTACTTCAAGGCCGAGGGGCTCGACGTCGATCTGCAGTCGCAGCCGGCCGGCGTCGACGCCGAGAACGAGCTGCTCGCGGGCGCGGTGCAGGGCGTGGTCGGCTTCTACGATCACACGATCGACCTGCAGAGCAAGGGCAAGGACGTGAAGGCGATCGCCGTGCTCGGCCAGGTGCCGGGCGAGGTCGAGATGGTGTCGACGAAGGCGGCGGGCACGATCAAATCGATGGCCGACGTGAAGGGCAAGACGCTCGGCGTGACGGGCCTCGGCTCGTCGACGAGCTTCCTCACGCAGTACCTCGCGCAGCAGCACGGCGTCGCCGCGAACCAGTACACGATGTTGCCCGTCGGCGCCGACGCGAGCTTCATCGCGGCCGTCAAGCAAGGCCGCATCGACGCGGGGATGACGACCGAGCCGACCGTGTCGGTGCTCGAGAAGAACGGCGACGCGAAGGTGCTCGTCGATTTGCGCACGCTCGACGGCACGCGCGCCGCGCTCGGCGGCACGTACCCGGCGGCGAGCCTGTACGTGCAGTCCGCCTGGGCCGACACGCACAAGGAGCAGGCGACGAAGCTCGCGCACGCGTTCGCGCGCACGATGCAGTTCATCCACACGCACAGCGCGGAAGAGATCGCCGCGAAGATGCCCGCCGACTACCAGAAGGACAAGGCGCTCTACGTGAGCGCGCTGAAGGCGTCGCTGCCGATGTATACGCTCGACGGCAAGATGCCCGGCGACGGCCCGGCGACGGTGCTGAAGGTGCTGTCCGCGTTCAATCCGTCGGTGAAGGGCAAGCACATCGATCTGTCGAAGACATATACGAACGATTTCGTGAACGCGAAGTAAGCGCCGCGAACGACGCGCGGCCAGTTTTGAACCAGGCTCACGAGGGCCGCCGGCGCCGCAGGGACGGCGCCGGTTCCGATGCAGGACTTCTAGCGATGAATCAACATGTTTCGGCCAATGCACCCGCGATCGAGTTTCGCAACGTGTCGTGCCGCTTCATCTCGCCGGACGGCCGTGCGACCGTCGCGCTGCACGACTTCACGATGTCGGTCGCGCGCGGCGAGTTCGTCGCGATCGTCGGCCCGACGGGCTGCGGCAAATCGACGACGCTCAACCTGATCACGGGGTTGCTCAAGCCCGTGTCGGGCGAGGTGCACGTGATGGGCAAGCCCGTCGACGGCATCGATCCGCGAATCGGCTTCGTGTTCCAGGCCGACGCGGTGTTCCCGTGGCGCACGGTGATCGACAACGTCGCGGCCGGCCCGCTCTTTCGAGGCCGCTCGAAGGAGTCCGCGTATGCGCAGGCGGAGGAATGGATTCGCCGCGTCGGGCTCGCGAAATTCACGAAGCATTACCCGCACCAGCTGTCGGGCGGCATGAGAAAGCGCGTCGCGCTCGCGCAGACGTTCATCAACCAGCCCGAAATCCTGCTGATGGACGAGCCGTTCTCCGCGCTCGACATGCAGACGCGCACGCTGATGCAGGACGAGCTGCTGCAGCTCTGGTCGGCGAACAAGGGATCGGTCGTGTTCGTCACGCACGATCTCGAAGAGGCGATCGCGCTCGCGGACCGCGTGTTCGTGCTGACCTCGCGCCCGGCCACGCTCAAGCGCGTGTACGAGATCGACCTGCCGCGCCCGCGCGTCACGTCGGAAGTGCGCTACGAGCAGCGCTTCATCGAAATCTCGAAGGACATTTGGCACGACCTGCGCGAAGAAGTGCAGATCGGATAAACAGGAAAGGACTGGAGCATGACTGACATGACGCTTCCGACGCCGCTTGGCACCACCACCTCGCTCGAAGACGAAGAGCGCGCCGCGCAGAGCCGATTGCGGCGGCGCCGGCAACTGATCGTCGGGCTGCGCATCGCGGTGCTCGTCGCCGTGCTGGGCGGCTGGGAGATCGCCGCGCGGCTCAAGTGGATCGATCCGTTCTTCTTCTCGATGCCGTCGCTGATCGTCGCGCAGATCCAGGACTGGTTCGTCAACGGCACCTCGCAGGGCCCGCTGTTGCTGCAGGTGTGGGTGACGCTCGAGGAGACGATCGCCGGGTTCCTGATCGGCTCGGTCGCGGGCATCTTCTGCGGAATCGTGCTCGGCCGCAACAAGCTGCTCGCCGACGTGTTCGGGCTCTACATTCAGATCGCGAACTCGATTCCGCGCGTCGTGCTCGGCTCGATATTCGTGATCGCGCTCGGCCTCGGGATGGCGTCGAAGATCGCGCTCGCCGTCGTGATGGTGTTCTTCGTCGTGTTCGGCAATGCGTTTCAGGGCGTGCGCGAGGCCGACCGCTACCTGATCGCGAATGCGCAGATCCTCGGCGCGTCGCGCCGGCAGATCACGACGTCCGTCGTGATTCCGTCCGCGCTCAGCTGGATTCTCGCGAGCCTGCACGTGAGCTTCGGCTTCGCGCTCGTCGGCGCGGTAGTCGGGGAATTTCTGGGTTCCAAGCAAGGCATCGGCCTGTTAATCTCGACCGCACAGGGCGCGTTCAACGCGAGCGGCGTGTTCGCCGCGATGATCGTGCTCGCCGTCGTGGCGCTCGCTGCCGACTTCCTGCTGACCCGGCTCGAGAAGCGGCTCCTGAAGTGGCGGCCCGCCGCGTTCTGAAGACGATGCATCAACGAAACGGCGCATCTTCGGTGCGCCGTTTCGTTTTGGGGCTGGAGTGTGGGGGGATAACGGCATGTCGCACAGCCTGCGCGGCCGGTTGCTTTGGTGGCTGCTGCTGCCGCTTGCCGTGTTCGTCGCGATCGCGGGCGCGATGTCGTACGACACCGCGCGCAAGACGGCCGATCTCGTGCAGGACGGCGCGCTCGTCGCATCCGCGCGCGCGATCGCCGAGGACGTCGACTGGGAAAACGGCGCGCTCGTCGCGAACGTGCCGCCCGCCGCGCTCGAGCTGTTCGAGTCGCCCGCACAGGATCAGGTGTACTACAAAGTTCGCACGGGCGGCGGGCGGCTGCTCGCCGGCAATCCCGATCTCGACAATCCGCCCGCGCCCGCCGCGTCCGGCGCGCAGCCCGTGACGTTCGACACGACGCTCAACGGGCTCGCGATCCGCGCGGTCGCGTATACGCGCGAGCTGTACAACGCGGGCGACACGGAAACGGTGACGGTCGTCGTCGGCAAGACGCAGGCGTCTCGGGAGATGATGATCGCCGCGATCTGGCATCCGCAGCTCTGGCGGCTCGCACTGATGCTCGCGCTCGCGATGGCGCTCGTCTACCTCGGCCTCACGTTCGAGCTGCGGCCGCTGATGAAGCTGAAGGACGACGTCGCGGACCGCGGGCCGATGGAGCTCGAGCCGATCCGCACCGAGCGGCTGCATTTCGAGCTGCGGCCGATCGTCGACGCGATCAATCAATGCATCGCGCGGCTCAACCTGCATGCGGCAACGCAGCGGCGCTTCATCGCCGACGCCGCGCACCAGCTGCGCACGCCGATCGCGGTGATCGACACGCAGATCCAGTGCGCGCGGCAGCGCGAGAGCGACGACGCGGCGCTTGCCGGGCTGCTCGCGTCGATGCAGCGCAGCAGCCGCAGGATGGCGGACGTCACCGACAAGCTGCTGCTGCTCGCGCACGCGGAAGCGGCGTCGCCCGCGCGGCTCACCGCGCGCGTCGACGTCTCGGCCGTGGTGTCCGGCGTGCTCGAGGAGGAGATCGTGCTCGCCGAGCGGCGCAGGATCGATCTCGGCGCGGAGCTCGACGACGATCTGCAGGTTACGGGCAGCGAAAGCCTTTTGTCGGCTCTCCTGATGAATCTCGTCGACAACGCGGTGCGCTACACGCACGAAGGCGGCCGCGTGACGGTGAGCGCGCGGCGCGACGGCGACATGGTCGTGCTCGAAGTCGTCGACGACGGCCCCGGCATTCCGGCCGAAGCGCGGCCGCACGTGTTCAAGCGCTTCTACCGCGTCGCGAAGGACGAGGAAGGCACGGGCCTCGGGCTCGCGATCGTCGAAGAGATCGCGCAGTCGCACGGCGGCACGGTCACGCTCGCGACGGGCCCCGGCAATCGGGGCGTCAGGATGACGGTGCGCCTGCCCGCCTATCGCAATTGAGAGAGTCTCGATGAAACTGTTGCTCGTGGAAGATAACGCGGAACTCGCGCACTGGATCGTCGATTTGCTGCGCGGCGAGGGCTTCGGCGTTGATTCGGCGCCGGACGGCGAGAGCGCGGACACGGTGCTGAAAGCGCAGCGCTACGACGCGCTGCTGCTCGACATGCGGCTGCCCGGCATGAGCGGCAAGGAGCTGCTCGCGCGGCTGCGCCGCCGCGGCGACAACGTGCCCGTGCTGATGCTGACCGCGCACGGCTCGGTCGACGACAAGGTCGACTGCTTCAGCGCGGGCGCCGACGACTACGTCGTGAAGCCGTTCGAATCGCGCGAGCTCGTCGCGCGCATCCGCGCGTTGATCCGGCGGCAATGCGGCGTCGGCGCGACGCAGCTCGCGTGCGGCGATCTCGTCTATCTGTTCGGCACGCGCGAGTTCCAGTGCGACGGCGTGCCGCTCGTGCTGCGCCGCCGCGAGCATGCGATCCTCGAGACGCTGATGCTGCAGCAGGGCAAGACGGTATCGAAGGCGCGCCTGATGGATAGCGTGTACGGCCTCGACGACGAACCGAGCGCCGATGCGATCGACATCTACATCCATCGCCTGCGCAAGCACTTGTCGGGTTCGCTCGCGCAGATCATCACGTTGCGCGGGCTCGGCTACATTCTCAGAACGAAGGACGCGGCCGAGTAACGCAAGCCTCCGCGCCGCTCACGGCGCATCGCTCGCATGCCGCGCGCGCATCCGATGCGCGTGCGGCTTTGTTTCGTCCTGCTTCGCAAATCGTCCGATGTTTTCCCGCGCCGGCCGCGACGGCTCACGTCGGCCGAACGCGGCCGAAAAAATGCGCGCTACCCCGTATTTATCCCGAGCAATCCGCACCGCGCGCGAAAGCGGCGCGAAGGATTGCGCCCACTACGATGACGTCGCCGTTCGATGCGCATTGCATCGCGTATTCACAGCCAACGCTGCGCACTACGAAGGAATGGCGGTCAACACGATATCGGAGGGGACGATCTTGAAACGACAATACCTGGCACTTTCCATCGCGACGGTTGCCTGCGCGGCGCCGCAAGCGCACGCGCAGTCGAGCGTCCAGCTTTACGGGCTCATCGACCTGAGCGTGCCCACCTATCAATCGCACGCGAACGCGAAGGGCGATCACGTGATCGGCATGGGCATCGGCGGCGAGCCTTGGTTCAGCGGCAGCCGCTGGGGCCTGAAGGGCGCGGAAGACATCGGCGGCGGAACGAAGGTGATCTTCCGGCTCGAAAGCGAATACCGGGTGAGCGACGGCCAGATGGAAGACTCGGGCCAGATCTTCGATCGCGACGCGTGGGTCGGCATCGAAAACGAAACGTTCGGCAAGTTCACCGCGGGCTTCCAGAACACGATCGCACGCGACGCGTCGGCGATCTACGGCGACCCGTACGGTTCGGCGAAGCTGACGACGGAGGAAGGCGGCTGGACGAACGCGAACAACTTCAAGCAGATGATCTTCTACGCGGCGAGCGCGACGGGCACTCGCTACAACAACGGCCTCGCGTGGAAGAAGCTGTTCAGCAACGGCATCTTCGCGAGCGCGGGCTACGCGTTCAGCAATTCGACGAGCTTCGCGCAGAACTCGAACTACCAGGCCGCGCTCGGCTACAACGGCGGCCCGTTCAACGTGTCGGGCTTCTTCAGCCACGTGAACCACGGCGGCTACGCGAACAAGTCGTTCTCGGTCGGCGGCAACTACACGTTCGACATCTTCCGCTTGAATGCCGGCTATTTCCGCTACCTCGGCGATCAGGGCCCGCTCGGCCAGCGTCAGGACAACGCATGGACCGTGTCGTTCAAGGTCGCGCCGAAGGGCGCGCTCGATTACGAGCTTGGCTATCAGCAAATGCGCGTGCACAACGCCGCGTACAACAGCGACGGCAACATTCCGAACGCGAACGTCGGCGACTTCAGCCTGACGTCGGGTGTCGGCAACGGCTTCAAGGAAACGCTGTACGGATCGGTGTTCTATCACCTGTCGAAACGCACCGAGCTGTACCTCGCCGGCGACTACATGCGCCTGCACGGCGGCTACACCGTCGCGTCGACGCACGGCTCGACCAATCAGCTCGAGCTGACGACCGGCATCCGCACGCGGTTCTGACCCGCTGCGCGGCACGGCCGGCCGCGATACGGCCGTGCCGCCCTTCCCGCTTCTCCCGTCCAGCTCGCCCGATCTCCTGCGAGACCATGCGGTATTCGACAGCCCGGCTTCACGCCGGGCTTTTTTGTGCCGGCTTCCTGCGCTCGATTCGCGCCCGCGCGCGAGGGCGAAACCTCGCAATGGCGGCGGGCTTGCGAACCTGTGGTAAACATCTGCGTCGCCGAACGCGGGCGCGAAGCCCCGGCAGCCGAGGCTGCGGGCCCCGCCCGGCGGCACGCGCCGCGCCCGGCCGCCGCAAGTCCTTGACCTGCGCCGGGCGGATCGCTAGCGTTTCGCCTTTGCCGCGCCGCGCGGCCCGACGATCGGGCTCGCACGCCGGCGCGAAGACACGCAATTGATGGGAAGAATGATGCAAAAACTCGATGCGGCGAGCCCGGAAGCACAATCCGCGGATCTCGTGTCCGCGAACATCGAGCGCCTGAAGGCGCTTTTTCCGGACGCCGTGACCGAAGGAGCGGACGGCGCGTCGTTGAATCTCGACGCGCTCGCGGCGCTCGTCGGCGCGCCGGCCGTCGCCGACGCCGACGAGAAGTACGGCCTCAACTGGCACGGCAAGCGCCGCGCGCGCAGGCTCGCGCTCACGCCGTCGACGGGCACGCTGCGTCCATGCCCGCGCGAGAGCGTCGATTGGGCGTCGACCCGCAACCTGATGATCGAGGGCGAGAACCTCGAGGTGCTGAAGCTGCTGCAAAAGAGCTACGCGGGGCGCGCGAAGCTCGTGTACATCGATCCGCCGTACAACACCGGCAAGGATTTCGTCTATTCGGACAATTTCACCGACAGCCTGCGCCACTATCTCGAGCTGACCGGCCAGACGACGGGCGGCAAGCGGGTGAGCAGCAACGCCGATGCGAGCGGCCGTTTCCATACGGACTGGCTCAACATGATCTATCCGCGGCTGAAGCTCGCGCGCGACCTGCTCGCCGACGACGGCGTGATTGCCGTGCACATCGACGAGCACGAGCAGCACGCGCTCGTGCTCGTGATGCGCGAGATCTTCGGCGAGGACAACGAGCTCGGCGTCGCGGTGTGGGACAAGCGCAATCCGAAGGGCGACGCGCGCGGGATCGCGTACCAGCACGAATCGATCGTGCTGTTCGCGCGCGACGCGGCGCTGCTGTTCGAGCGCGCGCCGCTCAAGCGCCCGAAGCGCAACGCGCAGCGCATGCTCGACGCGGCGCGCGCGGCGATCGCGGGCGCGTCGACGATCGCGGACGCGAACGTCGCGTACCGGAGCTGGGTGAAGTCGCAGCAGGCAACGCTGTCGGGCGGCGAGGCGATGTACGACCGGCTCTCGGCCGACGGGCGCGTCTACCGGCTCGTGTCGATGGCGTGGCCGAACAAGAAGAAGGCGCCCGACGACTACTTCGCCGCGCTCATGCATCCGGTGACGGGCCGGCCGTGCCCCGTGCCCGAGCGCGGCTGGCGCAACCCGCCCGCGACGATGCAGGCGCTTATCGACAAGGGGCTCGTCGAATTCGGCGTCGACGAAACCACGCAGCCGCAGCGTATCTACTTTCTCGACGAGAACATGTACGAGAACGTGCCGTCGGTGCTGCCGTTCGGCGGCTCGGACGACGCGCTGATGAAATCGCTCGGCATTCCGTTCGATCAGCCGAAGCCTGTCGAATTCGCCGCGTCGATCGTCGGCTGGTGCACGGACGGCGATGATCTGATCGTCGACTTCTTCGGCGGCTCGGGCACGACCGCGCACGCGGTGATGGCGCTCAACGCGGCCGACGGCGGCCAGCGCCGCTACGCGCTCGTGCAGTTGCCCGAGCCGCTCGACGCCGACAGCAAGGATCAGAAGGCCGCCGCCGATTTCTGCGCGGCGCAGCGCGTGCCGCTCAACCTCGCCGAGCTGACGAAGGAACGGCTGCGGCGCGCGGCGGCGAGGATCGCGGCCGAGCATCCGGGCGTGCGCGCCGATCTCGGCTTTCGCGTGTTCAGACTCGATTCAACCAACGTCTCCGAATGGGACCCGCGCGGCGACGACATCCAGCAGTCGCTGTTCGCGGCCGTCGACCACATCAAGCCGAACCGGTCCGACGAAGATCTGCTGTACGAACTGATGCTCAAGCTCGGCCTCGACCTGTGCGCGCCGATCGAGGCGAGGACGATCGCCGGCAAGGCGGTGTACGTGATCGACGGCGCGATCGTCGCGTGCTTCGACGCGCGCATCGATCGCGCGTCGACCGACGCGCTGGGCGTCGGCATCGTCGAGCTGATCGCCGCCTCGGCCGCGGCGGGCGCGGCCGAGGCGCGCGACGTGACATGCGTGTTCCGCGACAGCGGCTTCACGGACGACGTGGCGAAGGTGAACCTGTCGGCGATCCTCGAGCAGCACGGCGTGAAGCGCATCCGGAGCCTCTGATGCGCGCACGCGAGCCACACGCAGACAAGGAAGGTTGAGCATGCAGTTGCATTTCGAGTCGGATCTCGACTATCAGCTCGAAGCGATCGAGGCGGTATGCGATCTGTTTCGCGGCCAGGAGGCGTGCCGCGCCGAATTCAGCGTGACCGCGCAGGCCGCGCGACGGCGCGCGAGCCCGCAGATTTCGCTCGGGATGGCCGAATCGGGGCTCGGCGTCGGCAATCGCCTGACGCTCGACGCCCACGCGTTCGCCGAGAATCTCGCGCGCGTGCAGGTGCGCAACGGCCTGCCGCCGTCCGGCGCGCCGAGCTCGAACGATTTCACCGTCGAGATGGAGACGGGCACGGGCAAGACCTACGTCTACCTGCGCACGATCTTCGAGCTGCACCGCCGCTTCGATTTCACGAAGTTCGTGATCGTCGTGCCGTCGGTCGCGATCAAGGAAGGCGTCTACAAGACGCTGCAGATCACCGAGCGGCATTTCAGGCGCCTGTACGCGGGCGTGCCGTTCGATTGCTTCGTCTACGATTCGGCGAAGCTCGGCGAGGTGCGCAGCTTCGCGTCGAAGTCGACCGTGCAGATCATGATCGTCACGGTCGCCGCGATCAACAAGAAGGACGTCAACAGCCTCTACAAGGACAGCGAAAAGACGGGCGGCGAGAAGCCGATCGACCTGATTCGCGCCACGCATCCGATCGTGATCGTCGACGAGCCGCAAAGCGTGGACGGCGGGCTCGAAGGGCGCGGCAAGGAGGCGCTCGACGCGATGCGGCCGCTCTGCACGCTGCGCTATTCGGCGACGCACGCGGACAAGTATCAGATGCTGTACCGGCTGGACGCGATCGACGCGTACGAGCGCAGGCTCGTCAAGCAGATCGAGATCGCGTCGGCGACCGTCGAGGGCGCGCACAACAAGCCGTTCATGCGCGTGATGTCGATCGCGAGCCGGCGCGGCGCGATCACGGCGCGCGTCGAGCTCGATGTCGCGACGGCCGACGGCGGCGTCGAGCGGCAAACGCTGGCCGTCTCCGACGGCGACGATCTCGAGCGCGCGACGAAGCGCGCGGTCTACGCGAACTTCCGGATCGGCGCGATTCACGCGGCGCGCGGCGCGGAATACCTCGAGCTGCGCTATCCGGGCGGCGACGCGTTTCTGTCGATCGGCGACACGCACGGCGACGTCGACACGCTCGCGATCCAGCGCGAGATGATTCGCCGCACGATCCGCGAGCATCTCGACAAAGAGCTGCGTCTCACGCCGCTCGGCGTGAAGGTGCTGTCGCTCTTCTTCGTCGACGCGGTCGACAAGTACCGGAAGTACGACCGGCACGGCCAGCCGTTCAAGGGCGACTACGCGCTGCTGTTCGAGGAGGAATACCGCCGCGCGGCGAAGCTGCCCGCGTATCGCGCGCTGTTCGGCGGCGTCGACGCCGAGGCCGCGGCCGAAGCCGTGCACGACGGCTACTTCTCGATCGACAAGAAAGGCGGCTGGACCGACACGAGCGACAAGAGCGCGGGCAGCCGCGAGAACGCGGAACGCGCGTACGGCCTCATCATGAAGGACAAGGAGCGGCTGCTGTCGTTCGACACGCCGCTCAAGTTCATCTTTTCGCACTCCGCGCTAAAGGAAGGCTGGGACAATCCGAACGTGTTCCAGATCTGCACGCTGCGCGACATCCACAGCGAGCGCGAGCGCCGCCAGACGATCGGCCGCGGGCTGCGTCTTGCCGTGAACCAGCGCGGCGAGCGCGTGCGGGGCTTCGACGTCAACACGCTGACGGTGGTTGCCGGCGAAAGCTACGAGCAGTTCGCCGAGAACCTGCAGAAGGAGATCGAGGCCGATACGGGGCTGCGCTTCGGCATCGTCGAGACGCATCAGTTCGCGGCGCTGCCCGTGTCGGCCGCGGACGGCAGCGTCGCGCCGCTCGGCGTCGAACAGTCGACCGCGCTGTGGGCGTATTTGCGGGACGCCGGCTATCTCGACGCGCGCGGCCGCGTGCAGGACACGCTGCGCGCGGCGCTCAAGCTGCGCGCGTTGCCTCTGCCCGACGCATTCGACGCGCAACGCGCGCTGATCGTGGACATGCTGCGCAAGCTCGCGGGCCGGCTCGACGTGCGCAACGCGGACGAGCGTCGCCACATCGCGCTGCGGCGCGACGCGCAAGGCAAGGCGGTGTACCTCGGCGACGAGTTCCGCGCGCTGTGGGATCGCATCCAGTACCGGACGACGTATCGCGTGAACTTCGACAACGCGCGCCTCGTCGAGCGCTGCGTGGCCGCGCTGAAGGCGGCGCCCGCCGTCGCGCAGGCACGGCTGCAGTGGCGCAAGGCCGACATCGCGATCGACGCGGCGGGCATCGAGGCGACCGAAATCGAGGACGCCGGCACGATCGCGATCGACGAGGGCGAAGTCGATCTGCCGGATCTGCTGACCGAGCTGCAGGATCGCACGCAGCTCACGCGGCGCACGATCGCGACCGTGCTGATCGAGAGCGGCCGGCTCGACGAGTTCCCGCGCAATCCGCAGCGCTTCATCGCGCTCGTCGCCGCGACGCTCGAGCGCTGCAAGCGCGATGCGCTCGTCGACGGGATCGAGTACACGCTGCTCGGCGAACGGCACGTGCACGCGCTGTCGCTGTTCGAGGACGAGCCGCTCACCGGCTATCTGTCCAGCATGCGGCGCGGCGCGGCCAAATCGATCCACGAGGACGTGCCGTGCGAGACGCCCGCCGAGCGCGCGTTCGTCGAATCGCTCGAACAGGACGACGCGGTCAGGCTGTATGCGAGGCTGCCCGGCTGGTTCCGAATCCCGACGCCGCTCGGCAGCTACAGCCCCGACTGGGCGGTGATGATCGCCGAGGAAGGCGGGCCGCGCCTGTATTTCGTCGTCGAATCGAAGAGCGGCCTGGCCGACGGCGATCTGCGCGCGTACGAGCGGCGCAAGATCCAGTGCGGCGCCGCGCATTTCCGCGCGCTGGCGGCGGCCGTCGACGATCCGGCGCGCTACGTGCGCGCGCGCACCGTCGACGATCTGCGGGCGTCCAAGCCAAACGCGCACGACGCGGCCTGAGCGTCGACACCGCACGTTCTCGCCGTTTTTTCTCGCTGCGTCGCCGCATCGCCGGTGGTTTCCGGCGTGCGGCGCGCAGCGGTTTCCCGCCGCAGGCTCTTGCGCGCGCCCTTCCCCGCTTCGTTTCGCGGTGCGAAGCGAATTTCCTCGAACGCACGCTGCATCGCGCAACGCCGCGCACTTCATTTCGACATCCATAACGTCGGACGATGCCCGTGTGCATCGTCGAGCTAGTGTTTGTGCGCCGTCGGGAAAGATGCGCGCCGCACGCTGTTCCACACTCCGTGCCGGAGATCGACGGCGGCGCCCCGAGCGTCGCCGCGCATAACGACAACCCCAACGGAGACGACGATGAAGAAGTTTGCGGTAGCGGCGGCCGGCCTGGCCGTCACGGCGGGCGCGCACGCGTCCGACGGCAGCGTGACGCTGTTCGGCCTGGTGGATGCAGGCGTGTCCTACGTGTCGAACGAAGGCGGCAAGCGCAATGTGCATTTCGACGACGGCATCGCGGTGCCGAATCTGTGGGGGCTCAAGGGCACGGAGGATCTCGGCGGCGGCGCGAAGGCGATCTTCGAGCTGACGTCGCAGTACGCGCTCGGCAACGGCGCCGCGCTGCCGACGCCCGGCTCGATGTTCTCGCGCACCGCGCTCGTCGGCCTGTGGAGCGAGCGGCTCGGCAGCGTGACGCTCGGCCAGCAATACGACTTCATGACCGATTCGCTGACGTTCGGCTCGTTCGACGGCGCGTTCCGCTACGGCGGCCTCTACAACTTCCGTCAGGGCCCGTTCTCGAAACTCGGGATTCCCGACAATCCGACCGGCTCGTTCGACTTCGACCGGATGGCAGGCTCGAGCCGCGTGCCGAACTCGGTCAAGTACACGAGCGCGAACCTGAACGGTCTCGTGTTCGGCCTGATGTACGGCTTCGGCAATCAGGCGGGCGGCGGCCTGTCGGCGAACAGCACGGTCAGCGCCGGCCTCAAGTACGAGACGGGCAATTTCGCGCTCGGCGCCGCGTACGTCGAAGTCAAGTATCCGCAGATGAACAACGGGCACGACGGCCTGCGCAACTGGGGGCTCGGCGCGCGCTACGCGTTGTCGGCGTTCGATCTGAACCTGCTGTACACGAACACGAAGAACACGCTGACGGGCGCGGCGATCGACGTGATCCAGGCGGGTGCGCGCTACGTCGGCGCGCCGTGGACGATCGGCGCGAACTACGAATACATGAAGGGCAACGCGCAGCTCGAGCACAACTACGCGCATCAGGTCACGGCGGCTGCCCAGTATGCGCTGTCGAAGCGCACGTCCGCCTACGTCGAGACCGTGTATCAGTTCGCGGGCGGCAGCGCCGGCGCGCACGCGTGGATCAACGGCGTGATGGGGCCCGATGCGCAATCGAGCTCGCGCTCGCAGTTTCTCGCGCGCATCGGGATGCTGACCCGCTTCTGAACGCGTTGCGCTCTCCGGCGGCCGTCGCGCGGCGCGAGCCGGCACGGCGCGCCGGGCGCGCGGCCATCCGCCTGCGGCGGCCCGGCCGCAGGCCCGCACGCGCGACGCGTGGCGCGCCCCCTCCCCGCATCGGTCTCTTCCGCCCGCATAGGCTTCGCGCGACGGCTTATGTGAACCAGCGCACATAACTCCGCAGTCACCGCGTCAAAATCGTCGCTCGGGCGGCGGAATTCGCGTTCCGGAGTAAACCGGATTCAGTTCGCGCCGAATATTTAATATGCTAACTATATTCGGGCAGACAGGATGCCCCGGCACGGGTCCGGCTGGACGTGTACTCGCAAGGAGCGCATGGTGAACGGCAGATTCTTCACGACGGCGGGCGAATCGCCCGCGTTTCGCGGCCGCGCGTGGGGCCGCGTCGTCACGCAGTACTTCGGCGGACTCGACGCGTGCTGCGACGACGACGCATTCGACGCGCAGCTCAGCCAGTACGAGATCGGCCCGATGCGGGTGTTCACGATCGCCGCGCCCGCGCACCGGATCGTGCGCCCGGTCGCGGCGCTGCACGATCACGGCTCCGACTACTTCAAGCTGATCCTGCAACTGAGCGGCGTGAGCGAAATCGAGCAGCGCGGCAAGGTGTTCCGGCTTCGCACGGGCGACTGGAGCCTGTACGATCCGCGCGTGCCGTACAGCATCGCGAACCTGACGCACGTCGAGCAGCTCGCGATCCAGATCCCGCGCAAGCAGCTAGGCGGCTTCGCGGTGCCCGATCTGCACACGTCCGATGCGCGCGAATTCGAACTCAAGGGGCTGTTCTCGCTACTGTCGTCGTTTCTCGTATCGTTGTCCGAACAATTGCCGTCGCTGCCCGGCACGACGGGCACCGCGCTGTCGGAGACGATTCTCGGCCTGATCGTGTCGACGCTGAGCGCGCAGCGCGATGCGCAGGGCGAGCACGTCACGCTGCCCACCGTGCTGCGGATGCGCGTCAAGCAATACATCCAGGGCCACCTCGCCGACGCCGATCTGTCGATCGACCGGATCGCGCGCGAGCTGCGCTGCTCGAAGCGCTATCTGCACCGGATCTTCGAGGAGGAAGGCGTGACGATCGACCGCTACATCTGGTCGAACCGGCTCGAGCGCTGCAAGGAGGCGCTCGACAACGCACGCGCGGCGAAGCCCGCCATTTCCGAAATCGCGTTCAGTTGGGGTTTCAGCAGCAGCGCGCACTTCTGCCGCAGCTTCAAGCAGCGTTACGGCATGACGCCGCGCGAGTTCGTGCGGCGGCGCGCGTCGTCCTGAGCCGCACGGGCGGCACGCCGTCGGCTGTCGCCCGGCCCGCTCGCTTCGCGCCGGGCGACGCGCCTATTTCGATGCGTCAGGCCGCGTTCGCGCCGCTTCCCTTCGATGCAAGATAGCTGCCGTGCAGAATCTCCGGCCGCTCGCGCAGCGTCTGCGCGCTGCCGGCGAATGCGACGCGGCCGCGCTCGAGCACGTAGGCGTCGGTCGCGAGCGCGAGCGCGATCGTCGTGAACTGCTCGATCAGCAGCACCGCGACGCCCTCTTTCGCGATCTGCGCGACGGTCCGCGCGAGGCGCGCCGTGACGGCAGGCGCGAGGCCGAGCGACAGCTCGTCGATGAGGAGCGTATGCGGTTCGCCGATCAGCGCCTGCGACACGCACACCATCTGTTTCTGGCCGCCCGACAGATCGTTGCTGCGTGCATCGAGCTTCGGCTTCAGTTCCGGGAAGATCGCGAGCACGCGTTCGATCGCGTCGTCGAGCCGCCGCGCAGACAGGAACGCGCCGGCGGCGCGCAGGTTGTCGCGAACCGACAGCTCGCCGAGCACGCGATGCCCTTCCGGCACGACCGCGATCCCGCGACGTCGCACCGCCTCGGGCCGCAGCGCGCCGAGCGGCGCGCCGTCGAGCAGCACGTCGCCGGACGTCGCGGGCAGCGCGCCCGCGACGCTCATCACGAGCGTCGATTTGCCGGCGCCGTTCGCGCCGACGAGCGCCGTCACCCGCCCGGGCGCGACCGTGAGCGACACGCCGTGCAGCACGGGTTTGTTCGCGCGATGGACGACGAGGTCTTTCACTTCGAGCTGCATGATCGTCGGACTCCTTGTCAATTGAGATGCGGCGCGCGTGCCGCGCCGCATGCGTGCGGCCGCGCGGGCTCGCGTAATGCCGCGAATGCCGCGGGGCGGTAAAGCGCGTTGCGCGTCAGGCGTGGCGCGTGCGTCGAGCGCGGACCGGCCGGTTGCGCGACGCCGCGCGTCTTTTCGAGTTGCCCGGTCGCGTGTCGCCGCGGCGCGGCGCGATCGGGCGGCGAACCGCAAACCGGCCTTGTGCCGTTCGCGTTCGCGATCACGCGCGACGTTTTCCGCAACGCGCGCCCACCGGTTCGCCGCCTCGCTTCAGGCCTCATGCTCATCGAATGCCTTGCCGAGATACGCGCTGCGCACGAGCGGATCGTCGAGCACCGCGCGCGTCGGTCCGAGCGCGAGCCGCTTGCCGAAATCGAGCACGAGCGTCTGTTCGCACACGGCGTCGATCAGGTCCACGTCGTGATCGATCAGCAGCACCTGCGCGCCGACGAGTTCGGGAATGCGAACGATCACGTCGCGCAGCCGCGCGGCTTCGGCTTCGTTCAGGCCAGCGCCCGGCTCGTCGAGCAGCAGCAGGCGCGGCTCGCCGACGAGCGCCTTGCCGAGCTCGAGCATCCGGCGCTGATACAGGTTGAGCGCCGCGCCCGGCACGTGCGCGACGTCGGCGAGGCCGACGAGCTCGAGCGCGCACACGGTGTCGTCGCGCGCGGCGAGCGCCGGCATCACGTGCTCGGCGAGCGCGAGCACGTTGTCGTGGACGCTCAGGTCCTCGACGATCTGCTCGGTCTGGAACGTCCGCCGCACGCCCGCGCGCACGCGCTCGGTGACGGAGAGCGCGAGCAGCGCGCGGCCGTCGAGCGCGACGCTGCCCGCGCGCGGCCGCAGAAAGCCGCTCAGCACGTTGAGCAGCGTCGTCTTGCCCGCGCCGTTCGGGCCGATCAGCCCGCAGATTGGCGCGTCGAGCGTCGCGTCCAGCGCATCGAGCACGCGTGTGCCGCCGAACTGCACGGTCAGGTTCGAGATTTCGATCATCGCGCGCCTCCGTCGCGGGGGCGCAACGCGTGCGCGATCCGCGACGCGAGCCCGGCAAGCTGCCCGGCGATGCCGGCGGGCGCGGTGATCAGCGCATGCAGCAGCGCGGCGCCGAAGAAGATCATCGCGAGATAGCCGTTCACCCCGAAATCGGTCAGGAGCGCGGGCACCGCGCGCAGCAGGAGCCCGGTGATCAGCGCACCGAACCAGTGATAGACGCCGCCCACGACCGACAGCGCGAACAGCAGCACCGATTCGGACGCGGCGAACGCGCGCCCGTCGAGCTGGCCGACTGTGCCGGCGAGCAAGCCGCCCGACAGCCCGGCGAGCAGCCCCGCGAGCCCGAACGCCCACGTTTGATAGAGGACGACGTTCACGCCCGCCGCGAGCGCGGTCGTCTCGCCGCGCCGGATCAGCGCCCACGAGCGCCCCGCTTTCGAGCGGCGATGCAGCTCGATCAGCGCGAACGCGAGCGCGGCCCACGCGGCGACGTAGCGGAAATACGCGGCGTCGCTCTGACCAAAGAGCGGCCGCGCCATCATCTGCCGCGCGCCGAACGATAGATGGCCGGTGAAGCCGTCGCCGCCGTCCGGGAAGCCGATCGCGGACACGACGACCTGAAACCCGCCCGCCATCATCAGCGTGACGAGCGCGAGATAGAGGCCGCGCAGGCGCAAAGCGGGCAGCCCGGCGATCATGCCGATCGCGCTGCCGCCCACGGCGCCCGCGATCATGCAAAGCTCGAACGGCACGCCGAGATGCGCGAGCCTGAGCGCGACCCAGCCGCCGACGCCGAGCAGCGCATGCTGCGACAGGCACACGAGCCCGAGCTGCCGATACAGCAGCGCAACGCCGGCGGCGGCGATGCTGATCGTCAGCGCGGACGTCAGCGTCTTGATCCAGTACGCGTCGGCGACGGCGGGCACGACGAGCGCGATCGCGGCGAGCGTGCCGAGCGTCGCGGCGAGCGGGATGCGCGCGCCGCGCGGTCGGACGCGTGCGGCCGCGCGGCGCGGCGGCTCGGCAAAGGCGAGAGGCGTTTTCATGATTCGTTCGCGGCGTGGCCGATCGATTTGGAGCCGATGAAGAGCATCGCGACGAGCGCGATCAGGAACGGCGTCGCGCTGCGGTAGGGCGCGAAGCCGGGCACGGTGATCGCGAGCGCCTCGGCGAGGCCGATCGCGATGCCGGCCGCGACCGTCGCGGGCAGCGACGCGAGGCGGCCGACGATCGCCGCGGCGAACGCCGGGATCACGAGGAACGTGAGCACCGCCGCCTGCAGGCGCACGAGGTTCGCGAGCAACAGGCCCGTGATGCCCGCGAACACGCCGGAGATCACCCACGCGGCGACGTCGACGCGCAGCACGCGAATGCCGAGCAGGCCGCTCAGGTGCCGGTTGTTCGACAGCGCGCGCATCTGAAGCCCCAGCCGCGTGCGCGCGAGCACGACGCCGATCGCCGCCATCATCGCGAATGCGAGCGCGAGGCCGACGATGCGCGTGTACGTGAAGCGGACGTCGCCGAAGTCGAGCGCTTCGCTGTCGGTCGGCAGCACGAGGCGGCGCGGCGTGTCGCCCCAATACCACTCGCAGAAGCCGAGCAGGACGAGCGCGAAGCCGAGCGTCGCGACGCTGCGCACGACGCGCTCGCGCCCGGCGAGGCGCGGCGCGAGCACGAGGCCGTAGACGAGCGACGCCGCGGTCGACGCGGCGATCGCCGCGCCCCACGCGAGCGTCTGCGGATAGTCCGCGTCGAGGCACGCGGCCGCGACGTAGGCGCCGAGCGCGCCCGTCGCGCCGAACGCGAAGTTCAGCACGCCCGATGCGCGATACAGCACGACGAGACCGACGCCCGACAGCGCGTAGACCGCGCCGACGCCGAGCCCGGAGATCAGATACGGAACGAAGTCGATTGCGTTCATGTCGTCAGTGCATCTTCTTTTCGGCCGCGCGGATGTCGGCGAGTTGCGGATCGTCGACCGCCTGGCAGGCCGATGCCGTCTTCCAGCCCGAGCCCGTCGATTGCGCCATGCGGCCCGCGTTGTTCGCGTTGTGCCGGTCGCCCGCGCCGACATAGAACGGGCCGCACAGGATGTCGCTGCGGAAGTCCTTCACCTGGCGCAGCGCGGCCGTCACGTGCGCGCGGTCGAGCTGGTTCGCGGGCAGCTTCAGCAGCGTGTCGGTCACGAGCCGCGCGGCGAGATAGCCCGCCTGCGAGAACGTGTCGCGCGGGTCCTTCTTGTCGCCGTACTTGTTCATCACCGCGAGCCAGTTCTGGTTGTCGGGCGTTGGCGCGTCGAGCGGCTGGAATTCGAGATTCACGTCGAAGTTGCCCTTCCAGTACGGGCCGATCGCCTTCGGCACGCCGAGGTCGTAGCCGGACGCCGCCGACACGAAATGAATCCGCCGGCCGAGGTTCTGCTGCTCGGCGGCCGACAGGATCGGCACCATCAGCCCCTTCGGCAGCCCGAGCAGGATCGCCTGCGGATTCTTCGACGCCGCCTGTAGCACGACCGAGGTCGGATCGGCGGAATCGGGGTCCATCACGATCGTGTCGACGCTCACGCCATTCTGCTTGCCCCACAACGCCGGCCCTTCGCACGACCACGCGCCGAGGCTCGGAATGTTCGGCGCGATGCAGACCATCCGCGTCGCCTTGTACTGCTGCTTCGCGTACAGCGCGGCTTCCGTCATCGACAGGCGCGGCCCCATGTTGAGCGGCACGTAGTTGCGCGCGAAATAGCATTCGCGCGGCACGCCGACGCCCGCGATCGCGATCACGTTCTCCTGCTCGTAGAACTTCGCGTTCGCGCCGCATTCGACGAAGCTCGCGTTGCCCGCGAGCGCGAGCACCTTGCGATCGCGCACGAGCTTAGACGCGACCTGCGACGCCGTTTCCGGATTCCACTGATCGTCTTCGACGAGGTATTGGACCGGCCGGCCGTTGATCCCGCCGTTCGCGTTCACGCACTTGAAATACGCGGCGGCCGCCCGCACCGACGAGCTGAAATCGTCGGGGCCGGTCTTGCCGACGATCGCGCCGATCGGAATCGGCGCGCCGGCCGCGGGCTTGCCGTTCGCGAGCCCGCAGCTCTGCGCGAACGCCGCGTGCTGCGCGAAGAGGCCGGCGGCGCCGATGCACGCGCCGACGAGCGTGCGCTTCATGTTGGGGAAAAGCGGCTTCATCGTGTCTCCTGGTGTTGTCGTGGGGCGCGGCTCCGCGTGCGGGCCGCGCCCTCGGGTGCTGCGTGGATGCTCCGGTGTTGCTCGGGTGTCGCTTCGATACGTCGGTGCTGCAATGCGTCAATGCGTCAATGCTTCGGTGCTTCGGTGCTTCGGTGCTTCGCCGGCGCTCGGCCGCTTCGCGGCGCGCGCCGGTTCGCCCGTCAATGCGCGATGCAGACTGACTTGAGCTCGGTGAACTGCTCGAGCGCCGCGCGGCCGAGTTCGCGCCCGTAGCCCGATTGCTTGAATCCGCCGAACGGCAGGTTGTTGTCGAGCATGTTGTGCGTGTTGACCCAGACGATGCCCGCCTTCAGGCGCGGCACGATGCGATGCACGAGCGACAGGTTCTGCGACCACACGCTCGCCGCGAGCCCGAAATCGGTGTCGTTCGCGAGCCGCACCGCGTCGTCGACCGTGTCGAACGGCGTGACCGTGACGACCGGACCGAACACTTCCTCGCGCACGATCCGCATCGAGGGCGCCGCGTCGACGAATACCGTCGGCTTCACGAAATAGCCGCCGTCGAGCGCGCGTGCGCCGCCCGTGACGAGCGTCGCGCCCTCTTCCTTCGCCGCGTCGACGTGGCCGAGCACGCGCTCGAAGTGCCGCTTCGACACGAGCGGGCCGATCTGCGTGTGCGGATCGAAGCCCGAGCCGACCTTCATCGATTCGGCCGCCGCGGCAATGCCGGCAACGACGCGCTCGAAGTGGCGCTTCTGCACGTACACGCGCGAGCCCGCCGTGCAGACTTGCCCCTGGTTGAAGAAAATTCCTTGCGCGGCGCCCCGCGCGGCAACGTCGGGATCGGTGTCGTCGAAGACGATGAGCGGTGACTTGCCGCCGAGCTCGAGCGTGAAGCGCGCCATCCGGTCGACGGCCGCGTGGCCGATCGCTCGGCCGACGCCGACCGAGCCCGTGAACGTGATCTTGTCGACGCCCGGATGCGCGACGAGCGCCGCGCCCGCCTCGGCGCCCGTGCCCGTCACGATGTTCAGCACGCCGTCGGGCAGCCCCGCCTGCTGCGCGAGCTCGCCGAGGCGCAGCGCAGTGAGCGGCGTTTCCTCGGAGGGCTTCAGCACCACCGTGCAGCCGCACGCGAGCGCCGTCGCGACCTTCCACAACGCGATCGCGAGCGGGAAATTCCACGGCACGATCGCGCCGACGACGCCCACCGCTTCGCGGCGCGTGTACGCGAAATACTCGGTGTCGGCGGGCACCGCGATCGACGTGTCGAGCGTCGAGCCTTCGATTTTCGTCGCCCAGCCCGCCATGTAGCGCACGTATTCGGCGCCGCCCAGCACGTCGATCGCGCGCGCGACGCCGACGAGCTTGCCGGTCTCGAGCGTCTCGAGCGCGGCGAGCTCGTCCGCGTGCCGCTCGATCAGTTCGGCGAGCTGATGAAGCAGCTTCTCGCGGCTCGCGGGCCGCATCCGCGGCCAGTCGCCCGAATCGAACGCGCGGCGCGCGGCGGCGACGGCCGCGTCGACGTCGCGTGCGTCGCTCGCGGCGACCTCGGCGATCGTCATTTCGGTCGCGGGATCGACCACGGGCAGATAGCGGCCCGAGCGCGGCTCGGCTGCGCCGCCGTCGATCCAGTTGCCGAATTGGCGGCGGGCGAGAAAGCCGGATTGGCGTTGATGCTGTGTCGAGAGAGCGGCCAGGTTCATGAAGATCTCATGCAAAACGGAACGGTTGAACGGAAGCGCGAATGCGCGTTCACGGCTGCATCGCCCGCGCCACGAGCAGCGTGTCGGTGAACTGCTCGAAGCGCACGATCTTGCCCGCCTCGACGCGCCAGACGTGCGCGACGCGGCACTCGAACGATTTGCCGGTGCGCTTGTAGGTGCCCGAGTAGCGGCCGATGCCGATCACGGTGTCGCCCGCGTCGTGCAGCGCGTCGAGCTTGAACGTGTAGCCGTCCCACTCTTCGCCTAGGCGCCGGAACACGTTGCTGACGATCTCGTCCGCGCTGCGGTACGTGCCCGCGCACGGAAAGCCCGCCATCTCGGTCCATTCGATCGAGGGCGCGATGTCGGCCATCATCGCGGCGGGATCGCGCCGGTCGGATGCCGCGTAGTGATCGGCGACGATTTGATAAGGGGTACGCATCGTGTGCTCCTCAGACAGGTTGCGCATCGTCCGGATAGACGGTCTGCGACAGTTTGCGGATGAACGAGCCGGCCGGCTGGTTCGAGATCGCGCCGTCGCCCGTCTCGCCGAGGAATTTGCCCGTCGAGCGGCCGGCCGCGAAGTTGAACACGAATACCGACGCGACCGGAATCAGGAATTCCCGGAATGTGAATACATAGAGATCGTCGGCGAACTTGTAGGTCGTCGCGAGATCGACGTCGCCGTGGCCGCGCTGCTCGCCGACGAGACATTGCCAGCAGTAGCGCGTCGAGCTCAGGTACGTGTGTTCGTATGTATGGTTCGGGCTGTAGACGTTCAGCGTGCGCGTGCCGATCAGGTCGCGCGTTTGCGCGGGCGCGACGCCCGACACGCCCGCCTTGGCCGTCTCGGCCTCGCCGCCCGCGAGCGCGCCGACCAGGAAATCCTGCGCGACGCGCGGCTCCGCGCCTGCTTCGTCACGGCTGCGGATGCGCGACAGGATGCCGAGCGCGCGCCGCGTCGCGGTATTGAACACGAGCGTCAGCGCCTCGGCCGGCCGGCTCTTGAACGTGACGTCGACGAAGAACGTGTCGGGCGCGACTTCGATCGCTTCGTACCAGTCGGTGTCGCCCGCATCGCCGCGTCGCCACGAGAGCGTGTGGCCGTCGACGAAATTCGCGGCGAACGCGCCGCTCGGCAGCTCGAACGTCAGCGTGCGGCCGGCGAGCGCCTGCGTCGCGGGCAGCCGGTTCGTGTCGATGCCGGCTGCGAAGTCTTCGTAGTTCTTCCAGTCCTGCGGTGTGTCGCTCATCGGTTCGGTCCTCGAAAAAGGTGTTCTTGCGCGTGGCCGCGCTCAGCGTGCGAATTCGATCGTCGGCAGATCGACGGCCGATGCGCCGCCGTCGACGAGGAGCGACGTGCCCGTGATCATCGACGCATACGGCGACGCGAGATACAGCACCGTGTCGGCGACTTCGTCGGGCTCCGCCGGGCGGCCGAGCGGCACGTCGCGCGTGACGAGCCGGTACGCGTCCTCGCGCGTCGCGAGTCCGTGCGCGTCGCGCAGCGCGTCCATCTGCTCGTCGGCCATCGCGGTGCGCACCCAGCCCGGACACACCGCGTTCACGCGCACGCCGGCGCGGCCGTAGTCGCGCGCGAGCGAGCGCGTGAGGCCGATCAGCGCATGCTTCGTCGTCACGTAGCCGATGACGTTCGGGCCTGCGAAATGTCCGGCGAGCGACGACAGGATCACGATGTTGCCGCGCCGCTCGATCAGCTCGGGCAGCAGCTCGCGCGCGCAGACGAACGCGGTGTCGAGGTTCACGCGCGTCGATTGCGCCCACGATGCGTCGTCGGTGTCGAGCGCGCTGCCGACGCCGTGGCCGCCTGCGTTCGCGACGAGCACGTCGACGCGCCCGAACGCCGCGCGCGCCTCGTCGAGCGCGCGTTGCACGTCGCGCGCGTCGGCGGCATCGCCCGCGACGGCGATCGCGGCGCCGCCGAGCGGTTCGGCGACGGCTTCGAGCGGCTCGCGGCGGCGGCCGACCAGCACCGCCTTGCCGCCCGCTTCGACAAACTTGCGTGCGACGGCGGCGCCGATGCCGGTGCCGCCGCCCGTGATCAACGCGACTTTGTCGTTGAACGTGTGCATGACTGACGTCTCCTTCGATTGAGTGTGAATGCGCGATCGTGACGGCACGACGGCGCAACGTAACAACGCGTGCGCCGTGCTCAGCGCAGGTGCGCCGCGGGCAGCGGCGCGGCTTGCGGCGCGCCCGCGGCGGCGCGCACGTTCGATACGGCGGCCGGCGACAGCATGAATTCCGCGCAGCGCTCGGCGATCATGATCGTCGGCGCATTCGTGTTGCCGGACACGAGCGACGGCATCACCGACGCGTCGCAGATCCGCAGCCCGCCGACGCCGCGCACGCGCAACTGCGCATCGACGACGGAAGCCGGATCGCCGCCCATCCGGCACGTGCCGGACGGGTGATAGACGGTCTTCGCGTGCGAGCGCACGTAAGCGTCGAGATCGACGCGGCCGCCGTTGCTCGGCAGCATCTCGCCCGCGATCGCCTTCGACATCGACGGCATCCGCATGATCTCGCGCGCGAGCAACAGGCCGCGCATGAGCGCCGCGAAATCGTCCGGATGACTGAGGAAATTGCCGTCGAAGAGAATTGGCGCGTGCGGATCGGGGCTGCGCAGGCGCACCGTGCCGCGCGACTTCGGCCGCAGGAAGCACGGATTGATCGAGATCCCGTGGCCCGCGAGCGGCTCGCGGCCGACGTCGCCGACGAGCACGGGCAGCACGTGGAACTGCACGTCCGGACGGCCGCCGTTCGCGGTGTCGACGAAGCCGCCGCTTTCGACGACGTTCGACGTGAGGAGCCCCGTATGAAACATCGTGTACTGGATGCCGTGACGCAGCGCGTTGAGCCCGCGGTCCTGTCCCGCGAGGCTGATCGGCTCGCGCGCGCGCCCGTACAGCGACACTTCGAGATGGTCCTGGAAGTTGAGCCCGACCTCGGTCGAATCGTGCACGACCGGAATGCCGTGCTGCAGCAGTTGATCCGCCGGGCCGACGCCCGACAGCATCAGGAGCTTCGGGCTCGCGAGCGCGCCCGCGCACAGCACGATCTCCGAGCGCGCGCGCACGATCCGCTCTTCGCCGTCGCGCGCGTGGTAACGCACGCCGACGGCCGCGCCGTTCTCGAACACGATGCGCGTGACGAACGCATCGGTTTCGATCGTCAGCAGCGGATCGCGCTTGACGGCGGCGAGATACGTTGCGGCGGTGCTGCCGCGCCGGCCTTCGAACGTCGTCGTCTGATAGAAGCCGACGCCCGCCTGCGACGCGCCGTTGAAGTCGTCGTTGTACGGCAGTCCGAACTCTTGCGCGCCCTGGACGAACGCGTGGCTGAGCGGATGCCGAAAGCGCGTGTCGCTCACGTGCAGCGGCCCGTCGACGCCGTGCAGCGGCCCCGCGAGCCGGTGATTGTGCTCGGCGCGCCGAAAGAACGGCAGCACGTCGTCCCAGCCCCAGCCGTCGCAGCCGGCGTCGCGCCAGCCGTCGTAATCGGCGGGCGTGCCGCGGATGTAGACCATCGCGTTTACCGAACTGCCGCCGCCGAGCGTGCGGCCCTGCGGCACGTACATCCGGCGGCCGGCCGCGTGCGCTTGCGGCTCGGTCTCGTAGACCCAGGTCCGTTTCGTGCCGATCACGCGCACGAAGGTCGCGGGCGTGTGGACGAAGAACGAATTGTCGGGCGGGCCGGCTTCGAGCAGCAGCACGCGATGCCCGGCCTTGACGAGCCGGTGCGTGACGACGCAGCCGGCAGAGCCGCCGCCGATCACGATGTAGTCGAATTCCGTCGAGCCGTTGTGGTTTGCCGCCGACATATGTCGCTTCTCGCTTGGTCGAATGGATGGACAGGCTGCCACTATCGGCTAAATCGGCCGACGCGTGCGCCGTGTGCGCTGTCGGTCAATTCAAACTGCGTTCTAAGCGGAAGACGCCGGCGACGCGCACGTTGCGCGGTCTTGCGCACACATCGCAGGCACGGTCCGTCCCTTTTGAGGTTCTACGCCGGAACTCCGGAAATTTCCATCAATTCCGGCCCCTCTACGAGCGCGTCCAGGTCGATTTTGTTGTTGCTTTGAAAGGTGTAATGGCCGTTCAGCAGAATTTGCCGCCAGGCCGCCGACGATATATGCGTGAGCCGCGCCAGTGCCGCGATGGTGCCGCCGGCTTCCGATTCAGTCAGTAGCCGCCACGGAATGCCCGAGTTGTAGAAGATGATCGAGTTGGCCATCATGCAACCCACGCGATTGCGAAGGGCGTCGAGCTGAGCGCCGTGTGAGATCCCTGCGTCACGCATCGATTTTGACCACGTCGATTTACTTGCATACCGACGATGTAAAGCGGGCCCGGCAACTCGGATAGGCATTGACCGATTGGGTCCCTTATATCCATAAATCCCCCGGAACTTCGCGACCCTTATATCTCACACTTATGATGGCGATTCGCGCGCCTTGATCGGGAGGCCAGCGTCTGGGCCGTCCCTTACCGAACTTATCCCGCAACTGGAGTTGGATCGTCAGGCGGCCCGAAGGCGGCGGCCGGCATCAGATGGCCCGGTCGTCGGATCGCACCGGAGGTCGCGTGCCTTGCCGAACGGGCGTGCGGTGGCCATCGGTGGATACGGCTGCAGCACTGCTGTATTCATCGGTAGCTGTTTGGGAAAAGCGCCGCCGGATGCGAGCAGCCGGCACCGGTCCTCAGGTCTCTGCCCAATTGTGTGTCACGGCATGCTTGGGCTTCCCCCTATTCACACGTCTTTGCCCGGGATTTTCAGTCTCCGGCTCGTCGTCTTCCGTGATCGTGAATCATCACTAAACCATCCGTTCATCTCCCATGCACGTCGATACTTTCGAAATGCTCGTGGTGGCGCCTCCCGTTCTTCTGTTTGGCCAGCGGCTGGTCGCGCGTGCGGGTTGCTGCGGGCCTAACGATCCCCGAACCTGTCGTCTTCGGGCTCGTCGTCGCGCTCGCGCCGGCTGAATTGCGCGGAGAAGCAGTCTGGAGGTGCGCTTCGACACATCGATGCAAACCCCGCTGATGCTTGCGCTCTTTACCCTGATCGCCCTGAATGCGAAGCTTTCGAGCCTCAAAATCCGGTAGGCCAATGCTGCTGTGCTTCCTGCTCGTGGTGCTCGAGCCTGCGCATTCGGCAGGACGCACTCGGCATTGAACTGGCGAAGGCGTTGGTGTCAGCGGGCGTCGTTACCGAGCCAGCTCGGGGGCGGCGTAATCGGGCCACCTGAGGGGCGCAATGAGGCATGGCCGGAAATCCAGCCCCAGTGCGACTCGCAAACCGATTCGGGC
Organism: Burkholderia sp. ABCPW 111; assembly: GCF_000773065.1. Taxonomy (NCBI): domain Bacteria; kingdom Pseudomonadati; phylum Pseudomonadota; class Betaproteobacteria; order Burkholderiales; family Burkholderiaceae; genus Burkholderia; species Burkholderia sp. ABCPW 111. The sequence goes on along the minus strand of NZ_JPWT01000077.1, from coordinate 61,720 downwards.
AACTCACGAAACCAGCAATCAGTTGAATGCCATCCGCCTTATTGCGATAGAACTCGTCGATATACGTTATCTTGACGTTGCAGCACGCCGCGATCGACAAGATATCGCCTCAGCCGGGCGTAATCGGTTGTGAACAACTGACAGATTTTGGATATCTCCGATTCGGTGTATTGGGTATCCGGGGCGAAAGCCGTCGCGATCTTTTCGATGGTGAGATCCGATTCCAGCTGTCTATCGCTCAAATCGTCAACGCTACGACGCTGCCGATCGGCAATCTCTTCCCACACGGCGTCGACATCCGAAAATCCACTCTCATCTCGCTGAATAAGGCCGATGCTCAGCAACCGGGTCACGATTTTGCTGACAGCCTTCGTATCGATGCCGGCTTTCTCCACGATGTCGGCAATGCTACTGGCGCCGAGGGCGATCGCAGCATAAACGGAGCGTGTTTCGCGCGACGTCATTGCGGCAATAATGGCGTCTTTGCGAAGACGCTGGCTCAACGCCTCCTCGCCAATCGGCAAATAGCTGCTACGAATTGGAATTTCCCCCAATTCGACAAGCTCTGACTGCAGCGGCTGAGAACGGAGCGTGCGTTCATTTTGTTGACGCTTCCGGACGATACCCAACCCACTCTGGCGGTATTTGTGCGACTCCGGCAGTGTTATCAGCTCGAATGAATCGTCCAGCCTGCGAAACAGCTCTTCCCAGATCGGCGTTCTGACTCGGCGAACGCGTTGTGCGCCCTCCATGCTGACGGTGGTCAACATGGTTGGCTCGTGCAGGCACAGGTATCCACCAGGGGCGATGTGTTCCCAGAGCGCTGCGACGAAGCGAACATCGTCGGCCGGCGTGCCCGCATCGATCCACGCGATGTCTATCGCTCCCCATGAAGCGATGGTGGCGTCGTCGAGTGCGTAGAAGTTGCTTTTGACGAACGTAACGAGGCTCCTGTCGACATCGTGATCCTTCAATGCATCCCATGCTTCTTCGGCCGAGGAACCTTCGGCCGTGAAGTCGTCAATGGTGATCAGCCTGGGTTGATAGATATCGGGAATTCCAGTCGGGTCCAGAAGTGCGCTGCGCTCCTGCCATGTCGAGGCATCCAGTAAATCTTTGTCGTGTTGCCAATCCTGCCGCGTCTGCTGGAGCGCCTTCGCGATGAAAATCGTGCTGTCGCCGGCACCTATCTCGACCACCGTTGCGGGGCGGGTCATGCGGATGAGCGCCGAGATCAGACTGGCGCTGTTCTCGGTGCCCATTCCGGGCCTAATCATGTGCATGGGCGTTCCCTCCAGAAATCAATCGCAACATGCCGGCTTCCGCAAAGTGGATGATGTTCGGGTGCAGTGATTTCGGTATCTCGTTCAAAAGCTTGCCCAGGGAGAAGATATCTCGAGAAGCTTCGCTCAATCGAATGGTTCGACCATTGAGCTGATTGATGGCTACGCGTCCGATCCCGGGGGCGTCGGCAACGATGCAGGTGGGTTCGATCATATAGCGGACCGGAGGAGATGCCGGGAACTCCTGGTCAGTCTCGATGAACCCATGTCGATATAGTGCGACCAATAGCGTGGCCGCTTCATGCACTGCGCCATTGATTTCCATGCTCGGCAGCGCGCCCACTGTTGTCCCTTCCGCGAGCGCGTGAATGTCTTCATGGCGAAACCCTCCAAACGCCTGCGCACTTGCAACCACGACAAGCGATGATCGAATCCCCCGCGCACCGACAAGCCGAGGCGTATTGCGAGTAATGCGCGCTGACTTGGACCATCTGACCGAGCGGTCCGGAGCCAGGCATTCAGGACAGGTTGCGAGCGGGTTTCGCAATTCCGGCGGCATCGACTTGCTGAGCGTGTAGCTGCCATTTCCGTCAGCCTGGTCGCCCTGGAGATATTCGGCGAGCTGCCAGGCATATCCCCCCGTACCCTGATAGAAGTTGGGTCGAATCGGATCTGTTCTCATGGTGGTTCAAGCCGATTTCAGTATGACAATTGCCGTTGCCATGCCCACGGCCGTCCCGTCCTGCACTTCGGATGCGATCACTTTTTCGACCGTGAGGCCGCTGGCCTCCGCGATGGGGACGAGTGTCGACGGCGTCCACATCCGGTCTCGAAGATCGCATACGACTCCTTCGATATTCCCGTTTTCATTCCGTCCCGATTGCGCAAAGACCGATCGATGCATGATCAGCTTGTCGCTGTCGTATTTGTAGGCCCACCAGATGAGCGCGGCTTCCCCGTTGCTGCGCCGAAACGGCACTACTGTGCATCGTTTGTCCATGAACGAAAGACGCTCGGGCGTTCCGTCACCGAATACGGCGACCATGATCCTCGATCCGGCGTCGCGCAACCGTGCCTTCGCGCTGCGCAACAGCACTTCGAGCTTATCGTCGTCCAGAATGAAATTGACGGTCGCATCGCCAAACGTCACGACGTCGAAGCGTCGTTGTGTGATCAGCGTCGGCAGATCAAATATGTCGCCCTGGAGCGCGTGAACGTGGCTGTGATTGATGGACGCATTGAAGCGATCGATGGCGACCGGAGAGATGTCGATGCCAAAGCTCTCCTTCAGCGAGAATTTTTCAGCGAGGTGCAGGAGCAGCCGGCCATCGCCGCAGCCTAGATCGAGAATATTGTATCCATCCCGGACAATGGATTCCGCGGCGGAAAAATCCCATGTCGCACGGACGGTCGTCAATTCGTATTCGTCGAATAACGGCTCGTCGAAATAGTAATGGCTGACTCTGAGATCCGCTATGCCCGATGTCACGATGCGATCCAAAGGGGCTTGCAGTTTGATTGATTTCGTATCGTTTGGCTTCGATCCGAAGCGCCCTATACCATCCATCACTACGCTCCTTTTGTAACCATGCTTGGTCGGTTTTTGACATTCCACGCGAAGCCGCATGCGCCGATGATCGCCGTTGCGATTCCAACAGCCACGAGAGCCGTGCTCACGTGTGCCGTGCTGATCATGCCGGCGCTCAGGAAGCCGAGAAATACCGAAGTCTGGATGCAAAATATATAGGCCGGCATTAGGTTGACACGCCGCTGCGGATCAATCGCCTTCATCATGAAACTTGCCGTGAGCGTGTTCTGGATGCCGTTTGCCGATCCGATCAGAAACGTGGCGCACATGATGATCCATGCCGCGTCGCTCAATGCGAGCCATAAAATGCCGAAGCCGATAATACTGGCGGCAATCGAGGCGCCGGCGGCATCGCCGAATCTCGCCAACATCCCGGAAAAAACCACGGGACCGACGATCAGCCCCACACTCAACGCGCTGATAACGAATCCGTAGATCTCGGCACTGAACTGCAGCTCGGTGCGAATTCGAAATATCAACAGCACATTGAGCGTGGATGTCAGCACGACCGTCATCAACAACGGGGCGACCGCACGGATCACGCCGGCTGTGCGAAAGAGATCGGGCAGGTCGAGTCGCCCCTTCTGCTTTTCCTGCGTGGGCGCCCGATCCGATTTTTGACTGGAAGAATCCAGCATCTTGAAACACAGCGCGGTGACAGGCGCGGCGACCAACACCAACAGTGCCAGCAGCAGCAGCCCCCGCGAACGCTGGGCCATGCCGTACAGCAGCCCGCCGAGAGCCGGGCCGCCCACGTAACCCATGTTCCGCACCGATTGCGTAATCCGGTTGACGCGATCGATGTGCCGCTCGTTGTTTGTGTAGCTTGGAATGGCGACCATGATTGCCGCCCACTGAAGGGACCCCGTGGACCCGAGCGCCATTGACACGACGACATAGCTCCAGAATTGATTGGCCAAGGACGCGGCCGCGATCAGAACCGACTGAAGAAGAAATACCGCGGGAATCGTTTTGCGAGGCCCGATCCGCCGGAGGATCATGGGTGCGATTGGGCCGGAAAGAATGCCTCCGATGAGACCGGCGGCGAGCAATATCGATACCGAGGAAGTGTTGTCGGCCAGTCTCAGGGCAAAGGTCACTTGCGCTGCTTCGTCGGCGAAGCTGCCAAACGACAGGGAGATACAAATAAAAACGAGCGCCCATCGACCTCCGATGCCCATCAAAGCGCTCCCCACCGCGCCAGCGATGCGGCGACACTCAGGAGATCGTCGTTAAGCAGCCTGTCTTTCCCGCTCGATAAATCCAAAATGTTCACTTGCTGACCGGCGGACAGGCAATTCAGAAAGTCATGCAATGCGTGGCTGTATCTGAAGCTGCCGCAGTGACCGTTGGCCGCGACCAGGACCTCCCCCTCCTGCAATATTGGCATCCAGTGCAGGGTGCTGACGGCGTTGAGGGCGATGACATCGTCCAGTTCTTCGACTTCGACGATTGGACGGCCGACATTCAGGCGGCTGCTGGTGTCCGAGATGAGTTGAGAAATCATCATGCGTCTTTTCAGAGACGCGCCGTCAAGCAAGGCCTTCAGGGATGAAAGCAGAAGCTCATCATCAGGGTTCAGGCTCGCGATGCCTGAGGAGCGCACATCATGGCGGGTACGATTGGGCGCCCGCAGCAGGCCCTTCACGTAGTTCGCGTTTTGCTGAGAATCGTTGCCGGTTTCCCAAAAAGCGATATTCACGTTAACTGAAACGTCGGATTTTGTTTCGGCAACGTGAAGCCAGTCCTCAGGGAAATAGGTTACTCGGTTCGTCTTGTTCTCAAGCGGAATGCCTTCGGACTTGAATGATTCATAGTCTGGAAATCGCACGCCAACGAGATCCGAGCGGGTTCCGGGCCAGGTAAACATCGTTTTCCCATCGCGCAAGGTGAACCCGAAATTGTGCGCATGATCCACATGGATTCCGATATAGGTGGATGAATATCGCCCGATAAAGCAGTCAATATCGACGCGGCCGCCAGGCCGATAGCCTATTGACAAGGCGAGTTGGTCAGAAAAGGCTTTTGCGACATCCCAGATGATGGGGCTTGCCGCATGCAGCCCGTAGTACATGACCGTCCATTCGTCGTCGCCGGCAAGACACCCGATTCTCGATACATAATCCTCGAGCGTGTTATCGGTGGGAAGCACAAGGAAATCGGAGCGCGGCTCCGACGTGCGCTTTCCGTTGAAAGCGGTTATGACTTCCGACTGAGCGTTGCGCGATCGAATGTCGTTCGCGCACACCGCATATTCCTTGAGCGCACCCAGCACATCTCTATCATTGAATGGGATATGCGATATGGCCAGCTCCGTCGCTTGCTTACCCCATAATTCTTTCACAAATTGCGGCGACAACAATGCGACCATATTCGATTCTCCGTTCAGAGAAGCATGGACAAGTGAGCAAGAGGCCAAGGCCCCTTGCTCAAGAGGCGGATTCAGCAATGCATGAGCATTACCGCGCCGTTCAGACAGCCTCGGCGACAGCCATTACTTCTTCGTCGTTACGCTGCGCATACTTGACATTGGCCACAACCGGCTCTACCTCGACGTCATTGCGCTGTGCGTATTTCACATTCGCTACAACCGGCGCTACCTCGGCGTCGTTACGCTGCGCGTATTTGACGTTGGCTACGATCGGCTCGACCTCGCCAGCGGTCAATTCATGAATTCTCGTTATGTTTTCCAAGGAAATCGCCATATTGATGCTCCTTTTTAACGAAACTGAATTTAGGGCAGGTGACGCGTGCTTCCTCGTTTTTCAATTGAGAGGCTACACGCAGCTTCACATTGCATTATATGTAATCGGTGTGTCAAGCATTTGTAATGCTGATAAATCAGTGGATGCTCTAGGAATGTGCTGCATAAATCGCTTCCCCAGTGTCGCGGTTCATTGAAATCAATGCTTTACGCAAACCTCACTAAGAAATTTCCGATATATGCGGAGTTTCATTTGGGGGATCGAGATTCGGACGTTTCCGTACTACAAGGGCTTCCCTGTCGAGTCGCCACATGGGTCGGACGCAAATACATGCCGCGTGGTATCGCGTAAGACAGTGGCCAAAGCCCCGCGGCTTGCCGGCCAGTGCGGCTCCAGAATTGCGCCTCACTCGGCCTCGCCGTTATCGAAGAAGCGGTACGCCACCGTCGTCTTGCTCCAGCCCGACCCGTCTGAGGCACGCCAGCCGTCGGCTTGGCCGCCGATCGTTCCGTCAATGTCCTCGCTCGCTTGTTCAGGCGCGCTTCACCAGGAGCGAGGTCAGCAAATTTGGTTTCTGCTTTCAGGGCCAAGACGTTCACGCAACAAGCGGGAGTAAACGCAGCGTGCCGAAAGTTTACGGGCCCCGGTTTATCTCATTGTCCGACGACGGTTTGTTCCGGCCTGCGGGGTGCGGTTGGCAGACTTGCGTATAAGGTAAGGCGATGGGTCGGAGTCCAAGCGGACGCAGCAAACTCTTGGCTGCTCGTCACGTCAAGCAACGAGCTGATTGATGTTCACAATGTGGAACGACGCATTTTTCTGGGATTCCGGCGTTGAACCTGCTTTGGGTGTCACATCGCGCTTTGTGATACCCGTCGTGCATAAAACAGTACCTTGCATTGACCGATACCGGCTGCTATAGTCCGCCCATGTTCACGGCGCGCCGCATAACGGACCGCGGCAGAACATAACAGGGTACCTTGCAACGCACACTACGCCGGCGGAATGGAATGAAGACCCAGTTGAAGAAAGGCACGCTCGACATGTGCGTGCTCGCCGTGCTGGCGCGGCGCGACAGCTACGCGTACGAGCTCGTGTCGACCCTCGCCGAAACGATGGAGATCAGCGAAGGCACGATCTATCCGCTGATGCGGCGCTTGCAGGCCGAGGCGTGGGTCACGACCTACCTCGTCGAATCGACGTCGGGGCCGCCGCGCAAGTACTACTCGATCACCGACGCCGGGCGCGCGAGCCTGCGGCAGATGGAGGACGAGTGGCGAAGTTTCGTCGACGAAGTCAACGGTGTGCTGGCGCTGCACCGCACGCCGGCGCACGGAGAGGAGCGGCAATGAAGCAGGACGCATTCATCCAGCGGTTGCGGCAGGCGCTCGACAGCCTGCCGAAGCGGGAAGTCGACGAGATCGTCGCCGATTACCGCGAATACATCGGCGACGCGCTCGCGGCCGGGCGCGCGGAGGAAGACGTGATCGCCGCGCTCGGCGATCCGGAGAAACTCGCCCGAGAGCTGAAGGCGCAGGCGAACTTCCGGCAATGGGAGGAGCGGCGCTCGTTCGGCAATCTGATGCGCGTCGTCGGCTCGATCGCCGGGCTCGGGCTGCTGCACGTGATCCTGCTCGTGCCGTTCCTGCTGTACATGCTCGTGCTGACGACGGGCTACGTGTTCTTCGGCGCGCTGACGGTGGCGGGCCTCGTCACGCTCGTCGCGTTCGGCAGCCATTACGTGTTCGGCACGCCTGTGCCGGGCGTGCTGCCGTTCGGCGGCGGCGCGGGGCAGGCCGACGTCGCGGGCGCCGCGGCCGGCAAGGGCGCGCCGGGCGGCAAGCAGGCGCAAGGCGGCAAGATCGAGAAGGATGCGCAAAGCGCGAGCGCCGCGGCCGCCGATGCGCTGAACGACGCGAAGGAGCTGCGCGTCGACGGCGAGCGCTACGTGCTCGACCTGCACGACGGCAGCCGCGTGTCGATCGTCACGCGCAAGGGCGTGATAGACGCGCGCAAGCAGGACGGCAAGCTGTCGATCGACGCGATGGGCGACGGCGCGCGCGAGCTGCTCGCGGCGGGCAAGGACGACACGCTCAGCATCGCGCGCGCCGACGTGATCGCGCTCGATCTGAAGAGCGCGAGCGGCGATCAGATGACGGTCGCGAACACGGGGGCGTCGGCGCCGGGCCTGAACGTTCCGGGCATCGCGGGCGGCAACGTGCAGATGACGCCGGACGGCCACGGCGGCATGCACCTGTCGGTGACGAACGGCGAGAACTCGGTGTCGATCGTCGGCGGCCGGATCACTGTCGACAACGGCAAGCAGCACGTCAGCGTCGCCGCGCCGACGGGATTCGCGCTCGGCGGCATCGCGTTCGGCTACGGGCTCGCGATGCTGCCGGTCGGGATCGTCGGGCTGCTCGTGTGCATCTGGCTCACGCGGGTCACATGGCGCGCGCTCGTGCGATACGTGCGGCGGCGGATCGATGCGGTGTCGGCGAAGCTCGAGCGGGAGCGGGTGAGCTGAGGCTCGGCGATTCGGTCAGGCCGTGGCTGTGGAAATGACAAGGGCGTTCGGCCGGGTTTCGAGCGCCCTTTTTTGTCCCCTGAAGAAATCGGTGCTCGGAGACTTCGAGCGGTTGTGAAAAAGTGCCGCCTGCAGGGATGCTCGCCGGCTGTGCGGCGATGGGCGTTCGACGGATTCGGGATGCTCGCCGCTTCGCATAAGCGCTCGGCGGCGGCGCATCTTTTTCTGTACCGTCGGACATATGGATTACCGTCTGTGTTTTTGTATTTTGTTTGTATACATATGTAGTAATAGTCAATAAAGGCTGTGGTCTTCTGTGGATAAGCGCCAAGATGCCTTTCGCATCAATGCCCTGTCGATCGGCCAACCATCTGTACAGGCAATGAATTGTCGCGCACCGTGAAGAACAACTTTTGAGGTGCACAGTCCGAGTGGTGGTTTATCCCCAAATTGTCCACTGGTTGCGGGCAGGCTTTCTCGTTCGGATTGAAGCCGTTCTGTGTGCTGCATCGAATGCGGTGGCGTCTGGCCTATCGCTCACTTGCATTGCAGAAAAACGCGACGGTTCGATAGCTCGGATCGTGACGCGGCATCTGCTTCGTCGCATCGACGGCGGGAGAACGTGAGCGAGCAAGACGGCGAGCGCGGCGAGCGGTACCGGCTTGATGAACGCCGCAACTCGGTCGTCCGACGTCGAACGACGTGCGAGAGCCCGCGATGCGGGAGCCGGGACACCGCGCCGTGTAATGAGCGGCATCAGGAACGAGCCGCCGCCGGCGCCGTGCCGTACTTTATTACCACGACGCGCCGCCGGGCCCGCAAGTTTCATCCCACGGCGGACGCTCGTCATCCGACGCGGGGCCGAAGCTCGAAAAACTCAGGCCGCCGGCGGCTTTCCGCTGACGGCCTTCATCACCTGCCAATACGACGGCGGCTGCGCCACGCAGCCGCGCTCGCGCAGCATCCGGTGCATCTTCGGCAGCCGGAAGTACGGCACCGACGCCATCAGGTGATGCTCGACGTGGTAGTTCACGCGAATCGGCGCGACGGTCGCGCGCGCGAGCCAGCCGGCGTGCGTCGTGCGCGTGTTGCGCAGCGGATCGTCGCCCGTTTCGAGGCACGCATGCTCGGCCATCGAACGGATGCGGATGAACAGCGGAAACGGCGTCACGTACGCGAGCACCCACACGCCGTACAGCCACGGATGGCCGCTCGCCCACAGCGCGCCGAGCAGGATGCCGTTCGTGATCAGCATGCCGGCCGCGGCGCGGAAGAACGCGAGCGCATAGTCCCGCCAGCGGCGGCCTGCCTGCGGCACGCGCCGGATGTCGTTCGTCAGCGACCACTCGAGCACGCCCGCGTCCATCAGCGCGCGGCCGATCAGGAACTTGACGCCCGTCACGCCGGAAACGTCGCGCAGGAACTTGCGCGCGAGCGACGCGCGCGTCGTCGGCAGGCCCGCGACGAGCGACAGATCCGGATCGGCGCTCGACGACGTCGTCGCGTGGTGAGTCAGGTGATACGGGCGGTACTTGCGCAGCTCGTTCCAGATCGGGCGCGCGCACAGCCAGTCGACGAGCACATCGTTCGCCCAGCGCGTGCGAAACAGCGTGCCGTGCGCGGCGTCGTGCTGGAGGATGCCGAGACAGAGCTGGCGTCCGGCGAGAATCGTCATGCCGACCGCGAGCGCCAGCGCGAAGCCCCACGGCGGGAAATGCGCGCGCGCGTAGGCGAGGCCCGCGAACGCGAGCGCGATCACCGCCCACGTCGAGCCGACCGCCCATGCGCCGCGCCGGTTCGAGCGTGCGGTCAGCGAACGGATCTCGTCGCGGGTGAAGAGGTCGCGGATGCGGATTCTGTCGGTCATGTCGATGTCTCCCCCAATGCGTCGCGCTAGTGCAGATGGCCGGCCACGGCGGCGCGCGCCGCGCCCGGCGCGGACGGATGCTCGCTGTCGAGGAGCGCGCGCCAGACCCGGTGGCCTGCCGCGACGTAGCGCCGCGCGCATTCGATGAACGCGGCGCGCGCGGCGACGTCGACGAACGGCTCGGGCAGCAGCGGATCGAACACGACTTGCCGGATCGCCTTGCCGCCGAGCAGGAACGCCTCGCGCGCGGCGACGTCGAGATCGAGCTCCGGTGCGCGCGCGAGCCAGTCTTCGAGCTGCGCGCCGAGCGTGCGATATGTATCCGACAGCGCCTCGCCGTCCCACAGCGCGCGGATGCGCGCTTCCTGCTCGGCGTCGAAGCCCATTGCGACGAACACCGCCGCCGACGGCTCGACGCCGAGCTTCGTCAGCCGCCGGCGCACGGCGTCGACGTTGCCTTCGACGTTGTCCGGGCGCATGTACAGGCTCTTGTCCCATTCGCGGAAGCCGAGCATCTCGAGCGCGCGCTCGCGGCGCGCGAGCGCGGTGCGATCGACGCGTCCGAGCGAGATGCACGACACCATCAGATACGCGCCGCTCCAGCGGCGCAGCCGCGATTCGACGGTGCGCCACGCGGTCAGCTCCTCGGAGAGCTCGACGGCCGACGGCCCGAGCCGGTAGCTGCCGCGCTCGGCGCCTTCGACGAGCGACTCGGCCGCGAGCCGCGCGAGCGCGACGCGCACGCTGTTCTCGGTGAGGCCGAACAGCCGGCACGCGATGATCGCTTCGCGCACCTGCAGCGGCTCGCCGTCCTTCGCGACCAGCAAATCGAGGATCAGATGTTTCGCGGTGGGTTGCGTCATGGGGAGATTTCTTGGTCGGAAAGCGAAAGGTGATTACTTAGAATTCATTTATATAGATTTTCTTGTAATGTTTCAAGTGAATTGACGAGGGAGGCGGCGGCGAACGAGGGGGGCGGCATCGCAGTCGCGTTTGTCTTCGCCACGATGCCGGAGTCGGCCTGAGCCTTGTGGGGCGGGAAAGAGCGGCGATCGTGCAGTGCGGAATGAATGGCGAGCCGACGCCGTTCACACGCCGCGACGCTGCGGCGAAAGGTGAGGCGTTCGCGGGTGAAGGTGAGAACGGCGCCGGGCGGCGTGCCGTTGCGTACCGAGCCGCGCGCTCGCTATCCGATCGTACGGACGGCGGGAAAAGGCCGACAAAAGGGAGGACGAAAGGCAGACAAAAGGGAGGATAAAAGGCGGACTAACGGCAGGCGAACGATGCCGCGGCGAGCTCTCGCGTCGCCGGCTGCGTGCGACGCGGCGTGTCGATTCGACGGCAAAGCGCAACGGCTCGGCGGCAGGCGATGCGTGCCGATCCGTCTTGAGCCGTAAGCGGGCGAGCGTTGCCCACCGCGCGGGAGCGGGCGACGAACGCGGCCGGCGCGCGTCTGCGCGTTCGAACCCGCGGCGATGCCGGCGTGCCGCCGCGCGTCTTGCACATTCAGCGCGTTGGGACGCCGCATCGCGTGCCCCGCCGGTCTTTCGGCTTCTTTCGGCTTGTTTGGCGCTCTCATTGTTCGAGTCGGCCCCTTTTTAGCCTCTTTTCAGCTCCTTTGGTTCTTTGGGTCCTTTTGCCCCTTTTGCCTCTTCCTGCAGCGCGCCCGCCGCCCGACTCCCGATCTCAGTCGCCCGCGTTCGTCCCGCCCGCCCCCGAAACCGCGCCCGCACCACCGCCCGCCGCCGCCGCCCGCCGCGCATCCGGCCGATGCCGATGCCGATACTGAATCGGGCTGCACCCATGCCCGGCCAGGAACGCATGGCTCAGCGCGCTCGCGCTCGCGAAGCCGCATTCGTCGGCGATGTGATCGAGCGTCATCCGGCTCGTGCGCAGCAGGAACGCGGCGAGCTCGACGCGCAGCACGGCGACGTAGCGCCGCAGCGTCAACCCGGTCGCGGCTGCGAAGCGGCGCGACAGCGTGCGCTCGCTCATCGCCGCGCGCACGGCGAGCTCGGCGAGCGTCGGCGGATGCGCGAGCGCGCGCTCGACGATGTCCTGCACCGCGAGCACCGGCCCGTCGCCGTGCCGCTTGTATTGCGCGGCCCACACGGCCATGTGCTCGTACGACGGCAGCGACTGCGTGAGCGCGACCCGCAGCAGCCGCTGCGACACGCCCGCGCCGAAGCAGTAGTCGATCACGTACGCGCAAGCGTCGACAGCCGGATTGATCCCGCTTACGGTGATGAGCCGCCCGTCGACGATGAGCGGCGCCGACGGCATGTAGCGCACCGCCGGAAAATGCCGCGCGAACAGCGTGCGCTCGCTCGGCAGCCCGGTCGCGCCGCGCCCGTCGAGCAGGCCGGCCTTCGCGATCAGCGGCGCCGCGTTGAGCCCGACGACGAGCGCGCCCGCCGCGTAGCGGCGCTTGAGCCAGTCGATGAAGACGCGCTCTACCGCGTCGATCTGCTCGTCCGGCATGAACTGCGCGGGAACGATCACGACTTCGTGCGCGTCGGGCTCGCGCAGCGCGCCCGTCGCCGGCACGTCGATGCCGCCGATCGTCCGCACCGGCCGGCCGTCGTGCGACAGGATCGCGATGTCGAACAGCCGGCTGTTGACGACGTCGAGGCTGCGCGCCCTCATCGTGCCGGCGAGCAGCAGCATTTCCTGCGTGAGGAAAACGTAGCCGCCCAACAGCCGCGGCGGCAGAAGGATCGCGACACCGGGCCGGCCAGCGCCGCGCAGCTGTTTTTTCATGTCAAGAAAATGGCGTTTCGAATCAACGCAGATTGTCGCGGACTTGCTCAAATACCGCAAACAGCAGGCGCCGACGCCGGCCGCCGAGCGATTCCCTCATTGGAGACGCCATGATTCCACGCACCATCTTCGCCGAAGAGCACGAGCAGTTCCGCGAGTCCGTCCGCCGATTCATCGAGTCTGAAGTGATGCCGCACCACGAGCGCTGGGAAGATCAGGGCTACGTCGACCGCGACGTGTGGACGAAGGCGGCCAAGGCCGGCTACCACTGCGCGAGCATGCCGGAGGCATACGGCGGCGCGGGCGCGGACATCCGCTACAGCGTGGTGCTGTTCGAGGAGATCGCGCGCGCGGGCGCGTCGGGGCTCGGCTTCGGGCTGCATTCGGAGATCGTCGCGCCGTACATCCTCCATTACGGCAGCGACGCGCTGAAGGCGCGCTATCTGCCGAAGCTCGCGAGCGCCGAGATGATCGGCGCGATCGCGATGACCGAGCCCGGCGCGGGCTCCGACCTGCAAGGCGTGCGCACGAGCGCGGTGCGCGAAGGCGACCACTACGTGCTCAACGGCTCGAAGATCTTCATCACGAACGGCTGGCACGCGGACGTCGTGATCGTCGTCGCGCGCACGACGCCCGAAGGCGGCTCGAAGGGCACGAGCCTGTTCGTCGTCGACACGGGCATGCCGGGCTTCAGCAAGGGCAAGCGGCTGAAGAAGGTCGGCATGAAGGCGCAGGACACGTCCGAGCTGTTTTTCGACGGCGTGCGCGTGCCGGCCGGCAACCTGCTCGGCGAAGAGAACCGCGGCTTCGTCTACCTGATGCAGGAGCTGCCGTGGGAGCGGCTGCAGATCGCGATCAGCGCGATCGCAGCGGCCGAGGCGGCGCTTTCGTGGACGCTCGACTACACGCGCGAGCGGCGCGCGTTCGGCCGCGCGGTGATCGACTTCCAGACGAGCCGCCACGCGCTCGCCGAGCTCAAGAGCGAGATCCAGATCGGGCGCGTGTTCGTCGACAAGTGCATCGAGCTGCAACTCGCGGGCAAGCTTGATGCGGCGACGGCGTCGATGGCGAAGTACTGGACGACCGAGCTGCAATTCAAGGTGATCGACCGCTGCGTGCAGCTGCACGGCGGCTACGGCTACATGTGGGAATACCCGATCGCGCGCGCGTGGGCCGATTCGCGCGTGCAGCAGATTTACGGCGGCACCAATGAAATCATGAAGGAGCTGATCGCGCGCACGCTGTGACGTGCGCGGCCGGCGCGCGCAGGCCGCGCGGCCCGGCACAGCCGCGCGTCGCGGTGCGGGCGGGGCGGTGCTTCGGCTTCTCGGTCGGCGCATTGGACGATGAGGGCGCGTGGGGGGCTGAGGCGCTGGGGCACTGGAGGCACTGGAGGCGCTTGGGGCGTGCCGGACGTTCGGCACGCATCCGCAGCGTCGATCGTGTCGGACAAGCGATCGAACGGAGTTCGGCACGGCGCGGCGGCGGGCAGCGGTTCGGCCGGTTTTCCGCGCGGCATGAGCATCGGTTTGTCGAACGGTTCGCCGGACGGCTCGCCAAGCGTCAGGCCGCATGACTCGCCGGCGTTCGCCGAGGAATTGCCGAATGGCTCGCCGAGCCGCCCGAGGTCGGTTTGTTTGTCGAAGAGCCGATCCGCCCGCCCGAACGCCGGCTTGGCTGCCCGACCGCCCGACCGCCCGACCAAAACCGTCGGCCCGCAAGACCCGATCGGCGAGATCAGCAAGACCCGACGAGAACGACTTGGCCGGCAGTGCGACGCGACCGCCCCGGCCGCCTCGACCACCGTCCGAATGCAGCTCTGACCGGCCGTCCTGACAGGCCGTCCTGACAGGCCGTCCCTATCAACCCAAGGAACGATCGATGGAAGCCTACATCTTCGACGCCGTGCGCACGCCGCGCGGCAAAGGCAAGAAGGACGGCAGCCTGCACGGCGTCACGCCGCTGCGGCTCGCCGACACCGCGTTGCGCGCGATTCGCGACCGCAACGCACTCGACACGAGCCTCGTCGACGACGTCGTGCTCGGCTGCGTCGAGCCCGTCGGCGAGCAGGGCGCGTGCATCGGCCGCATCGCCGTGCTCGCGGCCGGCTACGCGCAGACGACGGCCGGCGTGCAGATCAACCGCTTCTGCGCGTCGGGCCTCGAAGCGTGCAACGTGGCCGCCGCGCAGGTGATGTCCGGCCAGTCGGACATGGCGATCGGCGGCGGCGTCGAGAGCATGTCGCGCGTGCCGATGGGCTCGAGCGGCGGCGCGTGGCCGGTCGATCCGGCGATCGCGATTCCGAGCTACTTCGTGCCGCAGGGCGTGTCGGCGGACACGATCGCGACGAAGTGGGGCTACAGCCGCGCCGACGTCGACGCATACGCGGTCGAAAGCCACCGCCGCGCGCATGCGGCGACGCAGGCCGGCTGGTTCGCGCGCTCGATCGTGCCGGTGCGCGACGACAACGGCCTGACGATTCTCGATCGAGACGAGACGATCCGCCCGCAGACGACGCTCGACACGCTCGCGGCGCTCAAGCCGTCGTTCGCCGAACTGGGCGAGATGTACGGCTTCGACGCGGTGATCCGCCAGCGCTATCCGGAGCTCGAGCGCATCGAGCACGTGCATCACGCGGGCAACAGCTCGGGGATCGTCGACGGCGCGGCGGCCGTGCTGATCGGCACGCTGGAGGCGGGCAAGCGCGCGGGCCTCGCGCCGCGCGCGCGGATTCGCTCGTTCGCGAGCATCGGCTCGGAGCCGTCGATCATGCTGACGGGGCCGAGCTACGCGGCCGAGAAGGCGCTCAAGCGCGCCGGCATGCGCGCGGCCGACATCGATTTGTACGAGCTGAACGAAGCGTTCGCGTCGGTCGTGCTGCGCTTCATGGACGTGATGGCGATTTCGCACGACAGGATCAACGTGAACGGCGGCGCGATCGCGATGGGCCATCCGCTCGGCGCGACGGGCGCGATGATCCTCGGCACGCTGCTCGACGAACTCGAGCGGCGCGGCGCGGCCACGGGCCTCGCGACACTGTGCGTGGGCGCCGGCATGGGCACGGCGACCATCATCGAACGGATTTGACGGGGGACCACCATGATCGATTACACGCTCGATGACGACGGCATCGCGACCCTCACGTGGAACCTGCCCGAGCGCAGCCAGAACGTGCTGAACGGCGAGAGCTGCGAGGCGTTCTTCGCGGCGGCGGCGCGCGCGCTTCAGGACGCGGCGGCGAAGGGGATACTCGTCACGTCGGCGAAGCCCGATTTCATCGCGGGCGGCGACCTCGAATGGCTGCAGGCGAGCAACGACGCGGCAACGCTCTTCGAGCGCACGTGCGAGCTGCACCGCGCGTTGCGCGCGCTCGAGACGGGCGGCAAGCCGGTGGCGATCGCGATGCCGGGCTCGGCGCTCGGCGGCGGCTTGGAGATCGCGCTCGCGGGCCATTATCGCGTCGCGGCCGACAATCCGAAAGCGCGCTTCGGGCTGCCGGAAGTGACGCTCGGCCTGTTGCCGGGCGGCGGCGGCACGCAGCGCCTGCCGCGCCTCGTCGGCGTCCAGGCGTCGCTGCCGCTCCTGCTCGAAGGCAAGCGGCTGAAGGCGGCCGATGCGCTGAAGGCCGGCATCCTGCACGCGGTCGTGCCGGCGGGCGAGGAGAGCGCCGCCGCGCGCGCGTGGCTGCTCGACGCGAGCCGCCGCACCGCGACGCAGCCGTGGGACGCGAAGGGCTTCAGGATTCCGGGCGGCGCGCTCACGCACCCGTCCGTCCAGCAGGTGTTCATGGCGGCGAACGCGCTCGCGCGACAGAAGACATACGGCAACTATCCGGCCGTCGCGAGCATCCTGTCGTGCGTGTACGAAGGGCTGCTGACGGATCTCGACACGGGCCTGAAGACGGAAGCGCGCTATTTCGTGAAGGCGGTGCTGTCGCCGGAAGCGAAGGCGATGATCCGCACGCTGTTCTTCGGGATGAACGAAGCGAACAAGCTCGCCGCGCGGCCGGCGGGCGTGCCGACGCAGCGCTACCGGAAGATCGGCGTGCTCGGCGCGGGCATGATGGGCGCGGGCGTCGCGTACGTGAGCGCGAAGGCGGGGCTCGACGTCGTGCTGATCGACACGAGCGACGAAGCGGCCGCGCGCGGCAAGGACTACTCGCGCAAGCTCGTCGACAAGCAGGTGCAGCGCGGCCGGCTCGCGCAGGAGAAGGCCGACGCGCTCGTCGCGAAGATCACGCCGACGACCGACTTCGCGCGGCTCGACGGCGCGGAGCTCGTGATCGAGGCGGTGTTCGAGGATCGCGCGATCAAGGCCGACGTCACGCGCAAGAGCGAAGCCGTGCTCGCGCCCGACGCCCTCTTCGCGTCGAACACGTCGACGCTGCCGATCTCGGGGTTGGCGCAGGCGAGCGCGCGGCCGGCGAACTTCATCGGCCTGCATTTCTTCTCGCCCGTCGACAAGATGCCGCTCGTCGAAGTGATCGTCGGGCGCGAAACGAGCCAGCAGACGCTTGCGCGCGCGCTCGATTATGTGAAGGCGATCGGCATGACGCCGATCGTCGTCAACGATTCGCGCGGCTTCTACACGAGCCGCGTGTTCTCGACGTACGTGCTCGAAGGGCTCGCGATGCTCGCCGAGGGCGTCGCGCCCGCGCTGATCGAGAGCGCCGGGCTGCTCGCCGGGATGCCGGTCGGGCCGCTTGCGTTGACCGACGAGGTGTCGAGCGAGCTGATCCACAAGATCACGAAGCAGACGCGCGCCGATCTCGGCGACGCGTACGTCGCGCGCCCCGGCGAGGACGTGGCCGCGCGGATGGTCGAGCTCGGCCGGCTCGGCCGCAAGGCGGGGCGCGGCTATTACGACTATCCGGCGAACGGCGGCAAGAAGGCGTTGTGGCCGGGGCTCGCGAGCGAGTTTCCGGCCGCGGCCGAGCAGCCCGACGTGAAGACGCTGATCGAGCGGCTCGTGACGGTGCAGGCGGTCGAGACCGCACGCTGCCTCGTGGAGCGCGTGCTGACGACGGCTCGCGACGCGGACGTCGGCGCGATCCTCGGCTGGGGCTTCCCGGCGTTTCGCGGCGGGCCGGTGTCGCATATCCACGGCGTCGGGGTGGACGCGTTCGTCGCGACGTGCGATCGTCTTGCGGCGCAGTACGGCGCGCGCTTCGCCGTGCCGACGCTGTTGCGCGAGATGGCGGCGCAGGGGCAGAGCTTCTACTGAGCGGGGCGTGTCGAAGCGTGCGGTGATCGGGGTGCGCCGGGCTTCGCGCCGCGTGCGCGATCGCGTTGTGCGCCGCGCGCGGCGAGGCGCGTGATGCGGCGTCGTAACGCATCGCGTCGTGGCGCGTCGTATCGCGGGCATCGCAGGCATCGCGTCGCGTCAGTCGAGTCGGTTGCGTCAGTTGCGTCAGTTGTGTCGTAACGCATCGCGCACGCATTGCGCGGAATCGACGCGGGGCGAGCGACGTGACATTGCGTGACGCCGTGTGACGCCGCCGAACCGCGATCGGCGCCGCCACCGACGCACCGCGATTCGGCATCGCACCGAACCGGGCGCATCGAACTTCACGGGAGCGGGCATGGGCCCTTTGCACGGAATCCGAATCGTCGAAATCGCCGGAATCGGCCCCGCGCCGTTCTGCGGAATGCTGCTCGCCGACATGGGCGCCGACGTGATCCTCGTCGAGCGCACGGCCGGCCGCGACGGCGATCCGCTCGATCTCGGCCGTCGCGCGATCTTCAATCGCGGCAAGCGCTCGCTTTCGCTCGACCTCAAGCAGCCGGCGGCGGCCGATGCGGTGCTGCGGCTCGTCAAAGGCGCCGACGCGCTGATCGAAGGGATGCGCCCCGGCGTGATGGAGCGGCTCGGGCTCGGCCCCGATGCATGCTTCGCGCGCAATCCGAGGCTCGTGTACGGTCGGATGACGGGCTGGGGGCAAGACGGCCCGCTCGCGCACGCGGCGGGCCACGACATCAACTACATCGGCCTGTCCGGCGCGCTGTGGTATGCGGGGCGGCCGGGCGACGCGCCGCTTGCGCCGCCGACGCTCGTCGGCGATCTTGGCGGCGGCGCGCTGTATCTCGCGATGGGCGTGCTCGCGGGCATCCTGGACGCGCGCCTGCGCGGCAAGGGCCAGATCGTCGATGCGGCGATCGTCGACGGCAGCGCGAATCTGATGAACCTGCTGCTGTCGATTCACGCGGCGGGATTCATGCCGATGGCGCGCGGCCAGGGCTTGCTCGACGGCCCGCACTGGTACGGCAGCTATCGCTGCGCGTGCGGCGGCTACGTGAGCGTCGGCGCGCTCGAGCCGCAGTTCCACGCGCTGCTGCTGGACAAGCTCGATCTCGCCGACGACGAGGATTTCCGCAATCCGTACGATGCGAGCCGCTGGCCGCGGCTGCGCGAACGGCTCGCGGACCTCTTCGCGAGCCGGCCGCGCGCGCATTGGGTCGAATTGCTGGAGGGCACCGACGTGTGCTTCGCGCCCGTGCTGAGCCCGGTCGAGGCGAAGGCGCATCCGCATCTCGCCGCGCGCGGCGTTTATGCGGAACGCGACGGCGTGCTGCAGGCGGCGCCGGCGCCGCGGTTTTCCGGCTCGCCGGCCGCGCAGCCGGGCGCGGTGCCGCGACGCGGCGCGGACAGCGCCGCGATCCTGCGTGAAGCGGGCTTCGCGGACGACGAGATCGCGGCGCTCGTCGCGAAGGGCTGAGCGGGCCGGGCGCGGCATCGCGTGCCGGCCGATCGGCGGGCGGCGGCGCGCGGCGCGCGATTCGACGCCGCGCGGCGCGCGCTCACGTTCACTTCCCGCCGGTCGTCGGCAGCGGATTCCATTGCCTGAGCGCGCGTTCCTTCGCCGGGCCGTTCTTTGCGAGCCACGCGCTGACTTCGTTGCCGACCGCGTGCCCATATTCGCGATGCGAGTAGATCGCGGCCGCGCCCGCGCCGTCGACGAGCGCGATGCGCGTGAACACCGCTTCGATGAAATCGCGCGTCGGGAACACCACCGAGATGAAGTATTCGGCCGGCTTGCCGGGCGCGGCCGGCACCGCGTCGACCTTCAGAACCATCGCGCGGTTCTGCTTGTAGAGCCCGAGCACCGAGTTCGCGATCGCCGCGAGCCCGTCACCCGTCGTCGCTTCCGGATAGCGCACGAGCGTGATCATGCTGCGCCACGTCAACAGATCTTCCTCGCCCTTCGGCGTGTATTCGAGCCGATTGCTCGCGGCGTCGCGCCGGAAGAAATCGACGCCGTCGAACGACAGCGTCTTGCCGGCGGGTGCGGCGTGCGCGACAGATGCAGTGGATGCAATGGATGCGGCGAGCGTCAGCGCGAGCCAGGCCCGGATGATGCGCATGGAGTGGTCCTCGGATTGGATGGAAGCGCCGGCGGCCGTCTTCGGCGCGGCCGCATACCTGGACTGTAGCCGAATTGCTTGCGTCGTGACGCGTGGCGCACCGCCCATCGAGGATGCGCGCGGGCGAGACGCACGGCATCCGGCGCCCGGACCTATCGCCCGGATTCTCCGTCGACACGCCGCATGACCGCCGCCACCAGGCGATCGCAATCGCCGCCGCCGAATTCGAACACGTCGTGCTCGACGAGGCCGATCTCGCGCGCCAGCGCGTCGCGCAGCAGGCGCTTCGCGCGGAAATGGCGGCTGCGCACGGTCGCCTCCGGAATGCCGAGGCAGTGCGCGGTTTCGTCGACGCTCAGTTCCTCGACCGAGCGCAGCACGAACACGATCCGAAACGCGTACGGCAACCGCTCGAGCTTCTGTTCGAGCAAACCGCGCAGCTCGGCGCGCGCCGCGGCCCGATACGACGGATCGGGATCGTGCGCGCACATCGCGTCGATTTCGGATTCGGCGTTCATATCGACGATCGGAACGACACGTTGACGGCGCGCATGCCGGCGCAGACGCGCGAAGCATTCGTTGAGCACGAGCCGCGCGAGCCACGTGAAGAGCGCGGCTTCGCCGCGAAACTCGCCGATCGCGCGGTATGCGGACAGATACGCGTCCTGCAGCGCGTCTTGCGCGTCCGCGTTGGAGTGCAGCGTCGCGCGCGCGATGCGAAAGAGGCGCCAGTTGTGGCGCCGCATCAACAGTTCGAAGGCGGACTGATCGCCCGCGGCGATGCGGCGTGCGAGCAATCGTTCGTCATCCGCATCGTTTTGCGCGAACGCCGTCGCGGAATTCGTCATCTCGATCGCCTCGTGTTGGCGGGCCGCATCAGCGGACGATCAGCGTGGCCCGCATCGTCGGATGAAGCCGGCATTGGTATGGATAATCGCCGCGCCTGTCGGCGACGTAGCGCCACCGTTCGCCCGGCGCGATGTTGCGCGAATAGAACGCGTCCGACATCGCGCTCGCGGTGTGCGCAACGAGATCCTTGTTCACCCATTCGACGCGATCGCCGCGATGCACGGTCAACGTCTGCGGAATGAAGCGCATGCCCTCGATCACGACGACGTGCGTGCCGGGCGACGCGGCTTCGCCGGTCGCCGCGGGAACCGCACCCGCGAGCAGCGCGCCCGCGAGCGCGAGCCCGGCCGCGGTTGCGCTGCGCGACGGACGAGCCGGGCGGGCATGCCGGCGCTCAGCCACCGCTCTTTCCCAGCGCGGCTTGCAAGTGCTTCGCGTGATCCAGGTGCGCGACGAACACCGGCCGCGCCCTGACGAGCAGCGCCTTCAGCTCGTCGTTCTTCGCGTTCGGGATCAGCGTCTTGTCGAGCGCGTCCAGCACCGTTTCATGGTAGGCCACTTCATGCGCGACGTACGCGCTGTCGAACGCGGCGCCGTGCAGTGTCTTCAGATTCGCGAGGTTCTCGTCGCCGCCCTGCTTGAGGCTGCGGCTCGTCGCGTTTTCTTCCGGCGCGACGTTCAGTTTGTGCAGCAGATCGGCGGCGGCCTGATTGACGCTGCCGTGATCCGCGACCATGCGCTGCGCGAACGCCTTCACGTCCTTCGATGCGGATCGCGATTCGGCGAGCTTGCCGGCGTCGATGTCGACCTGATTGGCCGTCGCGACGATCGCCGCGATCTGCGGATCGGTCGGCCCCGCGCCCTGCGCGCAGGCGGCGCCGCTCGTGAGCGCGAGCGTCAGCGCGCCGAGCCATCCTCTCGTGATGATCTTCATGCGAGTTCTCCCAAGTGACGGACAGGCGGCGTGCGGAAACGGGCCTCGATGCGGCCGGCGCTGCCGTGCGCCGTGAGGACATAGATGTCGCGTGTCGCCGTCGCGTTCCGGCGCAGCGGAAGCGATGCGGCTCGCACGGCGCTGCCCCCGGCGGACGCGACGCGCCGGCGGCGTTTCGTACGCCCGATGCGCTAGTGCCGCAGCATGCCGCCCGACATGCCGCCGCCATGCGACAGCCCGTGATGAAAACCGCTGCCCATCGGCGGGCCGATGTGACCCGGCGTCATCGGATGAAAATGGTGGAACCGGTGGAAGTGGTGGAAGCGATCGACGAATACGAAGGTCGTGCCGCCGACGACGAAGAAAGGCGTGCCCCAGTACCACGGATCGGAAAACGGGTAGTCGGCGATCGGATACCACAGCACGCTGCCGTCGTCGCTCTCGATGAGCCGCCAGGTGCCGTCGCTTTGCAGGCATGCGCGGCCGACGACTTGCTGCATCGTGCCGTCGATTTCCGCTTGTCCGGTGATCGCCCGGCAGCGAGACGTGTCGATCGACGTGGTGGTTCCGTCATAGGCTTGTGCGCATGCGCAGACGGACACGCTCGCGCACATCAGCGCGGTTGCGAAACGAATCAGCTTGTTCATGATAGGGCTCTGAATGGACACCCCGAAATATCGGCGCGGCGCGATGGCCGGCGTCGTCCTGCATGCCGTCCTTTTTCGATGTCGACGAGCGCATGCCGCGCGCGCGGAGCACCGCTTTCGCGAAACGTCTGACGCTCGACTTGTAAACGAACGGACGTGCCGCGCTATTCCATGATGCGCGCGACAAGCGAGTGCGTGGGACGATCGGCGGCATGGCGTGCCGTGAACGAGCCGTTTCCTTGCGTCCGGCGAGCGCGTTGAGGCGTCGCATTGCGCCGATCGCGCCGATCGCGCAGCGCCGCGCGCGGCCGCGATCGATCGGCGCGGCGTGCAAATTGCACTGAGATGCAAGAAATTTGTTCAATTGTCGCGACGGTTGATCGTTTTCGGCATCTGCCCGACAATCCGGTTCGCCTGGCTGGTTGTGTCAATTCGAATTCCGCTTAAAAAGACCGAGGGAACCATGCCTTACGTCTCCGCCACTTATTCGAGCAACGCCGAGGCGCCGGTCGGCCGCTGGACTTGCGCGCCGAGCTCGGCGCTCACGCCGTTCGACCAAGCGCCGGCCGGCAGCGTCACGTCCGGCGTCGATCTTTGCGGGCAATGCGTGTCCTATGTGAAACGCGTGTGCCCGACGCTGCCGCTCACCGTGCAATGGCGCAAGGGCGCGGCGGTGAAGGGGAATGCGACGATCGTCGCCGGCACCGTGATCGCGACGTTCAACGCGGCCGGCAAATACGACGGCCACGCGGCCATCTACGTGAGCCAGTCGAAGGACGGCGGCGTCCTGGTCTACGACCAGTTCGTGACGCCGCCCACGCCGCAACCGGTTCAGCAGCGGCGCCTGCGCTGGGGCGCGCACGGCCGGTCGAACAACGGAGACAACTTCCATGTCGTGGAGTAAGGCAGCCTGCGCATTGGTCGCGGCGGCGTTTTTCGGCTGTGCGGGCGCGTCCGGCACGACGGGCGCAACCGGCGCGAGCGCGGAAGTCTGCCCGGTGCGGCAGCAAAGCCCGCTGCATTACGTCGACGTGTTCGACGGCGCGCCGAGCGATCTCGCGACGCTGGTTCCCGACGACGCCAGCGAGCGCAACGGCCACTGGGCGCTGGGCTACGTGTACGACGCTGGCCGTTACGTGACGATCCGCTGCAAGTACGCGGACGGCGAGACGCGGGACGTCAAGCTCGCCGGCCGCGTGAATCGCTGCGATTACCGGATCGACGGCAAGAAGGCGTTGCGGGTGACGTGCAAGTGACCGCCGCGTGAGGCGCGATGGCGCGCCGCGCGTTCGATGCGTTCTTGCGTGCGATGCGCGCGGCGTCCGACGAGCCGCGACGCAATTGATCCTCGAGCGGTGCGCGCTTTTCTTCGTCCGTTTTCCATTCTGCCGATCGATGCGGATTGCGTCGGGCGGCGGCGTCGCCTGCCGCACGTCGCGCGCTTACGCCGCGAATTCGGCTTCGAGCGAATTAACGGAAACCTGTCCTTGCGTCGCGATCGGCTCGTCAAATCCTCGTTCATCGGGCGCATGCGACACGGCGCGTCGCCGAGGCTGTCCGGGTGCCTGACGACAGCACGCGATGCTTGAACCCGCGAACCGGCAGGCGGCGTGTGTGCGGCGCGCCGTCGATGGGTCCGTCGATGGAGGCGCGTGGCCGACAGCGAGCACGCGTCGCGCTCGGAGGCGAACGCATCGAGCGAAAGCCGGACGCCCATCGGGCGCCGCCCGTCAGATCCGCTCTTCGAGCGCATGTGCGACGCCCGCTTCGCCAACGCTGCCCGCGCGCGCACCGACCGCATGGTAGAAGCCGCATACCGATTCGCGGCGCTCAAGCAGTGCGCCGTCGGCACGCTGGCCGGCCGACAACGAGCACGCGTTACGCGCTCGCGGGCAACCGCATCGCACGAAAGCCACGCGCCCGTCGCGCCCGCCGTCAGATCTGCGCATCGAGCGCACGCGCGACGGCCGCCTCGCCCACGCTGTCCGCCCGCCCGACGACCGCATAGTTGAACCCGCGCACCGATCCGTAGCGCGCGAGCAGCGTGCCGTCGGCACGCTCGCCGGCCGCGAGCAAGCGATTCGCCGATTCGGGCGGCCGCACGTAGAAGCTCAGCGTGCGCCCGGCCGCATCCTCGTACAGCACCATCGCGGCCGCGCCGCGCTCGGTCGCGAAAAGACGCCCGCCGACGGGCGCGAAGCCCGCGCCGCTCAGGTCCGGCAACCGGACCGACGCGCCGACCTCGCGCGCGACCCACGCCTGCAACTCGCCCGGCCGCTTCTGCACGACGTCGACGCGCGCGCTGCGATCGACGACCATCAGCTTGTACGCGGCGACGGCGTCGCTCATCGGCGCGGCGGGCGTGCTGCGCCAGCCGTGCGCCTGCCAGCCGCCCATCGCGCCGAGCCCGACGCACAGCACGAGCGACGCCGCCACCGCGAGCCGCGCGCGCGCCCGTTCGGCGCGGCGCGCGCGCAGCGCGGCGGGATCGAGCGTCGCAGTCGGCGCGGGCAGCGCGGCCGAATCGAGCGCCGCGCGCAGTTGCTGCGCATCCTGCCGCCAGCGGAGCATTTGCGCCGCGCGCGCCGGATGCAGCGCGAGCCAGCGCTCGACGGCCGCGCGCGCATCGGCGTCGAGCCGGCCGTCGACATAGGCGTGAAGATCGTGTTCGTCGGGCGGAATGTTCATTTCATCAAACGCAGCGAAGGAGCGGAAATCTCGCCGTCGCCGAGCGCGCGCAATGCGTGCCGCGCGCGCGACAGCCGCGACATCACGGTGCCGATCGGAATGTCGAGCAGCTCGGCGACTTCCTGATAGCTGAATCCCTCGACGGCGACGAGCAGCAGCAGGCTGCGCTGCTCCGTCGGCAGCCGGCCGAACGCGTCGAGCATCGATCGCGCGATCGCGTGATCCTCGGCCGACGGCCATTGCGGCTCGTCGTCGTCCCTGATCCGGCCGAGCAGCCACGCGTAGCGCTTCGCGCGGCGCGTCGCATCGACGAACTGCCGGTACAGGATCGTGAAGAGCCAGCTGCGCAGCGCCGAATCGTCGCGCCGCGTCGACCAGCGCGACAGCGCACGCTCGAGCGTCGACTGCACGAGATCGTCGGCGCTGTGGACGTCGCGGGTCAGCCAGAGCGCGAAGCGGCGCAGTCGCGGCAGCAGTTCGTGCAGTTGGTCGTCGAGATCGGCGGGGGGCATGGGCGGGGCGGATGCCGGCGTCGGAGTGGATTCAAAGCGTCAGACGCCCGGTCGCCCGAGTTTATTCCACGCATGCGCGAAAAAATTCCTCGTGGAATAAACCGGGCGGCGATCCGTCATACGCGGGTTCGACACAGGACCTGATGGTCGGGAGCGTACACGATGGAACACCCTTCAACGCCGCCTGCCGAGCCGGTGCGCGGCCTCTGGCGATGGGCGCTGATCGGCGGCGCGGCGGCGGCGGTCGCGGCGTCGTTCGGCTACGTCGGCGGCTGGCTCGCGCCGCACCGGCTGACGCCGCAGCGGCTCGTCGACGCGCTGCAGCGCAACGGCGGCCTGCATCCGGGCTACCGGCGCAATCACGCGAAAGGCGTCTGCGTGACGGGCTATTTCGAAGGCAACGGCGCGGCGAGCGCGTACTCGACCGCGCCCTTTTTCGCGGCGGCGCGCGCGCGGGTGGTCGGACGCTTCGCGCTGCCGGGCGGCAATCCGTACGCGCCGGACAACAGCGTGCCGATTCGCAGCCTCGCGCTGCGCCTGAGCGCGCCCGACGGTGAGCAATGGCGCACGGGAATGAACAGCATGCCGGTGTTTCCGGTCGCGACGCCGCGCGCGTTCTACGAGCAGACGGTGGCGGGGCGGCCCGACCCGAAGACGGGCAAGCCCGATCCGGCGAAGCTGAAGGCGTTCTTCGACGCGCATCCGGAGACGGCCGCGTTCCGCGCGTGGGCGAAGACGGCGAGGCCGGGCGCGAGCTACGTCACCGAGACGTATTACAGCCTGAACGCGTTCTATCTCGTCGATGCGGCGGGGCGACGGCAGGCGGTGCGGTGGCGCGTCGCGCCGGAACAGACGGCCGAGGCGGGCGAAGTTGCGAAGGTGGGCGATCCGAACGTGCTGCAGGAGGATCTGACGCGGCGCATCGGTTCCGGGCCGCAGCGCTGGCGTTTGTTGCTCACGCTGGCGGAGCCGGGCGATCCCGTCGACGACGCGACGCGCGCGTGGCCCGCGAATCGCACGACGATCGATGCGGGCACGCTCGTGCTCGACCGCGTGGAGGCGCAGGGCAGCGGGCCGTGCCGCGACGTCAACTATGATCCGACGATCCTGCCCGACGGCATCCGAGCGTCGGGCGACCCGCTGCTCGCCGCGCGCTCGGCCGCGTATGCGGATTCGTACCTGCGCCGCACGAGCGAAGAAGCCGGGATGCCCGGCGCCGCGCATCCGCTTTCGGAGAAACGATGATGAAGACTACGTTCGGCCCCCTGGCGCGGCTGCTGCATTGGGCGATGGCGGCGATGATCGTCTTGATGTTGTTTGTCGGCGCGGGGATGGTGGCGACGGTGTCGGGGCGGCACGCGGTGCTGATTTCGATTCATAAGCCGCTCGGGGTGGCGGTGCTGGCGCTGGCCTGCGTGCGGGTGGTGGTGCGGTTGAGTTCGCGGCCGCCGGCGTTGCCTTCGGATTTGCCGGGGTGGCAGAAATTCGCGGCGCATGGGTCGCATCTCGCGTTGTATGCGCTGATGATCGCGATGCCGGTGGTTGGGTGGGCGATGCTGTCGGCGGGCGGGTATCCGGTGACGTTGGGCGGCGGCGTGCAATTGCCGCCGATCGCGCCGGCCGATCCGGTTTGGTTCGCTTGGCTGCGGCATGCGCATCGGTGGCTGGCTTATCTGTTCTTCGCGACGTTTCTCGCGCACTTCGCCGCCGCGCTTTATCACGGGTTGATTCGGCGGGATGGGGTGCTGAGGGCGATGGTGGGGCGGTGACGGCGGCGATTAAAGGCGTGGTGGTTTTTGAGAGGAGTCTGAAGTGCTGGGTACGCCGGACAACGAGTTAGTTTTTGAATTCGTCAAAAAATGACGTGTCGACGACAAACGTTCGTACGGGTTTCAGTCCTAGCTCCAACTGTTCCAGCATATCGACAAGCTTTTCGCCATCGATAAGCTCGATTGGCGGGACGCCGTCGCGAGCTGCCTCGCGACGCGCTTCCGCCGTAAATGTTCCAGTCGTGATGATGATACCTTTATCTGTCCGGCCGGACATTGCTCCGCGAAAATCACGAACTTGTGACGGAGATACGGATTTTGCGTAGCGTTTGCATTGGAATAGAACTTTAAATGAGACGAGTGGATTAACCTGGAGTGTGCCATATCCATCTATGCCTCCGTCACCGCTACTCCCTGTTACAACCACTTGTACAAAGCCGGCTTCGCGAAGAAGCCTCTGGGACAATCGTTCGAACCCCGACGCCGGTAGATTTTTAAGTAACTGAATGAGCTCGTAGCGATAGTCGCTTGTGGCCGTAGCTGTGGGTTCTGAGGCCTCAACTGAGATAGGCTCCGAGCTAACAGCTTTCGCTCGCCGCTCCTCTCCGAAAATGCGATTCCATTTTGTAGCAATGCTACGGGCCTGATCAATCGAAAGAGACGTGCGACGACCGGCCTCCGTGAGCGCCCAGACCCCGCGTTTTGACGAGTCGACCAATCCCTCACGCACTAGGTAGAGTCGTGCCCATCGTATCCGGTTGCGGAAACGCTCTTCCCCTGACGGCAGGATTTCATTTTGCACCTCATCTGAAATATTGAGGTCTCGTGCAATACGTTCCACAACTTCGTCAGGAGTGCCAGACCCACCAAGTATCCTGAGTGCGTCTAACGCGGACCCCATATAGCGAAATATTGAAGCAGTATCTTTCTTTTCTTTTGCCATTTTCGTATATATTCGGAAATAGGAGGGTCTATGCCTCCTTGCTGCATTTTAAATGATATTAAATTTCAGTGGGTAAGCGTTAGGGGTGGGCTATTAAAAAAGACCCATAAGTTTCTCAACTTATGGGTCCGATTTTCTCATGTTATGAGGCTATCTACACGACACTGTAGCAAGACCCATAAGGTGAGATTTTCTGCCCCGCCAAATAAGGCTCTGCGGGGCGTGGGCGGCATCGGGTGAGATTTTGGGACGCATCGCGTGAGATTCACTTCCTCACTGCTGTGCCTGCCTCATCACCCTGAGTCTTCTTCACAAAGTTCTCCCATCACCCCCCCACATCAATGTGAACAAGGACGTCAGCGCCCAAGACTGCCACCTCGGTATCGCTTTGGCAACACGAGCCGCGTCGTTCGAGTATCGAAACTGCCGTGGCCAGCCGGCCATGAATTGCCCGACCAACGGCCTCCCCGTAATTCAGCTTCGCCGAGCGCGGGCTCTCACACACCTTTCGGAGCTTCTCGTCTTGAAACGCCAGTTTTATGGGCATCGTATGAACTATGCCGGCGGCCGAGAAGCTGGCCAGCCTACGTAACGCTTACATGGATAGCGTTATCGTCTGTCTTTATGGATTGCGCGAGCTTCTGCGGGACTGCAAGCCATCGGCCCGAAAACCCTGACGCACGCTTCACGACCGAGATTTTATCAACAACCCAGAATAGACCGATGGCAGGCGATGCAAGCAGGCTGCCAGACCCCAGATTGCCGTCGCGACCGAGAAAGCGAGAACCACCTCAAAACTGTGGTCCTCGTTTCTGCCGCTGTGACATCAATTGGGTGCCGCTATCTGAGCTATCGGAGCGCATCCACCCATAAATGTCTCAGTGGATGCGTACCAAAATCTCAGGTTATGGCTCCCGCTACAACTGTAGAAGGTAGTAGTTAGTGAAAATCGCACCATTGATTTTATTGGAATTTTTCACTAAATCTAACGCGATCATCGAGGCCCTGTCTCACGAGTAGTGAAAAAACTGGGCAGGCGTGCCACAAAACGTGAAAATTCTTGAGGGTGGGTCGTCGAGGCCCGCGGAGCAAGGCTCCGAGACGAGCCGTTGAAGCCTTACCGCGCCCGACGCCTCCTAGCGAAATTCATGTGGAGCCCGCCATGAAATCGGATCGGATCTGCGCTGCGTGCGGCGCACCCTTCACCCCGCTCTTAAACGTCCCGCATCAACGCTTCTGCTCGGCCAAGGCGTGCCAGCGTGCCAGGAGGCGCGCATGGCAGCACGAGCGCTTGCGAGCCGATCCCGACTACCGCGAGAACCAGACGCGTGCGCAAGCAGGCTGGCGGGCCCGACATCCCGACTATTGGCGGCAGTACCGCGAGACGCATCCGGTCTATCGCGATCGCAATTGCGCGATGCAGAGGCAACGAAATGCGCGGCGCATCGCTAGTCCCGTTGCAAACATGGACGTATGGTCCGCCTGCCGACCGCTCGCATCCGGCTTCTACATTCTGCGCGATGCGGTTGAAGCCAGCGTTGCAAAGATGAACGCGTGGACAGTGCACATCGCCGTGCTATCTGAACCGAAGCCCGTGCCGGCTTGATTGCAAAGAGATGACGTGTTCGACAATGGTCTATCGCCTGCTACCTTGCCTGTGTACTCGCTCGCATTAGCCGTCGTTGTACGCAGCGACGCGTTCGCCGATACGAGTCCCCGTGGTTGATGCTAGGGACGGCGCAGCGAGGAGCGGTTGCTGGTTGGAGCTGGATCGTGGACCTCGATTGCACATGCGAATCCTTTGTCGAGCAGGCTTGCAGGATGCGGGCCGCCGAATACGTCCGGATGTCGACCGAGCACCAGCAGTACTCGACGGAGAATCAGCGTGACCGTATTCGCGACTACGCCGCGCGTCGCGACCTCGAGATCGTGCGGACCTACGCCGACGAGGGTAAGAGCGGTTTGCGCATCGATGGGCGCCAGGCGCTGCAGCAACTGATCCGGGACGTGGAAACCGGCAGGGCCGATTTCCAGGTGATCCTCGTCTACGACGTGAGCCGTTGGGGACGATTCCAGGATGCAGACGAGAGCGCCTACTACGAGTACATCTGTCGGCGCGCCGGCATTCAGGTCGCATATTGCGCCGAACAGTTCGAGAACGACGGCTCGCCAGTTTCGACGATCGTCAAAGGTGTGAAACGCGCGATGGCCGGCGAGTACAGCCGCGAGCTGTCGGCGAAGGTCTTCGCCGGGCAGTGCCGGTTGATCGAGCTGGGTTTCCGGCAAGGCGGCCCAGCGGGCTTCGGATTGCGCCGGATCCTCGTCGACCAACATGGCCTCATGAAGGGGGAACTGCAACGCGGCGAACACAAGTGCCTGCAGACGGACCGCGTCATCCTGATGCCTGGCCCGGACAATGAGGTTCGGACCGTCAACCTCATCTACAACTGGTTCATCGACGAGTCACTCAACGAGTACGAGATCGCCGCTCGCCTGAACGGCATGAACGTTCAGACGGACCTCGGGCGACCCTGGACTCGGGCAACCATTCGGGAGGTGCTGACCAACGAGAAGTACATCGGCAACAACGTCTACAACCGCGTGTCGTTCAAGCTGAAGAAATCACGGGTCACCAATCCGCCGGAGATGTGGATACGCAAGGAGGGTGCGTTCGAATCCATCGTGCCGAGCGAGACGTTCTATACGGCGCAGGGCATCATGCGGGCGCGCGCCCGGCGCTATTCGGATGAGGAGCTCATCGAGCGCCTGCGCAACCTGTACCGAAGCCGAGGTTTCCTATCGGGCGTCGTGATCGACGAAACGGAAGGCATGCCGTCCACCTCGGTTTATGTGTATCACTTCGGCAGTCTGATCCGCGCGTATCAAACTGTTGGATTTACGCCTGGGCGTGACTACCGCTATATCGAAACGAATCGCTTCCTCCGGCAACTGCATCCCGAGATCGTTGCCGAGACGGAGAAGAAGATCGCGGATCTCGGCGGGTCCGTGTCGCGTGATCCTGCGACGGATCTGCTAACCGTGAACAGTGAGTTCACCGCCTGCATCGTACTGTCGCGCTGCCAGGCGCACGATACCGGCCGCAATCGCTGGAAGGTGCGGTTCGACACGAGCCTGCTTCCGGACATCACGGTGGCGGTCCGGCTAGATCGCAGCAATGCGGCGGCGCTCGACTATTACCTTTTGCCGCGGCTCGATTTTGGTCAACCCCGCATCCAGCTCGCAGATCAAAATCCGATCGAGTTCGAGAGCTATCGCTTCGACACGCTCGACTACCTATACGGTATGGCGCAGCGTGCTCGGCTGAGGAGAGCAGCATGAATCAGCGAGTTCAAGCCGGTGAGGTTCGAATGATCCCCATCGACCAGATCGAAGTGATCAATCCGCGCGAGCGGAACGGTCGCGTCTTCGAGGAGATCGTCAGTAACATCAAGACGATCGGCCTGAAGAAGCCAATCCTAGTCACGCCACGGGCCACCGCCAGTGGAATCGAGAAATTTCTCCTCGTGTGTGGCGAAGGACGGCTGAAGGCATTCCGATCGCTTGGCGAAACAACGATCCCGGCACTCGTCGTAACAGTTAGCGACGAGGATGCATTCATTATGAGCCTGACGGAGAACATCGCGCGCCGGCAGTGCCGGCCGCTCGAGTTACTCGCCGGCATCCGCGAACTGCAGGAGCGTGGCTATCCGCCAAAAGCCATCGCCGAGAAGACTGGACTCACGCAGCAGTACGTACAGGGGATCCTGACGCTGCTGCATCAGGGGGAAGAGCGGCTCGTCATCGCAGTGGAGAAAGGACGAATTCCGCTCAATGCTGCCCTCTCGATCGTCGGCGCTGGCGATGACGATGAGGCGATTCAGGTTGCCCTTCAGGAGGCGTATGAGTCAGGCAAACTGCGCGGTCGCCAGTTGATGGATGCCCGGCGCCTAATCGAACGTCGGAAAGCACTCGGTCGTACGGCAAATCGGAACATGACGCGCAAGGTGTCCGACGTGACAACGTCCAGTTTAGTTCGCACCTATCAGCACGAAGTCGATCGACAAAAGGCCATGGTGAGAAAGGCCGAATTTACGCAGCAGCGATTGCTATTCGTTGTAGGCGCACTAAGGCAGTTGTTCACCGACGAGAATTTCATCAACCTGCTGCGCGCTGAGGGGCTCGCGACATTGCCGAAGTATCTGGCGGAACGTGTGTGGCCGAGCGGGAGTTCAACATGACCGGCGTAGCACTCGGGTTCATCCCGGAACCATTGTCTGTTCCGATTACTAGCATCCTGCCATCGAGGCGCACACCTGTCGGCATGATTGCATCACGCAAGTTCAAGCAGATCCGAAGTTCCATTGAAGAAGTGGGCCTGATCGAGCCGCTGTCGGTCACGCCAGTCGACCAGGCGTCGGGCAACCATGTGCTGCTCGATGGACATCTGAGGCTGATCGCGTTGCAGGATCTCCAGTTCAGCACCGCTTCCTGCCTGGTTGCCACGGACGACGAGAGCTACACATATAACAATCGTGTCAATCGCCTGTCGACCATCCAGGAGCACTTCATGATTCGTCGGGCCGTCGAAAGAGGCGTGTCCCCAGAGCGCCTGGCGAAAGCGCTTTCGGTAGATGTGTCGCAGATACTCAAGAGGATGGCGTTGCTGGACGGAATTTGCGCTGAAGCGGCCGAGTTGCTGAAGGACCGGCAGTTTTCGCCGGAGCTGGTTCGCGCTCTACGCAAGATGAAGCCCACACGGCAGGTCGAGTGTGTCGAGCTGATGGCTGCAGCGAACAACCTGTCGGTGTCATATGCCGAAGCGCTGCTCGTTGCGACACCGGCCTCTCGGTTAGTCGAAGGAAAGAAACCCAGGAAGCTGACCGGCGTGAGTCCCGAGCAGATGGCGAAGATGGAACGGGAGATGAGTAATCTCCAGGGGCAGTATAAGTTGGTGGAGCAGACCTACGGACAGGACGTGCTCAACTTGGTTCTCGCGAAGGGCTATCTTGCGAGGTTGCTCGAGAACGAATCAGCGCGCTGGTACTTGCAAGCGCAACAGGCAGACTTGCTTGTTGAGTTTCAGGCCATCGTAGATACGATAGCCCTGGACCAGCCAGCGGTCGAAGCGTCGGCATCGTGATCGTCGTCGGTCGGGTCCCTGCCAGCGACAATACATCAGACGTCGTGCGCTGAAGTGGCCCATCGAACCGCTGATTTCACCGGTTGATGCATGTACGAAAGCGTTTATCGATCGGTGAGTTGAAAAGCTGCACAGTGGTGGTGGTTGGTGTCACCGCACATCAGTATTTAAAGCGCGGTTGATGCCAGCCACGCTCGGCGACATGTTTATCGTGGTCGGGAATCTCGGCCGTGATGACAGTTAGCGTCTTTCCATAGTCTCCGAGGCCGATCACCTCCTCGGAAGCTGCAATCTCGTCGTCGGTGTGGAACCAGAGATTCAGTTCAGAATCGTCGCACTCTTCGGCTGCAGACTCGACGTTCCTCTTGTCTTGGTTGAAGTCGCGCGTCAACGAGTCTCGAGGTAGGACTCCGCCCTTTTTGAGGTGGAGGTAACCTTTTATTCCCCACATGGCTGGCGACGCAAAACAGTAGTCGACCGTCGAACCATGACTCACGACGATTGCGACCGCTGCTTCGGCAAACTGCGTGTATCGGATGGCAGACGCGGTCAATGACGTCTTACAGTCGGCAGCTAACCCTTTTACAGCGTCCATGCCATCAGAGTATCGACCGGCTGCAGCATCAAAGAGATGACTTGGCATTAGGAGCCCGGCAGCAAAGTGATCCGCCTCCAGTTCGTACTGATCGGATGAGGCGAATCCAGCTCGGGATTCGTGAATATCGCCTCCGCGGAAAACTGCTTCTGAATGTCCTGCAAGGAAATAGTGACCGAGTTCGTGAGCGATGCTGAAACGCTGAAAACCTTCGCTCTTAATGTGTGTAGCGTAGGCGATTGCAAATTGCTCTCCCGAGCGAATGAGCATGCCTGATACGCCCTGAGTACTGGGTGGTTTGGCAACTACGTGAATTTCTCTGGCTGCAGCAAGTGATAACACATCAATCGGCAGTGTTAGACCTTCATCGC
Source organism: Burkholderia sp. ABCPW 111 (assembly GCF_000773065.1). Taxonomy (NCBI): domain Bacteria; kingdom Pseudomonadati; phylum Pseudomonadota; class Betaproteobacteria; order Burkholderiales; family Burkholderiaceae; genus Burkholderia; species Burkholderia sp. ABCPW 111. The sequence goes on along the minus strand of NZ_JPWT01000077.1, from coordinate 27,181 downwards.
GAACAATTTTTTCGGCGACTTGCTCAGCATCCCGTAGCTTTTTCTCGATCACGACCACTCCTATGAGCGATTGCGCTCCGCTAGTTGTTTGATCAGGTTTTCAGCAATGATTCTGTCAGTCTCGCTCAGTGATTTCACGTCGCGATAGAGCTTCTCGTCAAGCGCCGTATTTCCATGCATGTCCTCCGTTCTTCCGAGTAGGTAGTCAGTCGTGACATCGAGCGCCTTCGCCAACGCTCGCAGGTTGTCGAAAGATGGCTTTCTTGTCCCGTCCTCCTTCTCGAAGTGCGAAACGGAAGTCGCGGGCAAGTTGCACAAGCGCCCGAGATCGGCTTGGGTGAGCTTGCGAACTTCTTCCCGAACATGACGCAAACGCTGTGCGAACAGCTTGCGGCTGGAATCTTGCATTTGTCGAAAACGTAAAGTCTATGTTGACGAAGTCGGATATGACCGATATAGTAAGGTCGAACTTGGCAAAGTCGACAAGTTAAGTTTAGCACGGAGGCCGCAGATTTGGGGCTTCCGGTCAGGCTTTCGTGAAGTGTCAACCTTGTCTGCTCTGCGCCTGGTCGGCTGGGTCGCCTCCAGTAAAGGGGAGCGTTATGCATGATGCGGTGCGGAACGAATTGCGTCGAATCGGGGAGTTACTGGATTCGGGCGTATATCCGGTTGTAAGGAATGGTGGGGTCGTGGTGCCCAGGGAGCCCATCGTTTCTTCGCAAATCCTGGGCCAGGAGTCGAAGCATGTCAGACCAGGAAAAGAGGGAGCAAAAGCACGACCAAGGGCAACGGAATCCGAGCGACACGGAACATCATTCGCCGGAGCATCATGGTCACAATCCGAACCCGGGACGCCACGTTCCGCCGCATCGCTCGTCGTCGCAGAGCTTCGCAAAAAGTTCGAGCATGAGCTAGCCGCGATTGAAGAGGCCTACCCCGGCACGCGGTACTGGCTCGACGACGAGGGCATGTGGTTGGTCGTTGAGAGTTCATTGTTGCCGGGGTTCTCACAAAGAGCGATTTTTGTTATTGCGATACAGTTTACGTCTGGCCTTGTTCGAGGATGGGGATTCTGGGCGACCGAAGTCGTTGGATACGAATGGATAGGGCCTCGTCATACGAACTTTCCAGACGGCTCCATATGCGCATTTGAGCCGACTGATGGCACTTGGACGGTTTGGAGCCCGCTCGTTGGACTGCTCGACTTATATTCCATATGGGCAGTCCGGCAACTTCATCTGAGGACCTTCGGGCGTTGGCCCGGCTATCAATCAGTCCGTTATCCATATGAGCGCATATTGGAATTGCGGGAGGATGAGCATTGCGGCTGCGAGAGGTATACCAAGCTCTATGGAAAGTGTTGTTGGGATGCCGATCGAGCGCTAAGCCAAATCAGGGAGGCGGTGCTGTTCACTTTGCATATGCGCGGCGGGTTGCGGCAGCCACCATCTGCGATTGTGAATTTCTTGCGCAATGGCTCGTGTCCCCCGGATCACCGGGACATATTTCCTCCGGTTAGCTCGTCTGCGTTAGATGCTTCGGTAGCGTAGCTTATGTCGACGGCATCTTCGGCTGATTGCGATTTGCGATGCACGGGCCAATTTTGATCGATTATACCGAGCTCCCATCGGACCAAAGAGGAAAAGGCCCACCGCGATGGCGGGCACTTTCAAGTACCAAGGAGCGTTGATTTGACAATTGCTGATGCTTTGTCTCGATCAAGACGCCTAGAATAGCTAAATTGAATCATCATATGATCTAATGGCCGAATTCCGCGATGCATCGATGACTTCCGCGGCCCCCCACTCGATAACGCCGCTGCTGGATTAAGAGCCACCTGTGCTTGTCCTGACGGTGTCAACGCGCGTCGATGTTGTGTCGGTCCTAGCTGATTCCTCTCGGTTTGCACCGGTGGTCCGTTGTTTTCTGGCACCATTCGATGCGTTGCTGGGTTTGCTGTTCCTGCGGAAACCGGAACCGAACGCCGTGGAGGCTGGGGCGTGTTCGAACCGCCCGCCGACAGTTTTTCGAGCCTGTTCCGATAGCGGTTGATCGCGCTTCATGTGATCTGGCTCGCACATGAGCACTGGCTTGTCGCGTACCGGGATGACCATTTTGATCCTGATGGCTCGGGATCAGGCTGCACAGCGGCCCGGCCCGGAACTGTGACCGCGATCGATGCTGGCACTTGGGCCGTGCTCGACTGGCTGCAGGAACGCGCTAGCCTGTTTGCTTGACGAGACACGCTGCAGATCGTACTCGGATGGTTTGCCAAACCTGTTGCGGCAGAAACGATCTCGCAACGGGCAATGGTCGTGCTCGATACAGTTGTGCCGATCGTCATTCAGGCCGGCGACGCTGAGCCGTTGGTGCTGCACGGCCCCGAGGCGGGGGTGCTGGCACATCGTGCCGCGAGCGACGATTGCTTGACGTAAGGCGCGGACGCGGGTCAGTACACGACGTCGTAGATGGCAGGATTTGAAGAAAAAGAGAGAGGGTCGAAGTGAGTATCAGCGAAACACTCAGCAGCTTCGCATCGGGGGCGGTCGACTGGAACCGTCGGCCGGTCGCATTGAATTTCGGCAAGGCACAAGGCGCGTTGGGGAACCTGCTCGCGCTGCAGCACGCGCGCGTACACGAAGGGCTGATGACCGGCATCCACGGCCATCTGACCTGCGTGTCGCCCCGTCACAATCTATCGCCACGGCTATTCCTTGGGGTTCCCGTCTCGCTGCGGCTCGTTACCGACCGCGGCCAGTTGCACTTCGTCAACGCGATCATTCAAGACGTGCAGATCGGCCAGAGCGACGGCGAGCTGTGCGTGTACCAGCTCACGGTATGCGATGCCCTGTCGTTGATGGACAAGCGTACCAACTCGCGCGTGTTCCGCCAGAGCAGCGTCATCGACATCCTCGCGACGCTGTTCAATGAATGGCGTCAGCGCAGCTCTGCGCTGGCGGCCGCCTTCGAATTCGACTTGTCTCATCTGAGTCGCGACCGGTATCCGGCGCGCGAATTGACCCGGCAGGTTAACGAATCGGACGCGAAGTTTGTGCGCCGCCTGCTACGCCGTGAAGGCATTACCGTGTTCGCCAAATCCGGCCCGGCCACAGGTGCACGCAATATTCACGACGACACGCCCGTGCATACGCTCGTATGCTGCGATGACCCGACTTCCCTGCCTGAAGCACCGGCTGGCACCGTGCGCCTGCATCCGCGCGATGCCGGCACCGAAGAACGCGACACAGTTACGCTGTTCGCGCTGCACCAGCAACTGACGCCCGGCAAGGCCGGCCGCCCATCCTGGGACTACAAGAAGGCGCGCATCGATGAGTCAGTGGTCGCGACGAGCGTCGATCAGGGCGAAGCCGGCAACGACCTGGCGCAACTGCTGACCGACATCGCGATCGACATCCCGCATGCGGGCGACTCGTGGAACGATCACGAGCGCCTCACGCGTGCCCGGATGCTCGCGCATCAGTTCGAGGCCGAGCGCTACGACGGCGTGAGTAGCGTGCGCGATCTGGCCGTCGGCGCGTGGATCACGCTGACCGGCGACCCGGAATGGGACATGCAGCCGACCGACCAGCGGCAGTTCATGATCACGTCGATCGAGCACGATGTCTGGAACAACCTGCCGAAGGGGCTGACCGAGCGCGTACAGGCGCTGTTCGCGGCGAGCCGACACCTCGTCTATCCGTCACCGACCCATCAGCCGGCGGCGACGACCGAAGCTGATACGCGCTACGAGAACCATTTCACCTGCGTGCGCCGCGGCGTGCCGCTTACGCCGGCGTACGATCCGAGGATCGATCTGCCGCCCGTGCACTTGCTGACCGGCACGATCGTCGGCCAGGAGGGCGAGGAAGTGTTCTGCGATGCCGACGGCCGGGTGCGTGTGCGGATCCACGGTCTCGACCCGGCGGACCACGCGCACGCCCAGGGCGCCGGCACCAACGACAACGCCGGTGACAGCGCGCCGATTCGTGTCGGGGCGAGCCTGGCAGGCGGGAGCTTCGGCGCCCTGTTCCTGCCACGCGTCGGCATGGAGGTCTTGATCGGTAGCCTCGGCGGTGACCCGGACCGGTTGATCATCATCAATGTGCTGAGCAACGGCGCGAATCCGCCGGCAGCTTTCACCCACGTCGGCAACTTGCCCGGCAACCGCTACGTGTCGGGGATCAAGACCAAGGAAATTAAGGGCCGCCGGTATAACCAGTTGCGTCTCGACGATACGCCATCACAAATTTCCGCGCAGTTGGCGAGCGAACATGCGCATTCCCAATTGAATCTCGGGTATCTGACGCAGCCCCGCCAAGACGGCCGCGGTCAGGATCGCGGCGAGGGGGCCGAGCTGCGCACCGACGCGGCGGCCGCGCTGCGCGCCGCGCAGGGGATCCTGCTGACGACCTACGCGCGCTCGCAAGCGAGCGGCGGCCAGCTTGACCGCGAAGAGCTGCTGCGGCTGCTCGGCGAGTGCACCGAGTTGTTCAAATCGCTTGGCGACTATGCCGGTCAGCACGGCGGACTCGCCAGCGATACGCAGCCGCAAAACCAGCTTGCCGCCACAGTGAAGAACTGGAACTCCACGACGAATGACGGAGCGGTGGCGCAGGCTTCGGGCGTGATCGTCCTGGGCGCGGAAGCCGGAACAGTAAACGTCACCCCGAAGTCGCACGTTGCCTATGCGGGCGAGAACATCGACCAGGTCGCGCAACAGCATGTCCAGATGACGAGCGGCCAGCGCCTGAATGCGACGGCGGGTCAGGGAATGAATCTGTTCGCGCGCGGCGAGGGGCTCAAAGCTGTCGCGGGCGAAGGGCCGCTGCTACTGCAAGCGCAGGCTGACACGCTGATGGCGAATGCACAGAAAGATATCAAGCTGACGAGCAACGAGGGCCAACTCATCGCGACTGCCAAGACGGTTCGTCTCGTAGCCGAGGACGGCAGCTACATTGAAATCGGTAACGGCGTGACGATCGGCACGAACGGCAGTATCAAACTGCTGTCAGCATCGCACCAGTGGGGCGGCCCCTCGACGCAACAGGCCAGTCCAACCCCGTTCAGCCGCGCTCCGACCGACCAGCAGTTCCGATTGCACTTTCCAGGGCACACGGACGAAACGCCGGCCATTGCGGCCAATCGCTCATACCGAATTTCACTGGACGACGGACGTGTTGTCGAAGGCAAGAGCGACGCGAACGGGTTAACGAACCTGCTCAAAGACGACATGGCACGGATTGCCAAGATCGATATTCTGAAACCGACACTCTGATCAGCGGGCGGGGAACAAACATGGCTGACGACAAGAAGCCAGAGCACATCATTGCGCAGGGCGCGGGAGTCCTGCATTCGAATCGGGGAAACTACAAGCACGTCGAAATCCCGGCGGACCGTCCCGGCGTCGTGATTTTTTTACACGGCGTGAATGATCCCGGCGGAAACTATGACCATATCGAGAAGGGTCTGTGCGAAGGGCTCAATGAGCGCCTGAGCCGCGTCGACTTGAAGCCCGGCGAGTACGGTGTGGCTTTTCAGAAAGCGTTGAAGTACACACGCAAGGACCCCGACTTCGCGCAATGGCGGGAAACGAAATACGATCCGGACACGTACCTCTACAAACGCACGGAAATCACCGACGGGCCCGGCAAGACCCATAGCATGCTCATTCCGTTCTACTGGGGATATCGTGCCAGTCCCGACGAGATAAAGGGTGGGGAAAAAAATCCGGTCACCTTGCGCGGACAGTACCAGGACAAACACGGCAACCGTCTGAGCAAACATTTCGCAAAAGGCGGCGGAATGTTCAACAATGCGACCACCAATATTCCGGCCATGTTCGATCCAGGTTGGCTGGACAATACGGCCAATCAGGTGGCCAGTGCTCGGATGAGCGATTACCAGTACAGCTCGGACAGTCCGCACCGGCATTACTTTGTACTGGCGGCGAAGCGGCTGGCAATGCTGGTCCATGAAATCCGCCGGGTAGATCCGAACGAGACGATTTCGATCATGGCCCATAGTCAGGGGACGCTGATCACGTTGCTTTCGCAAGCGTTCCTGGTCGAAGATAACAAGGAGCGCTGCGTCGACTGCGTGATCATGGTCGACACGCCGTATGGCGTGAATGAACCGACACTGGGCGATATTGCGCAGCCGAGCGCAACTCCCTACACTTCGCGCGGCAAGATCAATACCTTGAAAAGTATCGTCAAGGCAGTGACCGGGAGTCCGTGGCAATCGCCCAAACTGGACGAACTCAAGGTAGAACAACAACCGGGCACGCCGAATCCTAATTACCACGGACGAACGGGGCACGGATGGAGCCCTACCCAGGCGAGCCGACGCGACAAGGACGGTTCGACGCATTCGTTTCAGGAACGGGACAATCGAGGCAAGGTTTATCTGTATTTCTGCACAGAAGATTCGACGGTCGACCTACCGAACATCAAGGGCATCGGCACGCACGGTGTCCCGGATACGGTCGAGGAAGGGTGGTTGAGCGACAAGAAAAACAGTTTCTGGAAACCAATTCAAAAATCCAGAGCGGTCCTGCCCGCGATGAACGAGCTGAAGAACCTGAGGTTCTACCAGCGTCTCTGGACGAAAAAGACCAGCGGGATCAACAACGGGCAGCCGGTACTGGTCGGGGCGACGCCCGCTCATTACGAAGGCACCTATGATGCTGGCCTGATTTCGAAGGATATTGAAAAGCGATGGATCAACGGCGAAGCTATCGTACCGCCCTACAAGCCGAACCTGTACGGCGATGAGGGCATCAAGGGCGATCCGAGCCACAAAGGACGCGACAAGCCTGACCATGTGTCCCGCGACACGATGCTGGGCAATCCTAACGCCAAAGATATCCGCAGCGTAGCAATGCCCAATGTACCCAAAGAAGTTTTCGATGGCGGTTATCAGAAAGTCTTGGCGTGGTTCAATAGCCAGTCTCCCGACCCGGAAGATCATACGGATTCCGTCTGGTTATCAGATGGCGGCAAGCTGACCTACCATCGAGCGGAAACGCCGAATGAGGTTCGTAACCGGCTCGAGAAAAGAGACGCGAAGGCGTGGGACGAGAACTCGTATCACTCGGCCATCCTGCGTGACTCCGACAACATCCGTCGCGTCGCGGCGATGGACGTAGCGATTGGACAGGCCAAGAGTCTCGACGATCCGGATGTGCGGAATTTGTTGATAGCAATTGCTGACTGGAAAATTGATCCGAAGGGAATGGATGCGATCGAAAGCAATGCCTATTACCCAAACTTGGATGATTCATCAAAGAGCCTGATTAAAGGAAATTACTTTTACTACACACAAGGGAAATTTCCTAGCAATCTGGTTCCAACAAAACCGCCCAAGATGGTTGACGCCGAGACATACCGGGACCGCCGGAAGAACCGCCAATGAAACCGACATTTACTGCCGCCGCTCGCCCGCGCCTGCTACCCTATGCGCTTGTGTTGGCGATCTTCGTGTTCGCTTGGATGTTCTATATCTTATTCGGCTCTTACCAGCACTGGGAGAGCACCGGCCTTGAGGTTCCCAACATGGGTAGCACCCTCCGAAACGGACTGTTTGCAATCGTTGGCCTGGTCGCGGTTGGCTTCACTGCACATTGGGCCATGCGCACTACGCCGAGCGCCAACGCGACTGCGCCCGTTCCGGCAAGCACGTCGTCAGCGCATGCGGTTGTGTCGTCGCCCTACGCAAATGCCGGCAGCGTGAAGATGCTCGCGGCGACCGGACAGAAATATGCGCTGGAAATTCGCGGGATTGGATTGGCAGTTGCAGGACGTCGCCAAGAAGGGATTTGGGAGCAGATCGAGGAAAAAAAGGACAACTATTCGACGATCTTGTCGGACGATCCAAAGCGATATGGGGAGAATCCTGACGAGCGAAAAATCTTTTCAACTTTGGCCACGGGGGCGGCGTTCAAGTATGCCGCCAGCGAAGCAGTCGACCACTGGCCGTTGCCAGTGATCATCTTGGGGCCGCCGAAAGGACCGATCGGGAAATACCGATCAGCGTTTGAAATTGCTGATGCAAGACAAAATGCTGGGCTTGGCGTGACGCTATTTTTGCGGATAGACGATAAGAACACCAGCAGCGCGGCTCCGGCACTTTCTCAGCTGTTCGAATTCTTCGATCAGCATCCGGACGTACCGGCCGTCCTTGTGATGACGCAAGACGGCATGCAGTATCGGTGGGCGGCGAAGACCCCGGGGACCCCATCGGATCCTCCCGGCGCCTTTATTCCGCCTGTCCCGGACAGCATGGCGACTTTGCTGGTGTCGCGTACAGACCGCGTGGATCAACTCGTACGCCCCTATGCCGTCAACGTGCCAGGCGATATTGACAAGGACAAGACGCAATACGACGTCGTCAAGTTGTGGAATTACTACTGGAAGGAAGATGATATTTTTCAGGACGAATTCAACAACAATCCGAACAACGGTACCGGCGTTGCGACCATGACGACCGATTGGTGGGTTTCGAAGCTGCCGGAATTGTGGAGAGAAACCACCAACAAAGGACCAGGCGACTTCAAGCCCAGTACGTACCTGCCGGTTCGGTGGACGAATTGGCAAATCGAGGAATTCGATGAGGCACCGCTGCTTGGATATCTGCACCGACCCGTCACCGTCAAGCTGAGCGATAGCGAAGGCAAGCCGATGCGCCGTACCGAGCAGGCGCAGGCACTGCAGGAAGGCTGGAAACGGGCGATGGCGACGTTGCCGGACGGCGCGAAACCGACTCGCGTGTTCTACGATACCTCGTCGGATCGGACGTGGGCGATTCCGCTGTCACAAGCGCTGCACGGCAATGCCGAGGGCATCGATCTGAGTGAGGTCAAAGAAGGCTACGATATCGGTCGCCGTATCGGCAATACGGGCGTGAGTTCCGCCCTCGTCCAGGTCTGCCTTGCGACCATCGGGAGTTATCGGGCTGGTGGCGCGAGCGCGACGGTCAATGTGATGGACAACGGCACGGCCAGCATCGTGATGGTGAGCCCCCCGAACGACGCGAGTAAGGCCGCCAATCTCAAGCATCGCGGCCCCGATCCCTTGAAGTACCGGTCAGCAGGTTGAAATGCTGGTGTGACCAATATCGAGGACAAGCACGATCGAACGAGGTAGAACATGCGCGGCGTCATTCTGGTGGGCGATGTAACGGACCATGGTTGTAGGGTAGAGACGGGTTCCGAGAACTCGGACGTTCTTGGACGCGCCATCGCTCGAGTCGGTGATCGTTGTACGTGCCGTGCTGGACTCGGTACGTGCGAGATCATTGAAGGTGACGAGAACGTGAAGATCGACGGCCGCGCTGTTGCGTTCGATGGGCATCGGACCACTTGTGGTTCGGTGCTACGAACATCAACGGGGAATGCGGGTCGAATATAAAGACTCGGGCGTCGGCCGGCTTTCCGGTAACCCGCAATGTCTGATGGCGACGAACTGATTTGTGATGCGAAACTGATTGGCAGTCACAGCACGGTCCGTGGGCAGGTACGGCGTTGGTGGACGTGGCGCCGACGAACGGTCGCGCCAACCCATTTGGGTGGCAATACGCTGGTTGCTGGCACGACCGATACCAGGCATCCAGCGGCCGTCATTGTGGTGCTGCCCGCGAAGCTGAATCCAATCGCCCCGAAAACGCAGTGGTTCTGCGCGCGGTGAAGGCAACGCATACCTGAAAGCACAGCAGGCAGATCTCCTTGCCGAGTTTCAGCTGATTGCGGACACGATTGCTTTGGACGAACCGACGGCTGAGGTTTCGACACAAGGATCCTGTTGTTTGGGCTAATCGGTCCATCTCTCTTCGTAGTGCGCTCGATTGACGAGCGTACGTTAGGTTACCAGCCGCGAATCTCCTCATACAGTTCACTTGCCTTGCGCCGAAGCGAAGCCGTGTTGCTTCCCAAAGTCGCTGCCAATTGAAACTGCACTTCCATATATCGCTCAGCATCCACGTCGACCGGCGTGGTCCCAGCGTTCCACAAAACCGTCAGCTTGCATGTAAACACGTCCTCGCTGCCGCGAGGCAAATACGGCGCAACCGTTGAACCGTCCATCATGTTGATCAGCCGTCCCATCTTTCCGACACCCGCGAACTGAGGAAGCTCCGCTAACAGGGACTGCAGATCATGCCGCGCCATTTCTGAAATAGTACGCCTCGACTCCAAACTGAGTTGAGTTACCTTTCCCGACCCGAAGACCCTTTCGCCAGACAAGAGGCTCCCGAAGAAGCGTTTCAAGATCCATTGATCCCGATACGTGAAGTCTCGGAGGAGCGCGTCAGATAAGATATTTGTACCCAAAGAAGCAGTTACAAATGGCAATAGCCAGAGAAAAAAATTTACTCGTGATTCAAATCCCTTGAGCTCATCAGGTGTGAGCGGATGTTCGACTGTAACTTTGCCGGCAGCCATCGCTTCAGCAATCGGTAGCCATCGAAGCTGCAATTGATATGTAGTCCATGCAGCAACTCCGATTAGACTCAATCCTAGTAGAACCCCTCCAGTTTTGCTAAGATCCTTGCATTGGCGTAGGCTGGTTATAACAAGAAAAACGAATGTTATTGAGGAAATTTTGTTTGCATTTAGCATTGCGCCAAGAAACCCGATCATCGTAGTGGCCCACAAAAAAACAATTTAACGGCTTTTTCGGCCGGAACTTAAGGGGCGCCCACCGCCAATGCGAACGAAACTGTCTAGCAAGACATATAAGACAAGCGCTGGGCTGTGCTTACTTATCGCCATTGCGGTGCTCGTCATATCGTTCGCGCAAGGGTTTCGTTATTTATAGAAATTCAGAAGGATCTTCGAAGATTCGAGGCGATCGTCGATGCGATAACTTCGGATCAGAATTGACTCGGGTCCGTCGATCAGGGTGCAGAAATTAAATTCTGTAATTATTATTGAAAGGGTTTAGATTGGATGGTAAAAATGGCTCGTCCGCTGCCACTACAGGCTACTCGCTAGTTTGTCGTGGCCTAGGAAACGGTTGTTGCTTGTGCCGTGATGGTGATCGAGCAATGATTGCAGACAACAGCTAGGTAGTCGGTTTCAAGTGTTTGCATTGCGAAACCTATGTACATTGCGCAGCTTGCAAGATAGGTCAGATGGAAGCGCGTCATGTCGACAGGGCCTTTGCAACGCGCGCAGACTTCTACCGGGCCAATCCCAGGGGGAGAGATGGGCGTCCCTTCACGTGCCATGACAATAGGCGCGCATGCGTCTAGGCACATACGCGAGCAATAGCACTCCAGTCCTTCGGACTCTCGCACTTCGACGCTGGGTGGGTCAGTATCGAAGTACACGCGGTCCCTCTCTCGGATCACCTCGAACACGGTGGTCCGGAACAGGCGTCCGCAGTGAAAGCAGTCGTAGGCATCGGAATCGACGGTATCCATATCACCTCGCCAACACATGAGAGTCGTTTTGCAACATAGGAACCTTAGCACCGGTGGGGCGCATGATAAAGCGGCCATACGTGCTATAGCAGAGGGTGCGAACTGCTATTCGGCGTTGAACAATCGGCGTCGTACATGAGTCGATTTCGGAGAAAGGCCGGCCTCGATATCGGTCGGCGGTAAAAGCAGTGCCTCCAGCCATCTATCGATGGATCGACGATAGCCTCTGCAACTCGGGTCGAGTTCTAGCCCAGTTATACTTACGCCGAGCACGATTGAGGCCGGATGCCAACAATCGCTGACACCGTGCCGTGCTCCTCTTCCCACTTCACTGCGCGCGCCGTTCGGGTGCGTGGCACTCCTCGGGACTCATGCTCGGCTGTTCGATATCGAACAATTGACCTTGGGTTGTAGAGAGGCCGGCGGAAATGTCAGAACGGAGAAAAAAATACTGTCTGCTACCATCTACCGATGGACCCGTGACAGGATGTGCTCCACTTTTACTGAGCCACGATAGTGCGGTCTTCGTGGACGTTGCATGTCGCGTGGCTATCGATACGAGCGAGACGTAGCGGTCCTCGAATTCATGCAGATTGGCTTCGGATACGAGCTGCAGCGTGCGACCATTCAGCCTATATTTGAAGCTCCGTAGAATGCCGGAACGAATCAAATGGTAGGCCACCTCTTCCTTGATAGCTAGTCGCCGTGCGACGGCTTGCGCGGTTAGACCTTCAGTGGGAAGTTGGCCGGCGTTGGCGATTACCCATCTCACTTCGGTCTTATCGACAAGGAATGCGCCAATCCCACGCATGCCGACTGCCCGCCCAACGCAGCGTAGTTTTCCGCTAAGTACGGCCCTCATCACGACAAGGAAAGTGTCGTTGGCGCGACAAAGGTGGCGGAGCACATGTTCCATTGTCCAAGTTTCTTCCTCATTTAATATGTATTCCTCATCTATAGGGAGATTCGACAACCTGTCTATCTCGTCTCGTGGAATCATCCAGCTTCCTCGGTTGACCCGGCAACGCAGATCATGGGATACCAAATTCACATCTAGAAGGAGGCGCAGTCTTCTCTTGCTGATACAGAGCTGCAGGCTTGCCGATCTCAATGATAGTGAACTATTCAGTCTCGATGCGGCGCTATGCACATCGCTTCGTTGAGCCACCAGAAATGCTCGGCCAGATGGACTCTTTAGGACCCGGCCATCGAGGAAGCCGGTTTCGATCAGATGTCGTAGCTTCTGACGAGAACATCGTAACGTTGAACGAATTTCGCTCCCTGCAGCCACATTATGTGCTTCGAGCGTTCGATCAAAGCTCCGATGCCTGCCATCGATGGACCCGTACCAATGCCCGTTGAGATGAGACTCGAACTCCCTTCTGAGGAAATCGTACCTTCTATCGTTAAGGGTGCTATACAGCACGTGATAGAGTGGACTGAAGCGACGCCGGATACTGGTTTCACTGGGCTCTCTATCCAAATAGGTCCCGAGAAGCGCACGGAATCCACTGGGCCAGTTGTTCAATATTGGTGCGCATTGCTGGATGTATCTGGTTGCAACTCGAAGATCATGCTGCCCAGCGAGGATGCCGGGAGTCGATTTTGCGAAACCTGGGATGACAGCCGAGAGCCCATACATTAATTGCAATGTATTCAATGATGATAGACGCGCGAGCGGACCTTCCAGCGCTGTACTTCGCGGGATCCTCCGGTAGCAAAATCTCATGATTTTCACCACGGAATCGTCCGCGACGTCACTTGGCATATCGGTGAACGCCCTTCCGCAGTCGCACACGAGGAATTTTGCGGATGAAGGTGACTGGACCTGCCCGCAGCGGTCACACGTCTCGCGGAGCATCACTTGGTGATGAGGGCAGGCTACGACAAGTTTGAAGGACCACGCGGAGCGCATGTACGGAGCGTCGCGTAGGCACTCAGGACACCACCGTTGCCGTTGGTAGTTGATCCACGTGCGAATATGGAGCCTCTGAAATTTCGTACTGCCGCTAATCCACTTCGGCCATGGTGCATCAGCATGCATCAATTCATGTCGCGTGCATCCGCAAAGCATGGCCAGATTTTCAATCGTGCACTTTAGGCGAGGCAACACACCGCAAAAAAGTTGGCGGCTGCTAAGGTATCCATTGAGCCACGCAATTCGTCTGAGGTAGTCGCTTGCACTCTCGTCCGGAAAGGGGCGGCCGCGAACGGGTAACCGAAGTTGATTCATGCGTCCCCCCGCTTCGAGCGACTTTTAACAGCCCCCTTCTTGCCTGCGAGTCCGCTGAAGAATGGCTCACCTGCCTTGTCCAAGCGACGGAAGCAGAAATTCGGATTGAATGGGTTAAGGACACCAATTCGCTCATCCCAAATGTCTTCTGAAAAGGTTTGCTCGAGAATGCCAACGTCGATCGTTGCCATTGCTCCCTGCAAAGCACGCTCGAGTCCGCCGCTGAATAGCTTGACCAGGTAACTGATACGACCATCTGTTGCATAATGCAGTCGCTCCAGCGCTTCGTATGATTGAATATTCAGCGAGCATTTGACTGGAAGATTATCATTCAAAGTGGCCACGAGCCCGACAAAGTCTTCGATCTCGTGGTCAGTTGCGATGCCCATGTTCTCGAGGATGAACGTCGCACTGAAACGCCGGCGCAACTGCTCGTTGGTCTGAAGCAGCAGTTTCGACCGCGTAGCACCCAATAACACCATCGGCTTACCTGAAGCATCGAACAAATTCTTGATCCAGTCGCCGACTTTATACAGGCCGGGGGCTCTGGTCCGATCCAGCGTCTGTTGGATTTCATCAACGAGGATGAATTCGACGCCACATTGCTTCATCAGCGTCAGGAGGCGGTATGTTCGAGCTGGAGTAGTTCCATGGAAAGGCGCTGGATCATGGAGAATTTCAAGGCCGGTGGACACTACGGCTGACGGGGTCGGATTTTCCGGGAGACTGATGTAGAGCACTGGGACGATATCCCGATCGTCGCGCGTAAAGAGCGGATACTCTTCCCCAATGAGCTTGCACAGCGTCGACTTTCCAGTTCCAGTGTCTCCGAGGACGACTAGGGATTTTTGACGACCTGTTTTTCGATAAAAATCTAGAAGATCCTTGATACGATTGTATGCGTAATCGAACTGTGGAAACATGATTGTTTCAGCTTCGAATTTCGCAATTAGATCGTAATGCGAGTTTATGTTTTTGCGATCGATAGACATAGGAGCTCCTTGTCAAAGTGAGCTACGAGGGCGGCTCACAAATCGTTTGGACGCTTGCGGTGTGACCGTTTCATGGCGGACCTTCGGCAGCGAAGGCTGCTCGCTCACGATCTGATGTAGATTTCCGGTTGGTCGATCGCTGCTAATACCCAACGTTTTGGTGGCCTTGCGACGTGCTCGCAAACTTCGAGAAGACAATAGCTTGTCGACGGACTCCATGAGCTCGATACGTGCCTGCATGAGGTTCTCGAATATGTGATCACTTTTCTGCTGCTCGCGTAGGGCGGCCTGGATCAGCTTGTGTTGTGAGAGCCTGAGACCGTTTGCATACTCGTAGAGGTTCGCACGTACAAGAATGCGCTCCGGGGAATTGGGGGGCCACACCCAGATTGCCCCGATGTCGTCGGGATCGTAGGTCACTCTGACCGGTACACCTGGGCCATATGCGTCGATGATTGGTTGTAGATCATCACTGGAGTGGTACAGGCCGTTGAGGAGGATGCCGCTTTTTCCTAGACGCCGTTCAACGTCCAAGCCGAGGTTGACGGCAATATTTTCTGCTCGTGATGGCAGTTGCAGTTCTACGGCCAATTCGCCTTCGCACCATTTCTGCCATGGAGTTGCACCTATCATACGATGTGGTGTCTGTGCATAGATATCCAGGACCCATTTCTCGAAAATATGGGTAAATTGTCCAACAGTTAATATGGCATGCTTGAGCGGATCGTAGTCTCCTCGTTGATAAAATCTCGCAAAGCTTGTGCCTGGTAGCTTGTGTGCGAACGCGTAGTTGAACGACTTAAGGAAGCGCTCGATTGCACCTTTAAATTTGGGTTGCCGTGGCGGGCAGTATAAGATTCTTATTGCAAGATCGAAGCACGCTGCCTTGAGTGAGTCGCTGTGAAACTCCGAGCCGTTGTCGCATACAAGACAGTCTATTCTGCCGTAGGGTCGCCAGTGGTGTTTGACGGTAAGACCGGGCATCACTGCGGCACATGGCTTTTTGGGCAGGATCGCGTTTTTTAAGGCGCGCATAACGGCCAGTGTCGACGTGTCGTCATAACCAATCGAGTATCCCAACGGCATCGGACTCTTTACCTTCACGTCGTGATCCCGACGCAACGGCCGTGCTCGTACCCCTAGAAAACTCGCGCCTGGAGCGAGGCGCGAGGAATGCCAAGCGACCTTCGAGAATTTTCACTAAATGCGATTGCAGTTGTCACCATTTGCGGGGCGTTTTTCACTAATAGTGACTTTCGACAACAACAACCTCAAACATCAATATTCCCCGCCCTCAACGCATTCGATTCGATAAACGCCCTACGCGGCTCGACCTCATCCCCCATGAGGGTGGTAAAGATCCCGTCCGCCGCAATCGCATCCTCGATCTGCACGCGCAGCAACCGCCGCACCGCCGGGTCCATCGTCGTTTCCCACAGCTGCTCGGGGTTCATCTCACCCAACCCCTTATACCGTTGCTTCGACATGTTCCGCTCGGCGTCGGCCATCAGCCACTTCATCGCTTCCTTGAAGTCCGACACGTTCGAGCTCCGCTCGCCGCGCTTGATCGCCGCACCCGCGCCGATCAAGCCCTTGAACGTATTCGCGGTGTTCACGAGCTGCTGATAATCGGCCGTGTGCTGGAACTCCTCGTCGATCACCGACACGCGCACGTTGCCGTGATGCGTGCGCTCGACGCGCAGCGAGCGCTGCTCGCGCACCGCATCGTAAGCCGGCACGACGCGCACTTCTGTCTTCGAGTCGTCGGACAGCGCGGCGGCGAGCGCCTTCGCCGACGCCTCCGTCGACGCCTTGCTCGACAGATCGATCGCGACGCCGTCCATGATCGCCTCGAGCGCGGCCGGGTCGTACAGGCGGCTCAGCCGCCCGATAACGCCCTGCGCCAGCAGATACGAGCGCGCGAGCTCGCCGAGCGCGTCGCCGGAGATCGGCGTGCCGTTCTCGATCGGCACGAGCTCCGAGCCCTGCAGCGCGAGGCGCAGCATGTGCGCGTTCAGTTCGGCGTCGTCCTTCAGGTAGCGCTCGTCGCGGCCCGCTTTCACCTTGTAGAGCGGCGGCTGCGCGATGTACACGTAGCCGCGCTCGATCATCTCCGGCATCTGCCGGTAGAAGAACGTGAGCAGCAGCGTGCGGATGTGCGCGCCGTCGACGTCCGCGTCGGTCATGATGATGATCCGGTGGTAGCGCAGCTTGTCGAGGTTGTAGTCGTCCTTGCCGATCCCGCAGCCGAGCGCGGTCACGAGCGTCACGATCTGCTCGGATGACAGCAGCTTGTCGTAGCGCGCCTTCTCGACGTTCAGCACCTTGCCGCGCAGCGGCAGGATCGCCTGGAACTTGCGGTCGCGCCCCTGCTTGGCCGAGCCGCCCGCCGAATCGCCCTCGACGATGTAGATTTCCGACTTCGCCGGGTCCTTCTCCTGGCAATCCGCGAGCTTGCCCGGCAGGCCCACGCCGTCGAGCACGCCCTTGCGGCGCGTCATCTCGCGCGCTTTGCGCGCGGCGTCGCGCGCGCGCGCCGCTTCGACGATCTTGCCGCAGATGATCTTCGCGTCGCTCGGCGTCTCGAGCAGGAACTCCTCGAGCGCCTTCGCGACGACTTCCTCCACCGGCGCGCGCACTTCGGAGGAAACCAGCTTGTCCTTCGTCTGCGAGCTGAACTTCGGCTCCGGCACCTTCACCGACAGCACGCACGAGAGCCCCTCGCGCATGTCGTCGCCGCTCGTCTCGACCTTCGCCTTCTTCGCGATCTCGTTGTCGGCGATGTACTTGTTGATCACGCGCGTCATCGCCGCGCGCAGGCCGGTCAAGTGCGTGCCGCCGTCGCGTTGCGGGATGTTGTTCGTGAAGCACAGCACGTTTTCGTTGTAGCTGTCGTTCCACTGCATCGCCACTTCCACGCCGACGCCGTCCTTCTCGCCGTTGATGTGGAAGATCGTCGGATGCAGCACGCTCTTCGTCTTGTTGATGTACTCGACGAAGCCCTTCACGCCGCCCGCGAACGCGAAATCGTCTTCCTTGCCGGTGCGCTGATCGGTCAGGCGGATGCGCACGCCGTTGTTCAGGAACGACAGCTCGCGGATGCGCTTCGCGAGGATGTCGTAGTGGTATTCGACGGTGCCGAAGATCGTCGGATCGGCCATGAAGTGAACTTCGGTGCCGCGGTTCTCGGTCTCTCCGATCACCTGCATCGGCGAGACGTCGACGCCGTCGCGCGTTTCGAGCATGCGGTTCTGCGCGATGCCGCGATGGAATTCCATGAAGTGCTTCTTGCCGTCGCGGCGCACGATAAGGCGCAGCCAGCTCGAGAGCGCGTTCACGCACGACACGCCGACGCCGTGCAGGCCGCCCGACACCTTGTAGCTGTTCTGGTCGAACTTGCCGCCCGCGTGCAGCTCGGTCATCACGATTTCGGCGGCGCTGCGCTTCGGCTCGTGCTTGTCGTTGAGCTTGACGTCGGTCGGGATGCCGCGGCCGTTGTCCGTCACGGAGATCGAATTGTCCGCGTGAATGGTCACGTGGATGTCGTTGCAGTAGCCGGCGAGCGCTTCGTCGATCGAGTTGTCGAGCACCTCGAACACGAGGTGGTGCAGACCGGTGCCGTCCGACGTGTCGCCGATATACATCCCGGGTCGCTTGCGCACCGCTTCCAGGCCTTCGAGGATCTGGATCGACGACGCGCCGTAGCTATTTTCGGGCTGCGAATTGTGCTGTTCAGTCATGGATGTCTTCCGGTTCTGCTGGGCTGCTCAAGTGGCGGCGCGGTGCTTCTGCCGAAAAAACCCGGGCCGCCTCGGGTTTTTCGCCCCTTGCGGGGGCCGGCGTCGTGCGCCGGCGCTCGAGCGTCCGAATCGCCATAAAAACGCCAAAGGGGCGTGGCGCCCCTTGGTGTATCCGGCGAGTCGTGCGCATCAAATGCGCATCGGCATCACCACGTACTTGAATTCATCGTTCTCGGGCACGGTGATGAGGGCGCTCGAGCTGGCGTCGCCGAGGCTCACCTGGACGGTGTCGACCTTCAGGTTCGCGAGCACGTCGAGCAGATACGTGACGTTGAAGCCGATGTCGACGGTGTCGCCCTGGTAGGCGATTTCCAGTTCTTCCTGCGCCTCTTCCTGGTCGGCGTTCGTCGACATGATCTTCAACTGGCCGGGCGCGATGATGCAGCGCACGCCCTTGAACTTGTCGGACGTGAGGATCGCCGCGCGCTGCAGCGAGCGCTGCAGCTCTTCGCGGCCGATTTCGAACGTGTTCTTGTGCGCTTTCGGGATCACGCGCTGGAAGTCCGGGAACTTGCCCTCCACGAGCTTCGACACGAGCTCGACCTGGCCGAACGTGAACTTCGCCTGCGTTTGCGCGATGTCGATCTTGACCGTGTCGTCGATATCCTCGAGCAGGCGCTGCAGCTCGAGAATCGTCTTGCGGGGAACGATCACTTCCTGGCGGCCGAACGAGCCCTCGATCTTCATCGACGAGAACGCGAGGCGGTGGCCGTCGGTCGCGACGGCCATCAGGCGGTCGCCGTCGACGACGAGCAGCATCCCGTTCAGGTAGTAGCGGATGTCCTGCTGCGCCATCGCGAAATACACCATGCCGAGCAACTGGCGGAACGCCTTCTGCGGAACGGCGAGGCTTGCGCCGAATTCCTTTGATTGCGCGACGGTCGGGAACTCGTCGGCGGCGAGCGTTTGCAGGGCGAAACGGCTCTTGCCGGACTGCACCGTCAGGCGCTTGTCGGTGAGCGACAGCGTGACCTGGCCGTCGGGCATCGCGCGCAGGATGTCGAGCAGCTTGCGGGCCGCGACGGTCGTCGCAACCTGGTCGCCGCCGACGCCGAAATCGGCGCGCGTCGTGATCTGGAGCTCGAGGTCGGTCGACAGGAACGACACGTCCGGGCCGTTCTTCGTAATCAACAGATTGGCGAGGATCGGCAACGTGTGGCGGCGTTCGACGATACCGCTCACGGTTTGCAGCGGCCTAAGGAGGGTGTCTCGTTCGGTCTTGACCAGTTGCATAGAGTTCCTTCGTTCAAATAACGGCCTGCAAGCCTCGCAGCGCCTGCCGGGCGGGCCGCCGGCCCGCCGACGGCGAGGCGGTCAAACCAGTATTGTGCCTCAAAACCGAACCGCCCCTTTTAAATTGGGGCGCTTCCGCGATTCTCAAGCGCCCGCGCGCATCAGCCCTTGAGCGTCTGCTCGAGCACGTGCAACTCGTGGTTGAGCTGCGCGTCCTTGCCGCGCTCGTCGGCGATCTTGCGCACCGCGTGCAGCACGGTCGTGTGATCGCGCCCGCCGAACAGCTCGCCGATTTCGGGCAGGCTTTTCTGCGTGAGCTCCTTCGCGAGATACATCGCGATCTGCCGAGGCCGCGCGATGTTCGCGGGGCGCTTCTTCGAATACATGTCGGCGACCTTGATGTTGTAGAAATCGGCAACCGTCTTCTGGATGTTCTCGACCGAGATCTGCCGGTTCTGCACGGTAAGCAGATCCTTGAGCGCTTCCTTTGTCAGCTCGATCGTGATCTCGCGGCCGTGGAACTTCGAATACGCGAGGATCTTGCGCAGCGCGCCTTCGAGCTCGCGCACGTTCGAGCGCAGATGCTTCGCGACGAAGAACGCGACGTCCTCCGACAGGCTCACGCCCTCCGATTGCGCCTTGCGCATCAGGATCGCGACGCGCATCTCGAGCTCGGGCGGCTCGATCGCGACGGTCAGGCCCGAATCGAAGCGCGAGATCAGGCGATCGTCGATGCCGGAGATTTCCTTCGGATAGGTGTCGCTCGTGATGATCACCTGCGCCTTGTTCGCGACGAGCGCTTCGAACGCGTAGAAGAACTCTTCCTGCGTGCGCGACTTGCCGGAGAAGAACTGGATGTCGTCGATGAGGAGCAGGTCGAGCGAATGATAGTAGCGCTTGAAATCGTCGAACGCCTTGCGCTGGTAAGCCTTCACGACGTCGGACACGTACTGCTCCGCGTGGATGTAGCGGATGCGCGCGCCCGGCTTGTCGAGCAGCAACTGGTTGCCGATCGCGTGGATCAGGTGGGTCTTGCCGAGGCCGACGCCGCCGTACAGGAACAGCGGGTTGTACGAGATGCCTGGGTTGTCGGCCACCTGGATCGCCGCCGCGCGCGCGAGCTGGTTCGCCTTGCCGGTGACGAAGTTGTCGAACGTGAGCACCGGATTGAGCTTCGAGCGCTCGTACATCGAATCGGCGGCTTCGCTGTTCGCGTTCGCCGCGCCCGGGCGCCACGTGCGGCGGCCGGCAGCCGCTTCGTGCGCGGTGAGGCTCGGCAGGTCGAGGTCGGCGGCTTCGTCGGCGTTGAGCGCGGCGGCGTTCGCCTGCGCGGCTTGCGCGGCCTGCGCCGCGGCGACGGCGGCCGCGGTGGCGGCGTTCATGCCGGCGCGCGGGCTCGGATCGGCAGCGCCGGCGGCGGCCGGGGCGGCGGAAACGGGAGCGGAGTTCGCCGCCGACAACGGCGCGCGGGGCGCGAGCGGCGCCGCGCCGGCTGCGGTGCGCTGGCCCGCCTTCGGATCGAGCACGAATTGCACTTCGATCGGCGCGTTCCAGAAATCGCGGGCCAGATCGGAGATCCGGCCCGAGAACTGGCTCTTGACCCAGTCGAGCTTGAAGCGGTTCGGTGCGGCGATCGACAGCGTGTTCGCAGCGGCATCGAAGGCGACCGGGGCCAAGGGTTTGATCCACGTCACGTACTGTTGGGGCGTCAATTCACGCTCCAATAGCGCGGAACAGTGTTGCCAGAAATCGTTCATCGAAGAGCTGTCGTTATTACGGTTGCACGCACGGCGCGCGGCCGCCCTTGTCGCGGATGCGCAACAAGGCCCGGTGCGGCCGTGCAGACGTGCCTCGGACGCTTGCGCGACAAGGGTTTGAGCGCGAGCGCGGGCCGAGGCGGCGTGCGGGATTCTTGGAGATAAGGCGAGATTCTACCGCCAAACGCGGTGCGCGCGGGAGTTATCCACAGGGGCGAATTGTCAGTGGGGCGCAATCGCCACAGCGCGCGGAACCGGGGATCGACACCGCCGATGCGGCCCCGATGTGCCTCTAACGTATTGACCGCCAAGAGAAAAACGGTTTAAATAACGGGTTCCGCGAAAACCAATCCTGTTATTTTCGGCGATTGCGTTCGCCCGGTTGCCTCGAAAGAGAGGGCACGCGGTCCCTGATTCCCGATATTCTCGAACAAGTGAGAGCAACATGAAACGTACCTACCAACCTTCCGTGACGCGCCGCAAGCGCACCCATGGCTTCCGCGTGCGCATGAAGACGGCAGGCGGCCGCAAGGTCATCAACGCCCGCCGCGCGAAGGGCCGCAAGCGTCTCGCCATCTAAGGGCGGGCCGCGCGCCGTGTCCGCCGTCCGCAGCGATGCGGGCGAGGCAGCCGCTGTCCCGGGTTCGATTCCGTTGCAAGCGTCCGCCGCCTTCCCCAAAGCTGCGCGACTTCTGAAAACGGATGAATTTTCATCCGTTTTTCGTTTGCGCCCGTGGCGGCGCACCGCGCACTTCGTGATCTACGGCAAGCCGACAGGGCACGAAGCGCGTCTCGGGCTCGTCATCGGCAAGAAGTACGCTGCGCGTGCGGTGACTCGCAATATGGTCAAGCGGCTCGCCCGCGAAGCGTTTCGCACGCGTCGCGCCGAGTTCGCCGGCTGGGATATCCTGCTGCGCCTGCATGCGCGCTTCGACAAGAAGGCGATGCCGAGCGCGGCATCCGCGCCGCTCGCGGCGCTGTGCGCGGGCGAGATCCGCGAGCTGCTCGATCGGGCAGCCCGGGAGATCGTCCGTCGCAACGGGGCGAAGCCCGCGTCCGAGTGACGCGCCGACGCCCGTCGCGAACGGCGGCCGGCTGTTCGCCCGATAGGCTCGAACGCGGCGCATCGGCGCCGCCACTGCTATGCAAACGGTTCTGATCGCGTTGCTGCGCTTCTACAAGCTTGCCGTGAGCCCGCTGCTCGGCAGCCGATGCCGTTTTTATCCTTCCTGTTCGGATTACGCGCGCGAGGCAATCCAGTATCATGGCGCCGCGCGCGGCACTTACCTTGCCGCCAGGCGCCTGTGCCGATGCCATCCGTTCTCCGCGGGCGGCATCGACCTCGTTCCGCTGCCCAATTCCGACGCACGTAACGCTCCTCACGAAGCTGAGGCGTCGTCCCATCGACTCTGAGACAACGCATGGATATCAAACGCACCGTCCTATGGGTGATCTTCTTCATGTCAGCGGTCATGCTGTTCGACAACTGGCAACGGTCCCACGGACGCCCGTCGATGTTCTTCCCGAACGTCACGCAGACGAACACCGCGTCGAACGCGGCTAACGGCGCGTCGGGCGCAAGCGCGGCGGCGGCGAACGCGCTGCCGGCGGCCGCGACGGGCGCGGCTCCCGCGATCACCGCGCCCGCGGCGCAGGCGCAGCTCGTGCGCTTCTCGACCGACGTCTACAACGGCGAGATCGACACGCGCGGCGGCACGCTCGCGAAGCTGACGCTGACGAAGGCGGGCGACGGCAAGCAGCCCGACCTGTCGGTGACGCTGTTCGACCACGCGGCGAACCACACGTACCTCGCGCGCTCGGGCCTGCTCGGCGGCGATTTCCCGAACCACAATGACGTGTTCGCGCAGGTCGCCGGCCCCACGTCGCTCGCGGCCGACCAGAACACGTTGAAGCTGTCGTTCGAGTCGCCCGTCAAGGGCGGCGTGAAGGTCGTGAAGACGTACACGTTCACGCGCGGCAGCTACGTGATCGGCGTCGACACGAAGATCGAGAACGTCGGCACCGCGCCCGTCACGCCCAGCGTGTACATGGAGCTCGTGCGCGACAACACGTCGGTCGAGACCCCGATGTTCTCGCACACGTTCCTCGGGCCGGCGGTGTACTCGGATCAGAAGCACTTCCAGAAGATCACGTTCGGCGACATCGACAAGAACAAGGCCGATTACGTCACGTCCGCCGACAACGGCTGGATCGCGATGGTTCAGCACTACTTCGCGTCCGCGTGGATTCCGCAGCAAGGCGCGAAGCGCGACATCTACGTCGAGAAGATCGATCCGACGCTGTACCGCGTCGGCGTGAAGCAGCCGGTCGCGACGATCGCGCCGGGCCAGTCGGCCGACGTCACCGCGCGCCTGTTCGCCGGCCCGGAGGAAGAGCGCATGCTCGAGGGCATCGCGCCCGGCCTCGAGCTCGTGAAGGACTATGGCTGGGTGACGATCATCGCGAAGCCGCTCTTCTGGCTGCTCGAGAAGATTCACGGCTTCGTCGGCAACTGGGGCTGGGCGATCGTTCTGCTCACGCTGCTCATCAAGGCGGTGTTCTTCCCGCTGTCGGCGGCGAGCTACAAGTCGATGGCGCGGATGAAGGAAATCACGCCGCGGATGCAGGCGCTGCGCGAGCGCTTCAAGAGCGACCCGCAGAAGATGAATGCGGCGCTGATGGAGCTCTACAAGACCGAGAAGGTGAACCCGTTCGGCGGCTGCCTGCCGGTGGTGATCCAGATTCCGGTGTTCATCTCGCTGTACTGGGTGCTGCTTGCGTCCGTGGAAATGCGCGGCGCGCCGTGGATTCTGTGGATTCATGACCTGTCGCAGCGCGATCCGTACTTCATCCTGCCGGTGCTGATGGCCGTGTCGATGTTCGTGCAGACGAAGCTGAACCCGACCCCGCCGGACCCGGTCCAGGCGAAGATGATGATGTTCATGCCGATCGCGTTCTCGGTGATGTTCTTCTTCTTCCCGGCCGGCCTGGTGCTGTACTACGTGGTGAACAACGTGCTGTCGATCGCGCAGCAGTACTACATCACGCGCACGCTCGGCGGCGCCGCGGCGAAGAAAAAGGCGAGCTGACGCTCGGCTTGCCGAAAAAAGGGGCGACGCAGTTCGCCCTTTTTTTCGAGCCGCTTCGAATGGCCGGATGTCGTTTCGGCTGAAGATACGAAAAAGCCGCCTGATCAAGCAGGCGGCTTTTTCATTGATGCGGGCGCCGCGCGGTCAGCGCTTCGACGTATCGCCGTAGAACTGCTCGATCAGTTCCTGCACCAGATAGCGGTGATGCGGCGACAGCGATTCGATCTTCGACGCGAGCTCGATCGTCTCCGGCGTCGGCGGATACTTTTCGTCGCGCGGCAGCGGCTGCGGCGTCGTGCGCGCCGCGCTCGGCGGCGGGCCATAGTGCAGCCAATGCAAGTCGACCCGCAGCCATTCGGCAAGCGTGCGAAGCTTGTCCGGTGTCGGGATTGTGCGGCCCGTCAGCCATTTGTGCGCGGTTTGCGGAGAAACCGGATGCTCGCCGTGATGACGCAAATTGAAATGCAAAGCGAGTTCCGTCGCGCCGGTCACTTTTTCTGGGCTGCGCAACAAGGCGAATTTGAGACGTTCGGTGAACGCCGCTTTTTCTTCGAGTGTCGGCATGGCCAGATTGTGCAGTTCGACCGCTGCCAAGGAGACAACCAGTCAGGTTATGATTAGCCCAACTGAGTGACTGTTTAACTGGTGGATGCCAGAGGTTGCGATCGGGCGCGGTTGCGCTCATGCTTGCTGATCGGTGGTTGAGGTCGTTTGGTCGGAATGGCGCCCGTAATTCGTCGTATCAATTGATTAGCGCAACTAAGATAAACAGAAAATTGCGGAAAATGGCGGGGTGGGACGTTGTCTGCGCAATAGTATTGCGCGGCCGGGCTACAATTCGGCATTCAAGGATATCTGCGGTTTTTTTTATTCCCATTCCATTTATTTCAGAATTTTCGCCATGCTCGCCACTGATTCCGATCCGATCGTCGCCATTGCCACCGCGTCCGGCCGAGGCGGGATCGGTGTCGTGCGCATCTCGCTCGGACGCGCCGGGCAAGCCGCGGCGCTCGCGTTGAGCGACGCGCTGTGCGGCGCGCGGCTCGCGCCGAGACATGCGAGCTACGTGCCGTTTCTGGACGGCGCGGGTGAGCCGCTCGATCGCGGCATCGCGCTCTATTTCCCGGCGCCGCATTCATACACCGGCGAGCACGTGATCGAGCTGCAAGGCCACGGCGGGCCGATCGTGCTGCAGCTCGTGCTGCAGCGCTGCCTCGACGCGGGGCGCGCGCACGGCTTGCGGCTCGCGGAGCCCGGCGAATTCACGCGCCGCGCGTTCCTGAACGACAAGCTCGACCTCGCGCAGGCCGAGGCCGTCGCCGATCTGATCGAGGCGAGTACCGAAGCCGCCGCGCGCTCGGCCGGCCGCTCGCTCGACGGCGCGTTCTCGCGCGACATCCACGCGCTCGTGGACGACGTGATCGCGCTGCGGATGCTCGTCGAGGCGACGCTCGACTTTCCGGAAGAGGAAATCGATTTTCTCGAGGCGGCGGATGCGCGCGGCAAGCTCGCGCGCATTCGCGAGCGGCTCGCGCATGTGCTCGGCGACGCGCGGCAGGGGGCGCTGTTGCGCGAGGGGCTCTCGGTCGTACTCGCGGGGCAGCCGAATGTCGGCAAGTCGTCGCTGTTGAACGCGCTCGCGGGCGCGGAGCTCGCGATCGTCACGCCGATAGCCGGCACGACGCGCGACAAGGTTGCGCAGACGATTCAGGTCGAAGGCATTCCGCTGCATATCATCGATACGGCGGGGCTACGCGAGACGGAGGACGAGGTCGAGAAGATCGGCATCGCGCGCACGTGGGGCGAGATCGAGCGGGCGGACGTCGTGCTGCATCTGCTCGATGCGCGCAGCGGGCTCGGCGCCGACGACGCGGCGATCGCCGCGCGTTTCCCGCTTGGCGTGCCGGTCGTGCGGGTGCTGAACAAGACGGATCTGACGGACGCGCCTGCGTCGGTCGTGCGAGCGGGCGGCGGCGCGGACGGCGCCGAGGTGTGCGAAGTGCGGTTGTCGGCGAAGCGCGGCGAAGGTATCGGTTTGCTGCGCGGCGAGCTGCTGCGCATCGCGGGCTGGCAGGCGGGCGCGGAAAGCGTGTATCTCGCGCGGGAGCGGCACCTGATTGCGCTGCGTGCGGCGCAGGCGCATCTCGCGCATGCGGCCGGGCACGCGGATCAGAATGCTCAGGCACTGGATCTCTTTGCCGAGGAATTGAGGCTCGCGCAGGAGCGGCTCAATTCGATCACCGGGGAGTTTACGTCTGATGATTTGTTGGGGGTGATTTTTAGTCGGTTTTGTATCGGAAAATAACCTGCCAATCGAAGATCGCACGACACCATCAACGCAAGATCGAACCGCCAGCCCAGTTGCCTAACACGGGTTTCCACTGCGCCATGTCCGAAGGCTCGGCCGATTGATCTCGCGCATCGCTTTCCGCGCGTGACCCGGCATCGTCGAAGCCGGTGCTCACTGCGACTGCGCGTTCACGTCACCGGTCTGAGCGATTTTCGTCAAAACCTCCTTTTGATACACGTACCACGAAACGAGACACGGCTTGTCTCGGCAATTTTTTGGTTCATCGCAGGAAACCGTGGAGGGTTTTCGAGCGATTGCATAATCTGACACCTCATTTTAAGGATGTCGGAGGAAGCAATTGCTCGATCG